>JASJDY010000178.1 GCA_030065025.1 Planctomycetota bacterium
AGCAGACCGATGCGTTCACGCTGATCGCGTCGCTGCGCTGGGCCGCAGACACCGAGCCGAACCTCGCCGTGCTGCGCCGCCTCGGTGAGGAGCTGCGGGAGCTCGCGCGCGACGTGCCGGGCACGGCCTTCGTCGATCTCATCGGCGCACCCGAGGAAGAGGTGCGCATCGAGTTGGATCGGCATGCGATAGCGCGCGTCGGTCTCTCGCCGCTGGACGTCGCGCGCCAGGTGCAGGCGCTCGACGCGAAGGTCGCCGCCGGTCTCGTGCGCGGCAGTGAGTCGGATCTGCTGATCGAGGTGAGCGGTGAGCTCGACTCACTGAAGCGCATCCGCGATCTCTCCGTGCGTGTCGGCGAGGACGGGCAGTTGCTCCGCATCGGGGATCTCGGCCAGGTGACGAAGACCGTCCGGACGCCCGAGGCGGAGCGCGCATACTTCGACGGCAAGCGCGGTGTGGCCGTCGCGGCACGCATGGCGAGCGATCGCCGCACGGACCGCTGGTCCCAGGCCATGCGCGAGGCCGTGGAGGGCTTCGGCGCCGGGCTGCCGCCCGCGGTCGCGGTCGACGTGATCTTCGATCAGAACGTCTACGTCGAGGCGCGTCTGTCCGGCCTCTTCGAGAACCTCCTGCTCGGCGTGCTGCTCGTCATCGTGGTGACGTTCTTCGTCATGGGCTGGCGCTCGGCGCTCGTCGTCGGCATCTCGCTGCCCCTGACCACGCTGATGGTCCTGGCCGGCATGCGCTTCCTCGGCGTCCCGATCCACCAGATGAGCGTCACCGGACTCATCATCGCGCTCGGCCTCCTGATCGACAACGCGATCATCATGGTCGACGAGGTCGTGCACCGTCTTCGCGACGGCGCGAGTCCCGGCGAGGCCGTGCGCGGCAGCGTGCGCTTCCTCGCCGTGCCGCTCGTCGGCTCGACGCTCACGACGGTCTTCGCGTTCATGCCCCTGGTCCTGCTCCCGGGGCCGGCCGGCGAGTTCGTGGGATCCATCGCGCTGAGCGTGATCCTCGCCCTGCTCTCCAGCTACGCGTTGGCCCTCACGATCGTGCCCACGCTCATTGGCCTGCTCGGCGGTGGACGCCTGGTGCGCCGGGGCTTCTGGGTGGACGGCATCTCGTTTCGGCCCCTCACGCGGATCTACCGCGCCTCGGTCAGCTACATGCTGCGGCATCCCGTCCTGGCGGTCGTCTTCGCAGCGGCGCTGCCGCTCGTGGGCTTCCAGATGGCCGGGCGCCTGCCCGAGCAGTTCTTCCCGCCGTCCGATCGTGACCAGGTGCGCGTCGAGCTGATGCTCCCCTCCGGCGCGTCGCTCGAGCGCACGACGGAGTTGACGAAGGTCGCGCGGCGCACGCTTCTGGAGGACGACGTCGTCGCCGGCGTGCACTGGGCGGTCGGCCGGGACGCGCCGAAGTTCTACTACAACATGCTCGGCGGCCAGCAAGGCGCGGCCAACTACGCCGAGGCGCTCGTGCAGCTGACGACGTGGAACGAGGCCGTCGTGCATGTTCGGCGCCTGCAGCGGCTGCTGGACGAGACGTTCCCCGAGGCGACGTTCCTCGTGCGCAATCTCGAGCAGGGGCCGCCTTTCGATGCGCCCATCGAGATGCGCATCTTCGGGCCCGACCTCGACACGCTGCGCGAGCTCGGCGAGCAGGCCCGCGGCGTCCTCGCCCGCGTTCCCGACGTCATTCACACGCGCGCGTCCCTGGCGGGCGCACGACCCAAACTGCGCCTCGACGTCGACGAGGCCGCGCTCCGGCGCACGGGTCTCCTGAACCGCGATGTCGCGGCACAGCTGGATGCTTCGCTGGAAGGCGCTTCCGGCGGCTCCTGGCTCGAGGCCACCGAAGAGCTGCCCGTGCGCGTTCGCCTGGCGCGTGAGGCCCGGGACGACGCGGAGCGCTTTGCCACGCTCGACCTCATCGCGCCCGCGGCCGGTGGCGTCGTGCCCGTGTCCGCACTGGGCGAGCCGACACTCGTGCCCGAGGAAGGCGCCATCACGCGCCGGAGCGGACGCCGCGTGAACACCGTGCAGGCCTACATCACGGCCGGCGTGCTGCCCTCTGCCGTGCTCGCTGCCTACCAGCAAGCACTCGACGATGCCGACTTCACGACGCCTCCCGGCTACCGCCTGGAGTTCGGCGGCGAGCAGGCAGAGCGCGAGGAAGCGGTCGGCGGGCTGATGGCGTCCGTCGCGCTCCTGATGGTGCTCATGGTGACCGTCCTGGTCATGGCCTTTCGTTCGTTCCGCCTGGCCGGCGTGATCTTCGCGGTGGGGGGACTCAGCGTCGGTCTCGGCCTGATGTCGCTCTACGTCTTCGGCCAGAACTTCGGCTTCATGGCCATCGTCGGAACGATGGGACTCGTCGGGATCGCCATCAACGACTCGATCGCCGTCCTGGCCTCCATCCGCGGCGACCCCGATGCCGCGCGCGGCGATCGCAAGGCGATGACAGAGGTCGTCGTGCGGTCGACGCGCCACGTCATGGCGACGACGCTCACGACCATCGCCGGCTTCATGCCGCTCCTACTCGACGGCGGCACGTTCTGGCCGCCGTTGGCCCTCGCCATCGCGGGCGGCGTCGCGGGTGCCACCGTGCTCGCGCTGTACTTCTTGCCCGGCGCGTACCGCCTGGCGTACGCGCGCAAGGCCCGCCGCCTCGTTGCCGTGCCGGAGGGCGCAGCCTAGGCTCTTAGCCGGAGGGCCCGCATGAACATCCTCATCGCCATCGTGGTCGGCGGCTTCATCGGCTGGATCGCCAGCAAGCTCATGAAGACGGGCAAGCAGATGGGCCTGATCGCGAACGTCGTGGTCGGCATCGTGGGCTCGTCGCTAGGCACCCACCTCGCGCCCACGATCGGGCTCGTACCCGAAGACGGCATCGGCCGCTTCCTCGTCGGCGTGGGCGGTGCGGTCCTGCTGATCTGGCTCCTGAAGGTCCTGAAGATCTTCAAGTAGCCGTGCGCCTCAGCGCAGCTTCCGGAGCATTGCGAGGAGCTCCAGCCCGGCAGCGACGTTCATCCGGACGATCACCGTCCACATGCGGTGCTTGTCGTCGAGCAGCACGAAGGTGACGCGCTTGTCCGTGCGGTTGTAGTGCGGCATCACGACGATGCGCAGCTGCTCCGTCAGCTCGAGCGTGGCGGATCCCTTGGGATAGGCAGAGAAGTAGATGCCGCCCTCGGCGGCTGGCGGCCCGCCGGCGTCGTCGCGCTTGCGCGTGGCGATCGCGCGCTGGAGCTCGCCGATCACGCCGCGCAGCTTGGCCTTCGGCACGCGCATCGTCGCGACCGCGTTCTTCGTTGGATCGCGGAGCTGGATCACTGCGGTCGCGCCACGCGCCGTCGCGGACCAGGTCATGCCGGTCTTCCACTGCGCCGCGCGATGCTCCGACAGCTTCACCTGGCTGCAGTCGATCGTCGCCTCGACGCGCGCGGGTGGAAGCAGCAGGTCCTGCGCCGTCTTGGCCACCAGGTGCGGGTCGCCGCCGTCGTTCGTGCAGACCGCCACGACGATGTCGTCCTCCAGCAGCCGCGTGTACATGCAGCGGAAGCCCTGCACGCCACCGCTGTGGCTCACCGTCGTCCCGCCGGTGGGGGAGGTGCCGACACGCCAGCCGCAGGCGTAGCTCGAGAGCCCTTCTTCGTAGTAGAGGTCGTGCGTCTCTTCCTTCAGCAGCTTGCCCTTGCGCAGCGCCCGGTCGAAGGCGAGCAGGTCGTGGACGGTGGTGACCACACCGCCCATGCCGCGGTAGCCCCAGCCCCAGAACCAGTCGACGGCGCTGATGCCGGCCTTGCCCGCGCCTAGGCGCTCTGCGGCCCGCTTTTGTCCGAGCAGGTCCTTGTCCTGGATGAAGCCCGTGTCCTTCATGCCCGCGGGCGCGAACAGGTGCTCTTCGCAGTAGGCCTCGAAGCTGGTACCGGAGGCCACTTCGACGATGGCAGCCAGGATCGCGTAGCCGGCGTTGTTGTAGGCGAAGTACTCGCCCGGCGTGTGCGCCCTAGGCGCCTTGAAGACGTGCG
Organism: Planctomycetota bacterium; assembly: GCA_030065025.1. Classification (GTDB taxonomy): domain Bacteria; phylum Planctomycetota; class PLA2; order PLA2; family JAEUHO01; genus JAHEIK01. Next base: position 4,034 of record JASJDY010000178.1, read on the forward strand.
CGATGTAGTCCTTACGCGAGAGCGTGGACGCGTAGGACACGCCGACGCGGTTGCTCAGGCCCGACGTGTGCTGCAGCAGGTGGATCACGCGCATCGAGCGCTTGTCCTCCGGCACGTCAGGGAAGAAGCGCGTGATCGCGTCCGACGTCTTCAGCTTGCCCTGCTCCTGCAGCTTGAGGATCGCGGCGGCCGTGAATGGCTTGCTCGTCGAGGCGATCTCGAACAGCGTGAGCGGCGTGTTCGGCGTCGTGCGGTAGTCGGCGAAGCCGTAGCCCTTCGCGAGGAGGACCTTGCCCTTCTTCGCCACCAGCACAGCGCCCCAGAAGCCGCCCTTCGTGGCGCGCTGGATCGCCTCGTCCAGCTCCCTGCCGAGCTTGCCCTGGACGACGGTGCCGTCGAACTCGCGGGCCGACGCGGGTGCGGCCAGCAGCACGACAAGAGCCAACGCCAACGATATCCGCATCCCCACCATGAGCACCTCCGCGTGGAAGATACCTGCACGTGCCAAGGGCAGCGGAGCACGGCCGGTTTTGCACGCGTCTTGCGTGCTCCGTCGCCGCACATGCGTACCTTGCCTGTGGAGGCGTGATGCGAACCCTTCTTGTCCTGTCCTGCGTGCTGCTCCTGACCGCGTGCGGCGAGGAGGAGCCCGCCGCCGTCGAGCCGGTGGTCGACCGTCCGCTCTACGACCCGTCGCCGATCGACTTCAACAAGCTCCAGCAGAACCCGACATTCGAGGCCCTCCGGGAGTACCCGAAAGCGGAGGCCACGAACGACGAGCGCTTCCACGCCGCGCTTCTCGCCGCGGTCAAGGCGTACGGCGACTACGGCAACCTCGATGACCACATGCGCTGGGCACCGACGCTCTGCCGCATCCCGCCCGTGCAGATCCGCGAGAGCGCCAGCGAGCACGAAGACACGCACGGACGGAAGCTCTACTGGCTGCATGCCAAGGACCGTCCTGCCTACCTGGCCGCCTCCAAGGGCAAGGCACAGCCGGTCGGGCAGGTGCTCGTCAAAGAGGCCTTCCATGTCGTGGCCGGCGAAGGCGAAGTCAAGGAGCTCGGCGGCCAGCCCGTCTACACGACCGTGATGCGCGACGGGAAGCCCTTCCACGCGGGTGAGCGCGAGGCGCTCTACATCATGCTGAAGCTCGATCCGAAGACCGAAGGCACGGACGGTGGCTGGGTCTACGGCACCGTCACCGCGAACGACTTGATCGTGACGAGCGCCGGCAAGGTCGCCTCCTGCATGGCGTGCCACACCGAGAACACCACGGACCGGATGTTCGGTCTGAAGCAACGCTGATCGGCTGTAGAGTCGGCGCCTCGACGGAGGAGACGACCGTGGCCGACATGACCTACCGCCCGCTGGGGCGTTGCGGAACCAAGGTGAGCACGCTGAGCCTCGGCGGCTGGACGACGTTCGGTGGATCGATCACCAGCGAGCGCACCACGCGTGAGATCCTCCACGCTGCGTTCGACGCCGGCGTCAACTTCTTCGATATCGCCGACGTGTACGCCCTCGGTGCCGCCGAGACGATCATGGGCAAGGCGTTGGCCGCGCTGCCCCGTCATCACCTCGTGATCTCGTCCAAGTGCTTCTGGCCCATGAGCCAGGACGTGAACGACCGCGGCCTCTCGCGCAAGCACATCGTCGAGTCCGTCGAGCGCAGCCTGCAGCGCATCGGCACCGACTACCTCGACATCCTCTTCTGCCATCGCTACGACGAGGAGACGCCGCTCGAAGAGACCGTGCGCGCCATGGAGGATCTGATCCGGCAGGGGAAGCTCCTCTACTGGGGCACGAGCGAGTGGACGGGCGCGCAGATTCGCGAAGCCCACGCCATCGCCGACCGGCGCAACGCCTACGGTCCTCAGGTGGAGCAGCCGCAGTACAACCTGCTCGTCCGCGACAAGGTCGAGGGGGACGTCCAACCGGCGGCGGAAGACCACGGCATGGGCCTCGTCGTCTGGAGTCCGCTGGCGTCCGGCCTGCTGACGGGCAAGTACGACGACGCCGTGCCCGAGGACACGCGCCTCGCACGCATCGAGTGGCTACGCGAGCAGCTCTTCGCCGGCGAGGGCCGCGAGAAGACCAAGGCGATGAAGGCGACCGCCGATCGACTCGGCTGCACGCGCACGCAGCTCGCCCTGGCGTGGGCTGCGGCGCAGCCGGGCGTGTCGAGCGTGATCCTCGGCGCGACGAGCATCGCGCAGCTGCAGGAGAACCTCGGCGCCCTCGAGGTCACGGTCGACGACGAGGCGCGGGCCGCGCTCGACGACCTGTTCCCCGCATCCGGCAACTAGCGGGACGACACACCGCACTGGCGGCGTCGAACGTCCGGTAGGGGCCTCCAGCCGGCGAGGGGATCCGTGCCATGATGGATCCCGGCATGCGCGGCGACCGACCCCAGAACCTCCTCGCCCTCGCGGTGGCGACGCTCGCGCTGGCGCTCGTCGTGTGGTGGGCCTGGGACACGTTCACCGGCTCCGAGCCGGAGCCGGGGAACAAGGGGACGGCGGACATCCCGCCCACCTGGCTGGAGCCCGATCCCGAGCCGAAGCAGCCGGCGCGCAAGCCGGAGCTGCAGCCGTCTCCGCCGAAGCAGCCCGAGCTCCGCCCGCCGCCGCCGGAGGCCGAGCCGCCGCCCGAGCGCATCCAGCCGGAGGTCGTCCAGCCCGGCGAGGAGCCCCAGCCGCAGGCGGAGCCGATGGTGCTGCCGCCCGAGGAGCGGGAGCGCCCGAGCGCGAAGCGCCCCGACTTCAGCAGTCCGAGCTTCCGGGAGTGGCTGCTCGGCGGCGTGGCGCGTGTGAGCGCGCGGGCGAGCCAGGAGGTGCGCGTGCCCGAGGGCACTGCGGTGATCGGCTCACCCCGTGACTTCGTACGGGGCCTCCAGGTCGCGCCTCGGGTCGGGGACTACGTCGGCCTGCTCAGCGAGGTGCCTGTCCACCGCGTGCGGCTCGACGAGTACCTCATCGATCGCTTCGAGCTCCGCAACCACCTGTACCTCGGCTACCTGTGGTCCACGGCGCAGGTCTTCTACAACACCTCCGATCATCCGCCGCGCACGCTTGCGGAGATCGTCCGCGTGATTGTGCCCGAGCGGCCGGCGGGACCGGGCGTCGTCGAGCGTGCTGCGCGGCAGCTCTACATGGCGAACCGCCTCGTGCTGCTCGATCGCTGGAAGGCGTACGAGGTACGCGATCGCGAAGGCGTCATCGACGTGGATCGGACGTACGAGCGCGTCAAGGACCGTGACGTCCCGGGTGACGTGCGACTCGCGTTCTTCAGCAAGCTGCCGCCCGCGACGTGGCCGGGTGCGATCTACGACGTGAACCGCGGCGATTACCCCGTGCGCGGCGTCTCGCTCCTGGAGGCCGTGGACTACGCGCTCTACCGCGGTCGCCACGTTCCGACGGAGCAGCAGTGGGAGTACGCGGCACGTGGCCCCAAGGGCCTGCGCTTCCCGTGGGACTCGCGCGGCCGCGGCTTCGATGACAACGTCAACGGAGGCAAGGCCCTGCGCCGCGGGGACGAGCCCGAGACGCGGCCCGTGACCCACTTCCCGGGCGGCGCGTCCTGGATCGGCTGCTTCAACATGCTCGGCAACGTGTCGGAGTACACGAGCTCGTGGCGCGATCCCTATCCCGGCAGCGGGCTCGAGCCGGGCATCGCCCTGGTGATGGACTCGGTGGTCCGGGGCGGGTCGGCGTTCGATCGCACGCCGTGGGACCTGCGGCCGTCGCTACGCGGCTGGCGCGCCGACGATCCCGCCGCCGCGCCGCGCCCCGACGTGCGCCGAGCGTGGACCGGCATCCGCACCGCACGCTGGGAAGAGCCCGGCCGCAGCTGCATCCCGGCGATGCACGTGCGCGCGCGTCACGGCGCGCGCCTCCGGCCTGCGGCCCTGGAGCCGCGCATCTTCGAGGGTTGGCAAGGGCACCAGCGGGAGGTGTTCGAGCGCGTGTACGGGCAAGACAACCACGGCAAGCCGCCGGCGGGGATCAAGTCGCTCGTGGCGCAGCCGCTGCAGGTCGTCTCCGTCCGCGCGCCTACGAGGCCCGCGAGCTTCGCGCCCAACCCGGACGTGGCGTTCGACGCCCTCGACAAGCTCGTGCTGGCGTCGACCCAGGCCCCCGTCCTGCTCGGGCTGGTGCACACCGACCTGCACGTCCTCGACCTCTGGGCCACCGGCGATGCGCCCGCGTTCTTCGGTGGGGGGGCGCCGACGCGTCTTCAGCGCGTGGACATGCCGCCGGGCACGTACTTCGTCGCGGTCCTGAATGGCTTCGTCGGCTTCCTGCGCACCGACCTGCAGCAGGTCTACTACATCTCGAACCGCCCAGCGCCCCGCGGTGTGCTGAACGTCATCGAGCGGGCGTATCCCGCCGGCACGCGGCGCATCCCCACGGTCTCCTTGCAGCTCGCCGGCGGGGCTCGAGCCGACCTGGCTCTCGTGGTGCCGATGCACGCCGACGCCTCGCCCGGCTACGCGGCGATCGTGCGCATCCGCTTCGCCGTCGATCGACGCGAGACGGCGCTGGTGGAGAGCTTCGAGCGCGGACGCCTGAAGCGCTGA
>JASJDY010000175.1 GCA_030065025.1 Planctomycetota bacterium
ATGTGCCCGCCGGCGTGCGCCATCAGGGGTGACCATGAGTCGCGCAGGAACTCGAATGGGGGCGCAGAGCGCGCGTGCGTACCGCCTTCGATCACCAGCTCCGAGGGCCCGTCCGCGACCATGAGCGCAGGCAGCACGGACTGGGCGACCAGGCTCGTGCTTCCGGCCGTGCCGACCTGGGCGTGGTAGCTGCCGGCGTGGCAGCCGCGGGGCTCGAAGCGCAGCGTGGGGGAGCCCATCTCCGCGCCCTCGACCTCGGCATCGCCGATCTCCGTCGCCAGGCCGACGCAGGTCAGGTGCTGGCGCAGCAGGCCGGGCTTGCGACGTCCCGCGCGGATGTTCTCCACGCGAACCGGCGTGCCGGTCGCCAGGGAGAGGGCGAGCGCGGTGCGCAGGATCTGCCCGCCGCCTTCGCCCTGGCTGCCGTCGATGGTGATCGGAGAGGACATGGGCTCAGGCTACCGGCAGGACGGCAAGCTCAACGTCTGCGTTCGCGCTCCCGCTCGCTCTCGCGCTCGACCCTCGGTCGAGCCACATGCGCGCGGCCGACATTCGAGCGGGAGCGCGAGCGAGAGCGCGATCCCACCTACCCCTTCACACACACGACCTGCTTCAAGGTGTGCACCACCTCCACCAAGTCCGTCTGCGCCGCCATCACGGCGTCGATGTCCTTGTAGGCGGCCGGCGTCTCGTCGAGCACGCCCGCATCCTTGCGGCACTCCACACCGCGCGTCATGCGCTCGTGGTCCTTCACCGAGAACCGCCGGCGCGCCGCCTTGCGCGACATCGCGCGGCCGGCGCCGTGGCTGCAGCTCTCGAAGCTCTCCGGGTTGCCCAGACCGCGCACCAGATACGAACGCGCACCCATGCTGCCCGGAATGATGCCCATCTCGCCGCGGCCCGCGCGCACCGCACCCTTGCGCGTCACCCAGACGTCCGCGCCGTAGTGATGCTCCACCTGCACGTAGTTGTGGTGGCAGTTGACCGCCTCGAGATGCGACTCGAACTTCGGCAAGGCGCGGATGCGCGCCAGCGACTCCAGCACGTAGCGCATCATCAGGTCGCGGTTCTTGCGCGCGTAGCGCTGCGCCCAGCCGACGGCGTCGACGTAGTCCTCGAAGTGCTGCGCGCCCTCCTCGAAGTACGCGAGGTCCTTGTCCGGCAGGTTGCGGATGTGCGTCGCCATGTCCCTCTTGGCGAGCGCGATGAAGTAGCGGCCGATCATGTTGCCGATGCCGCGGGATCCGCTGTGCAGCATCACCCAGACGCGGTCCTCCTGATCCAGGCAGACCTCGATGAAGTGGTTGCCGCCGCCCAGCGTCCCCAGCTGCTTCTCAGGCGACTTCTGTCCGATCTTGGGGTGCTTGCCCATGATCCGCTTGAACGCGGGCGCCATCTTCTTCCACGCGTTCTCGCTCGGCGCCGGCGTCTTCTGGTGGCTGTTCATGCCCACGGGGACCGCACGCTCGATGGCACGGCGCAGCGGGTGCAGGTTGTCCGGCAGGTCGTTCGCGGTCAGGGTCGTGCGCGACGCCATCATGCCGCAACCGATGTCCACCCCGACGGCGGCCGGGATGATGGCCCGGTGCGTCGGGATGACGCTGCCGATGGTCGCACCGAGACCCCAGTGGACATCCGGCATTGCGGCTACCCACTTGTGGATGAACGGGAGCTTCGCGACGTTGCGCAGCTGCGCCTTCGCCTCGTCCTCGAGCGCAACGCCGCGCGTCCATGCCTTGATGGGCGCGGCGTCGTCATGCTCGAACAGCTCGTAGGGGGTCTTGGGAGTCATCGTCGGTTTGTTTTCGTCGTCGGTCGGACCGTTCTCTACGACGTGCGACGAGCGCGGGTTCCCTACGTCCTACTTGTTTTCGAGTCCATGCGCTGCGTCCATCGCGACCTCGGCCATCGCCACGGCCTTGCCCTTCTTGAGGCCCAGTGTCTTGTCGATGTCCGGCAGGCTGTCGCGCTTCAGCAGGTCGCCGACCAGCTTGGCGAAGCGCTTGCGCTTCTTACCGCCGTCGGTCTTCAGGATGCCCACGACCAGGGCCGTGGCCTGGGCGGCGACGATGTCGACGTTCTTCGCATCGCGTTCCGTGCCGCCGAACTTGATCTTGATCGTCGGGCGATCGAGCTTCTTGCCCTGGAGCTCGCTCAGCTCCATGAACTCGTCCCACGGAATCAGCAGGCCCTGGTCGCGCAGGACGCGCGCCACGGCCAGGCGCCAGCAGGAGCCCGGGTCGATCTCGCCATTTCCGTCCTGGTCCAAGCGGAAGCCCTCGAAGGCCCCGCGCAGGCCCTCGAGCAGCCAGTAGCCCTTGCCCTGGACCGAGCCGCCCGCGCCGCCGGCCAGGTGGCGACGCGCCATCACCTTCGCGGCGTGGCCCAGCATGAGGTCGTCGTCGCCGAGGTAGGGGTTGTCGCGGTGTCGCCAGCAGACCATCAGCCGGTCGTAGCGGCGGTCGTGCCAGCCCGAGGTGCCGTCGAAGTCGGCGGGATCCAGACGCTTGCGACCTTCGAGCAGCGGGCGGCCGATCTTGTCGTACGCCTGCCACTCGCTGAACACCAGGAGCCGCGTGACGGTCTTGTCGTTCTTCTTCGCCTTGGATCCGAACGTGTCGACCATCCACGTCTCGGCTGCGCGCAGCATGCCGAGGAGGCGCAGCGCCTCCTTGTAGCCGTGGTCGGTCAGCAGCAGCCACTGGCCCCAGCGCGCGCCGTTCGCCTCGGGCCAGACGGCGCGCGCCTCGAGGTACTTGTCTTCGTACTCCTGCGGGAACGTGAAGCTCGACCACGCCTCACCCAGCAGCGTGTCGACCTCCTTGCGCGGCTTGGCGCCGTAGACACCGAGCCAGACGTAGCCGGCCTGATCCAGCGCCGTCAGGAGGTTGCCTGCCTGGCTGCCGTACGCGTGCGCGCGGATGTTGATCGGGTAGTACTTGAGGGGGTCCATGCCAGACGCTTCGAGCACCTCGCCGAAGTGGAAGTACGCATCGCCCAGCTTGCGCAGCGTGCCGTCGCGCTTCTTGACCCAGCCCTTGTTCGGGACCTGGCCCATCGTGAGCTCCTGGCCGTCCCAGCGGTCCAGTACGTCCGTGGCCTTGTCGTCGGTCGGGTCGAGCTGCACGAGGCGATCGGCGAGGTACCAGGCCTGGCGGCGGTAGTCCTTCTTCAAGGCCGTGGTGAGCAGGCCGCGCAGCGTCTTCGTCTCCTGCTTCACCAGCGACTTGAAGGCGGGCTCGTCGGCCCACGGTTCCTTCGCGTGGGCGGGGACGAAGGGGAGCAGGATCAGACAGGCGACGATCAGGACCGGCATCCGCATGCGGCCATGATACGTGCGCGGCTCAGCGGCTAGGGACGGTGATTGCCGGGTTCCGGGCGCGGGTGGTGCTGCGCTTGAGGAAGAGGATGGCGAACGCCGTGTCGAGCTGCTCGTCCGTGCTCGCCGACCAGGAGCCGTTGGAGCGCTGCTTGGCCAGGAGCCAGTCCGCGCCGGACTTGTACCAGTCGTGCTTCCCCATGAAACGGCAGCGCGCGAGGATGCCCGCGCGCTCCATGCCATACAGGTAGTAGAAGTGCCAGCCGCCGCCCGGCTCACCCGGGTTGCGCGTCACGTCGAAGTTGTCCTGCATCCAGGCGAGCGCGTCGCGGATGCTGCGCCGCGAGAGCTTGCGCATCTTCGGGTCGAAGCGACGCGAACCCCACAGCTCGTCCTGGCAGATCGCGACGCACGCCATGCCCGCGGTCGTCATGCTGCCCGTGACCGGCTTGAGCCCTTCGGTGGGGGAGCCGCCAGGGATGTAGCGGAAGCCCCGCGCCTTGGCCTTCTCCGTCCACGCGACGCGGTAGTCGCCGCGCACCTCGTTCACGAGCAGCTTCACGCTGCGGCCGGTGCGCTCCTGGGCCTTCAACAGCCAGTCGAGCGAGTCCATCCACACCTTGCTCGGGATCTTGAACCCGCAGCGGCTCGCGGCCCACAGGCCGAGCAGCGCATACTGCGTGTTCGAGAGGTCGAAGCCGCCCTCGGTGTAGGTGTCGCCGTGGCTGTGGCTCCCCGGGTAGCGCCAGTTGCCGCCGTGCTGGTTCTTCAGCAGGAACGACAGCGCCTTCTTCATCAGGGCGCGGTCCTTCGGGATCATGTCCGTCAGGCACGGATCCTCGATCTTGCGCTGCCCGTACTTGTCGACCTTCACGATCGAGCGCTCGTCGCTCGGGTTGTAGAGCGCGTGGATGGCCATCAGCACGACGCCGGCGCTGTAGGTCTTGTCGATCTTCTGTGTGCGCATCCAGTCGACGGCCTTGCGGATGCCGGGATCGCGCTTGGTCAGGCCGCCCTTGAGGCACGCCAACGTCATCAGCGCCGTGTGCCCCAGGTGGAAGCCCTGTTCCTTCAGCGCCTTGTTGGCCGGCCAGCTCCCGTCGATCGCCTGGCGCTTCATCAGGTACTCGACGCCCTCGTCCACCGCTGCGTTGACGCGCTTGCGGAACGCCTCGGGATAGAGGTCGTTCTTGATCTTGAGCGGCTTGAGCTCCTTGGCTCCGCCCTTGGCATCGGCCGCGCCGCCGCCGAGCGCGAGGACCGCCAGAAGCGCGAACAGAAGCGTGACGGGCAGGGGGCGCATGTGTGACGGAAACTAGCACGGCGTACAATCCGCGCGCTGATGAGCGCCACGCACGCCACCCGCCGAGCCGTCTTCCTCGATCGCGACGGCACGCTGATCCATGATCCCGGCTACCTGTCCGACCCCGACGGCGTCGAGCTGCTGCCGGGCGTCGCGGAGGGTCTGCCTGCGCTCGCGCGCGCCGGCTTCGCGCTCGTCGTGGTGACGAACCAGAGCGGCATCGCGCGCGGGAAGTACACCGTCGAGCAGTACGAGTCCGTCGCCGGCCGCCTCGACGGGATGCTCGCCGAGCACGGCATCGAGTTGGCCGGCTCCTACTACTGCCCGTACCACCCCGAGGGGAGCGTCGAGGCGTACGCGCGCGAGCACGAAGACCGCAAGCCGGAGTCCGGCATGTGGCGGCGTGCGGCAGCAGACCTGGGCATCGATCTCGCCGCGAGCTGGTCCATCGGCGACGGCGAGCGCGACATCGTCGCGGGCAAGCGCGCCGGCACACGGGGGGTCTTGCTCGCGGGCGGACGTGACAAGTGGCCGCTGCCCGTGCTCGGTCCGTACGACCCCGACTTCGTCGCGCGCGACATGCGCGAGGCGGTGCTCTGGATCCTCAAGGAAGAGGGGCGCCCGTTACCCGATGCCCCCGGCGCGCCCTACCCGGACGCGACGACCGCATGAGCCGGGACGCGCCCACCCCGCCCGGTCGCATCCTCCCGGAAGACGTACTGCTCCGTGAGGTCGAGACTGCGCGCGCCGCAGGCAAGCGCATCGTCTTCACGAACGGCGCGTTCGACCTGCTGCACGTAGGGCACCTGCGCGTCCTCGAGGCCGCGGCGGAGCTCGGTGACCTCCTCGTCGTGGGCGTGAACGACGACGCGTCCGTGCGGCGTCAACGCGGCCGCGGCCGTCCCGTGGTGCCCGCAGCGGAGCGCGCCGCCCTCGTCGCCGCGCTGCGCTGCGTCGATCACGTCGTCGTGTTCGAGGACGAGACCGTGGATCGCCTCCTGCGCGCCGTGAAGCCGCACGTGCACGCGAAGGGCACGGACTACGTGGAGGCGTCGCTCCCCGAGCGCAAGACGAACCAGGCGCTCGGTGTGGAGATGGCGTTCGTGGGCGGGCCCAAGGACCACTCCGCCACCGGACTCCTCGCGCGCGCGGCGGCTGCGGCCACGATCTCAGGCGGCATCGACCGCGTCGTGCCCTGGGACGGCGACGGACGACGAGGTCTCCTGCTCGACCGCGCGCGGCCGCGTCTGGCCGAGCACGGGTGGCTCGACCTCGCGCGCCTCGCCACGACCGACGAAGGGTGCGTCGTCGAGGGCACGGCCAAGCGCTGGGTGCGGCGCATCGAAGTGGGGGGGACCGCGCTCTACGTCAAGGTCACGCGTCCCGCGGAGAAGAAGCGCAGTCCGCTGGTCGAGCTCGAGAACCACGTGGCGCTGCGCGCAGCCGGGTTCCGCGCGCCCGAGCCCTGGCTCGCGGCGATCGGGGACGTGGACGGCGTGCGCACCGGCGTGCTCGTCACGCGCGAAGCGCCGGGCATCGCGCTCGATGCGTGGCTGCGCGAGCACCTGCCGCGCTGCACCGTCCGGGAGCGCCTCGACATCGCGGCGGGCATCGGGCTTGCCGTCCGCGCCCTGCACTCCGCGCGCTTCCTCTTCCCCGACCTCCAGGCGTGGCACCTGCTCGTGGACGGCTCGCCCGCGGGCGGCCGCGGCGCCATCACCTTCATCGATCTCATGCGCCTCGAGCGCACGGGGCGCAAGGCAGCGCCCACCGCCAGCGCCCAGGGGCTCGCCGCCCTGGCCCTCTCGCTCAGGCCGGTGACGGAGCCGCGCTTCCGGCTCGCGATCGTGAGGGCCTACCTCGGCGGCACCCTGCGCGGCGGTCGCCCTTGGCTGGAGGCGATCGCGCGGCGCATCGACAAGATCAAGGACCGCGGCACGTTCCGGGACCTGGATGGCGGGGACGCCCGATGAGCGCCCTCTTCGGTCCGGACCCGGTGCTCGAACTCCTGAGGCATGCGGGCATCCGCACCGTGGACGACGTGCTCCGGGCCAGCACCTGGTCGCGCGACCTGAAGAAGCGCGCGAACCTCGTGCTCGACGTCGGCGGGCGCCACGTCCACGTGAAGTTCGCCAAGAAGGCACGCCGCGCCCGCGAGGCGGAGGCGCTGGCCAAGCTGCAGTCGCTGCGGGTGCCGACGGCGGCCATCGCCTTCTCGGGCGTGGATCCCGAGCACGGCGCCGTCACGGGCACGCTCGATCTCGCGCCGGCGCGCCCGCTCGACGACCTGCTGCGCGAAGGTGCGCTCGACGCGAAACGCAGGCGCCGCCTCACCGAGCTGCTCGCCGATGCCGTGGGCACGCTCCACGACGGCGGCTACAACCACCGCGACCTGTACCTGAACCACGTGTTCGCCGATCCCGACGCCGAGCCGCTGGGCGTCGCCATCATCGACCTGGAGCGACTCCGGCGTCACCGGCGGCTGCTCGGCCCGCGCGTCGTGAAGGACCTTGCCGCGCTGCTCTCCTCCGTGCCGGACGGCACGCTGAGCGAGCTGGAGCAGGCGCGCTTCCTCGTGCGCTACATGGCGCGCCGCAACATCCCGCGCCGCGGCGTGTACGCAGGGCTCGTGCGCCGCATCCGGCGCAAGGCCGCCCGGATCCGGCGACACGTCCCGCGTACGCCCGTCGGTGAGGCGGCGCGCCCCAAGACGGGGACCGCGTGAAGCTCGGCGTCCTCCTCGATCGCCTCGACGGCACGCCCGGCGGTGCCGAGGCGCACACGCTCGCGTTGATGCTGCGCGCCGTCGCCGCGGGCGACGAGGTCGTGCTCGCCACCATCTCGGGCACGGCGCCCGAGCCGATCGAGACGCTGAAGATCCAGGTGCCGGGCGGACGCCCGGAGCGCGACGAGGCCTTCGCGCAGGGCGGCGCCCGGGCGCTGCGTGAGGCGGGCTGCAACGTCGTCTTCGCGATCCGCCACGCGCTCGACTGCGACGTGTACCTGCCGCACGGCGGACTCGTGGACGACGCCCGGAGCGCGAAGGACCGCGCCGCCGGCGGCGCCTCGTTCGGCACGCGCCTCGCCCGGAGATTCAGCCGCAAGCACGACTTCTTCCGCCGCTGCGAGCGCACGCTCCTGGGCGGCCGCGAGGGTCCGCGCGTCATCGCCGTCTCCGAGATGATCCGCGGCCGCATCAAGACCGTGTACCCGGCAGCGGTGCACCGCTCGGTGACCGTGGTCAACGGCGTCGACGTGGAGCACTTCCAGCGCGAGCCCTTCGAGACGGCGGGACGCAATCTGCGTCGTGAGCACGGTCTGGAGGATGCGTTCGTCGGGCTGCTGCTCGCGCACCACCCCGTGCTCAAGGGGGCCGAGACGGCGATTCGGGCCCTGGCCGAGCCGCGCGTCCGCGAGCTGACGCCGCAGATGGTGCTGCTCGTCGCGGGGGGGCGGCTGCCGGGTCGGCTGCGCCGTCTTGCGCGCCGCCTCGGCGTGGCCGATCGGGTGCGCTCGCTGGGGCCGGCCACGGACCCGCGTCCGCTCTACGCGGCGGCGGATGTCCTCGTGCATCCGACCTGGTACGACCCCTGCTCCCTCGTATGCCTCGAGGCGCTGGCCATGCGGTTGCCGGTCATCACGACGCCGCAGAACGGCGTGCACGAGGCGATGGGCCGCCGCGGCGGCATCGTGATCGAGGCGCCGGACGACGCCGAGGCGCTCGCCACGGCCCTCGGCGTCCTGGCCGACGACGAGATGCGCGCGTTCACGGCCGAGGACGCCCGCTACCTCGCGATGAAGAACCGCGCCCCGACGCGGCTGGATGCCGTGCTCGACATCTGCCGCGCCAGCGCTGGGCGTGGGTAGGCTCTCTGGCGTGGCCGCCTCGCGACTGCTCGCCGTCCTCACGTCCGATCCGGAGGGGCCCGTCGTGCGCCACCGCTGGCGGGCGTACCAGGCGCACCTCGCGCGGGCGGGCATCGTGCTCGAGATCGTGGCGTGGCCGAAGAGCCGCAGCCGTCGGCGCTTCGCTCTCTCGCGCGCGGCCGCGGCCGACGGCGTCGTGCTGTCGTCTCGACTGCTGAACGCCTGGGACCGTCTGCGCCTCAGGCGTCGTGGGGGGC
>JASJDY010000022.1 GCA_030065025.1 Planctomycetota bacterium
CGGTCGTAGATGCGCGCGTTCGTCATGGCGACGACGAGCTCGTCCACGAAGGAGATCGGACCCGACTGGCGTGCGCCGTACTCGTCATCCGCGAGGATCTGATCACACATCCGAATCTCCTCAGGCCGCCTGCCAGCTCTTGAGCAGGGACCGGGCGAGCTTGCGCACGGCCGGCGGCTCGGAGCCACCGAACGGTCCGAAGCCGAAGCGACGCAGCGTCTTGAGCATCTCCTCGCCACGCGACGAGGGGTAGCGCAGCAGGAGCTTGATCGACTCGAGGCGCGAGCGGTCGGTCGGATCGGCGTCGCCCACGGCCGCGATGTGCCGGCACAGCACCTCGCTGATGGGCGTGCGCAGCGCGAACGCGCTGACGCGACCGAGGTGGAGGTCGATCAGCCCCATCAGGTACTCCGGCGTCAGCAGCGCGTATGGCCGGATCGTCCTCAAGAGGAAGGACTCGGGCGCCGGGATCTCCAGGTCGCGGAGGAACTGGGCGACGATCGACACCACGACCTTCTGGTGCGCCTGCAGGAGGAGGCGTGCCAGCGGGAGGCGCGACTCCTGGGGCTTCTGCAGCAGGTTGTGCGCCTGTTCGAGGGAGATCCCCTCGATGACGGGCATCAGCCTGTGCGCGGCGTCGATGAGTTCGTGTCCTCCGACGCGCTGCACCACGTCGTCCAGCTCGGCGACGTCGCGCGCCACGTCGAGATCGAGCGCGCCGAGGAAGCGACCGAAGTGGTCCGGGAAGGTCTCGACCACGAAGTCGGCCGACAGCGCGCCGCATGCGCGCAGGAGATGCGTGCGGCCCGCGCGCTCGAGCACGTTGATCACCGCCGTCGTACGAGCCGCGCTCTCGGCGTCCGCCTCGCCGTCCCAGCGCACGTACTCGCGCAGGATGTCGAGCTCCCGCGGGCCGGGATTGCGCAGCAGCTTCTCCAGCAGCGCCTGCTGGCCGGGTAGCTCCTCCGGGCGCTGCAGGTGCACCGCGTAGTGCAGCACGACCGCGATCTGCTCCGGACCGGCGGCCTCGTCGTCCTCGCCCATCCGGACCGCAAGCTCGGATGGCAGCTGCTGCACCTCCGCAACGAGGCTGTCGAGGTCGTCCCCGATCTCCTCGTCGCGCTTGCGGACGCCGGTCGGCTTCGTCTCGACGTGCGTGCCCGCCTTGATGCGGTCGAGGTTCGGACCCTCGCGTGCGAAGTGGCGTTCGCTCACCTCGTGCAGCAGCTTCGCGAAGCGCTCGCTCTCATTGGCCTGCTGCCCGCCGCCGCCCGTGAGCCGTGACGAGAGGTCTTCCAGTCGCGCGCAGACCCAGTCGATGAGCGCGTCGCGGCTCAGGAGCGCGTCGGCCGGAACGTCCTCGAGGAGCTCGCGGAGCAGCGCGGACGCCTCCTCGGTCTCGCCGTCCTCCTCCGCGTGCTCCTCCTTGATCGCGAGGAGCCGGCGACGCACCTTCGGGTGCGTCAGCAGGCCGGTGATGAAGTGCCGGGCGCCGCGCCCGGATGAGCCGCCGTGGCCGCCCGCGTAGGAGCCCATGCCGGCCAGCCCGCCGAAGGTGCCCTCGAAGCGGCGGTCGATCAGCACCACGCCGGGCATCAGCTCCGGCCACAGCGCCTCGAACGTGCGCTCGCCGTCCTTGCGCAGGTAGTGGTCGAGCAGGCGGCGCGTGAAGCGCACGAACGCATCCGCGTCGAGATCCGGCATCAGCTCGACGCCGGCCAGCGCCGAGCGGTCGAGACGCTCCCGCAGCCACGCGAGGGTGGAGGAGGGCTCGAAGGTGTGCTCGTAGGAGCCGACGTGGATGCGCTCGTCCTGGAAGAGCAGTGTCACGCCCCGTTCCGCGTCCACACCGGACTCCGAGCGGCCGTGCAGCAGCACGCCGTGCAGCGCATCGAAGAGCTCATCGAGCTTGGCCCGGACGCGCTCGTTCGTGTCCGGGTACAGCGCCAGGGCCTTCGTGACCTCGGCCCAGCACTCGGCCAGACGCACCTCGGGCCCGGCGTCGGGCTTCTGTTCGTGTTGCGCGACTTCGCTCACGATGCTCCCCGGTCCTGCCCTGCGCGCAGAACCACGATGTCTTCCTCGGCGTTTCGGGGATCCGAACTCAACGGCCTTCGGAGCGAACAAAGGACGAAACAGACGTGAAGACGCGCGGGCCGGGCGCAGGCGTGGTGGTTCAGCCCCCGAGAGCCGGAACCGATCTCTTGGCGAGCACTGCCATGCCGCGCAAGAAGCCCCCCCCGAGCCACCTCCAGCGCTTTGCCGCGCTGCTCGAGAGCCGTCTCGGCCACGTGCTGGTGCGCCTCACGATCGCTGCGCTCGTGTTCCTGCTCGCGGGCATCGTGATGCGCCAGGCCCGGGCCTACACGTACCGCCTCGACGAGTTCCGGCTCGGCAACGAGAGTCTCGAGTTCGAGGGCCTGCCCGACTGGGCCGACGGCCGGGTGCGCTGGACGCTGCAGCCGCGCATGTTCCCCTCGCTGTCGATCTCGATCTACGACCCCCGTGCGGAAGGCGCGGTGCGCAGCGTGGTCGAGCGGCATCCGCTCGTGCGCGAGGTCCGCAACGTGCGCGTGCTCTATCCCAACAAGGCGCGCGTGACGCCGATCCTTCGCGTGCCGGTCGCCCGGGTCGCCGTCTGGAAGGCCGGCGAGGGCAAGAAGCAGGTCCGCCGGTGGCGGCTGCTCACCGACGACGGCTGCCTGCTGCCGCGCGGACCCTACAAGACCTACCTGGCACGACTGCCGTACGAGCTGCCGGTCGTGACAGGCATCGCGGAGGAAGTCCCCCAGAATCCCGACGAGGTCTGGGAGGACCGCAAGGAGCGCGTCCAGGAGGCCGTGAGCGCCGCGCAGGTCGCCGCGCGCCTGTATCGCGACTTCCGCGGTCGGATCAGCGTGACGCGCATCGACGTGTCGCGCTTCCCCGCACCCGCCGACGCACGTGAGGAGGGCGAGGTCCGCCTCGTGCTCTCCTGTCCGCCCACGCGACGCGGCGGCGAGCGCGTCGCACGCACCGTCGAGTGGGGGCGGACCGACCGCGCACGCGGCGACGTAGCCTACGAAGACGACTACACGACCAAGCTCGAGCGCCTGCGCCGCGCGCTCACCGCCCCGCGGCCGCCCGCCTACATCGAGGTGCGCTGGGAGCTGACGTCGGGCACGCGCTCCGGAGCCTGAGAACCGGCGCGACGCCTGTACGTTGGGGCGCCTGTGGCGAGCGACGCGACCCCTACCCCCCGCAGCGCCGGGCAGCGCGACCTGACGGTGCCCGCCGTGGCCCTGTTAGCGGCCGGGCTGGCGCTGCCCTCGACCGGACTGGTGCGGCTGCCCTTCCTGCCCGTGGAGCCCGCCGCCTACGGCTCGCTCCTCGTCGCGGTCACAGCGATCCTCCTGGTCGCCGTGGCGCCCGCCGGCCGGCCCCACCCCTTGCGCGTTCCGGCCTGGGCGCTCGCCCTCGCGCCCTTCGCCACCTACGCCTGGGTCGAAGGCGGGGCGCCCGTCGTGCCGGGGCCGGTTGCGTTCGTCCTCGCCGGCCTCGCGATCGCCCTCGCCTGGGCCCGCAGCCACCGGGGGCTCGTCGTGGCGCTGGTCGCGACCTTCCTCGGCGGGGCGGCCGTGCTCGCCGAGGCAGGCGTCGACCTGCTGCCGGCCGGCTGGCATCCGCTGCGCGCGTCGGCGCCCGAGGCCGCCGCGTCTGCCGACCCGCATCCCGACCGGGCCCAGGCCGGACTCCGGCTCGGCGCGGCCGTGCCGCTGGGCGAGGGCCGCTCGCCCGCGCTTGGCGAGGGCGCCGGGCCGTGGTGGGTGCGGGCGACGTCCGAGACGACACCGGGACCGCGCCCCGTGCTCCTCGTGCTCGACGGGGCCACCGGGCCGCCGGAGACGCCCCAGGCGACCCTCGCGCCCGGCATCGCGCTGACCGCGGTGCACGGCTCCCAGGTGGCGTTCGAGTCCGCCCTGGAGCTGCTGGCCTTCGACGCCGTGCTCGTGCGCGAGAACGCGTGGTCCGACGACGATCCGGACGGCCGCGCGCGTGCCCGGGCCCTCGCCGCCTACGTGCGCAAGGGCGGCCTGCTGATCGGGCCCGGGCCCCGGCACGGCTGGCCGCCGCACCTCGGGCGGGCCCTGCGTCAGGCCGGCCGCAGCGAGACGGCCGGACCGGAGGGGGTGCGCACGCTCGGCCTCGGACGCGTCACGCGTGCGGGCTCCCAGGTGCACGTCCAGGAGATCCTGGGCCGGCGCCTGTGGGTACCGGAGGTGGGCACCGCGCTCCTGGCGCGCTCCGGCCCCCCGACCTGGGTAGACGGCCTGGAGCGCTACCGCGACCGGCCCGAAGAGCGCCGCACGCAGGGCGTGCTGCTGCTCGTCTTCGTGGTGGCGCTGGCCGCCTTCACGCGGCTGCTGCGGGGCGGCCCCGCCCAGGTGCTGGGCACGCTGCTGGCCTCGGCCGCCGTATCGGTGGGCCTCGCGTGGCTCTCGCCGGGGGATCCGGGCTTCCGCGTCCACGGTCTGAGCGTGGACCTCGGCGGTGCGGGCGGCCGGCGTATCGAGGCCCTGCTCTTCGACGCGGGCTCGCGCGGGTACGAGGGGCACGTGCGCTGGAGCGGCGGCGGCGTCGTGGGGGTGCACGGGGGGCGGCTGCTCCCGGACGGGCGCCTGCGGGTCGAGCCCGGCCGCAGCGCCTGGGTGCTCCGGGAGAGCGACGGTCGTGGACCGCTGCCCGAGGAAGCCGAGGACGTGGGGGCGGCGCCCCTCCGCGCCCTGCTCGTGGGGGCCGTCGATCCGCGCCAGCTGCGCTTCGGACGGCTGCCCCGGCTGCCGGTCCGCGTGGAGGGGGCGGGGGCCGTGGGGGCCCTGACGGTCGCCTACCGCCCGCCTTCGGAATGAGTCCGGCGGGGCGTTCGCGGCTTGACCGAGTCGGTCCGACCGCTACCTTCAGGCGCTTGGCCTGAGCCAGCGCCCCCCAAAACGGAGGGGCGCCTCGAGCCCCGGACCGATTCCATGCAGAAGACGACCGTAAAGCAGACCGACCGCAGCCAGGCTTCCTGGTTCGTGGTCGACGCCTCCCAGGAGGTGCTGGGGCGGATGGCCACCGAGGTGGCCCGCCGGCTCATGGGCAAGCACAAGCCCGAGTACACCCCCCACGCCGACGTCGGCGACTTCATCGTGGTGATCAACGCGAGCAAGGTCCAGCTCACCGGCGCCAAGAAGGAGAAGAAGGTCTACCGCTGGCACACCCACCATCCGGGCGGGCTGCGGGAGGTCCCCTTCGCGCGCATGAACGAGCGCCACCCCGAGGACATCATCCGTCTCGCGGTGCGGCGCATGATGCCGAAGACGAACCTCGGCCGTCAGATGATGAAGAAGCTCAAGATCTACGCGGGTGATCGTCACGAGCATCACGCGCAGAAGCCCACGCCGATCAGCTTCGGCTCGGGCGCCAACCGGAAGAAGGACTGAAGATGGTCGGTCAGCGTAGCTACGTGTGGGGTACTGGTCGCCGCAAGACGGCCGTCGCCCGCGTCCGCATCTGCGAGGGTGAGGGCGTCATGCAGATCAACAAGAAGGACTGGAAGGAGTACTTCACGACTCCCGCGCAGCGCATCGCCGCGCGCCAGCCCCTCGTCCTGACCGAGAGCGAGAGCCGCTACGACGTCTTCGTGAACGTCAAGGGTGGCGGCCCGCAGGGCCAGGCGGACGCGGTCCGCCACGGCCTCGCCCGCGCCCTGGTGAAGGCGGCCTCGAACCTCGAGCCCGCCCTGCGCGAGGCGCGCTTCCTCACGCGCGACGCGCGCGTCAGCGAGCGCAAGAAGTACGGTCAGCGCGGCGCCCGCGCCCGCTTCCAGTTCAGCAAGCGCTAAGCGCTTCGACCCGCGAACACTTCTCGACGCCCCGCGAGCCTCTCGCGGGGCGTCGTCGTGTACGCTCGGCGCTCACGCAACCACCGGAGATCGATCCCGTGGCAGGCCACAGCCATTTCGCCAACATCATGCACAAGAAGGCCCGCGCGGACGCCAAGCGCGGCAAGGCCTTCTCCAAGATCTCGCGCCTCATCATGGCGGCCGTTCGCCTCGGCGGCCCGAAGCCCGAGGACAACCCGCGCCTCGCCCTGGCCATCGACAAGGCGCGCGCGGCGAACATGCCGAAGGACACCATCAAGCGCGCCATCGATCGCGCGAGCGGCGCCGCAGGCGGTGGTGACTTCGCGGAGCTGACGTACGAGGGGTACGGCCCCAACGGCGTGGCGATCCTGATCGAGGCGCTCACCGACAACCGGAATCGCACGAACACCGACGTCAACACGATCTTCAACAAGAACGGCGGTTCGATGGGGCAGAGCGGCTCCGTCGCCTATCTGTTCGAGCGCAAGGGTGAGATCGAGATCCTCGCGGAGCAGACGAGCGAGGAGCAGCTGTTCGAGGTGGCGGTCGAGGCCGGCGCCGACGACGTCTCGCTCGAGGCCGAGGCGGGCGACGATCCCTTCTTCCTCATCACGTCCGACGTGCCCTCGTTCCAGGCCGTGCGCGCCGCCATCGAGGCCGCCGGACTCGAGGCCCGCCGCGCCGAGCTCACCATGGTGCCCACCACCACCGTGGAGGCCGACGAGACGACGGCGCGCAAGGTCATGAAGCTCCAGGGCCTGCTCGAGGACAATGACGACGTGCAGTCGGTGACGACGAACCTGGACGTCAGCCCGGACGTCGCAGCGAAGCTCGCCGCCGATTGACCGCAGCGCGGACGAACCGCTGCGGCCCGCAACCGTTGGAGGCTGCATGAGCGACGTTCCGGACGCGGCAGGTACCCACGAGCTGATCCAGCGCCTCCAGCGCAATGTCGCCTCGGTCTTCCTCGGCCGGCCGGAGGTGATCCGCCACGTCCTCACGGGACTGCTCGCCGGCGGCCACGTGCTGCTCGAGGACGTGCCCGGCGTCGGCAAGACCGTGCTCGCGCGCAGCCTCGCGCGCTCGATCGACGTGGACTTCCGCCGCGTGCAGTTCACGCCCGACCTCTTGCCAAGCGACATCCTGGGCGTAGCGATCTACGACCAGGGCTCGGGAGCGTTCGAGTTCAAGCCGGGGCCGGTCTTCACCAGCGTCCTGCTCGCCGACGAGATCAACCGCGCGACGCCGCGCACGCAGTCGGCCCTGCTCGAGGCGATGAACGCCGCACAGGTCACCGTCGACCGCGTGACGCACGACCTACCGCGCCCCTTCCTCGTGCTCGCGACGCAGAACCCGTACGAGTACGAGGGCACCTATCCACTGCCCGAGAGCCAGCTCGACCGCTTCATGCTGCGCGTGCGCATCGGCTATCCGTCGGCCGAGGACGAGAAGGCCGTGATCCGCGCTCAGCAGGTGCAGCATCCGCTCGAGAACCTGAAGCCGGTCGTGCGCGGCGAAGACGTCCTCGCCCTGCAGGCCGCGGTGCGCGCCGTCCGCCTGGACGATGCCGTGCTCGACTACGCGCTGGCCCTCGTGCGCGAGACGCGTGCCAGCAAGCGCCTGGTCGTGGGCGGCAGCCCGCGCGCGAGCATCGCGCTCACGCGCGCCGCGCAGGCGCACGCTCTCCTGCAGGGACGCGACTACGTGCTGCCCGACGACGTCAAGTCCCTCGCCGTGCCGGTGCTTGCGCACCGTGTGATGGGTGCGGGCTACGGCTCGGAAGAGGGCACGGACGAGCGCGAGCGGATCATCAAGGACGTGGCGGAGTCGCTCGAAGTCCCGATCTAGACGTCGCGCTCCACGGCATCCACCACCGCGTGCGCCGCCGCCAGGCGCGCGATCGGCACCCGGAACGGCGAGCACGACACGTAGTCGAGCCCCACGCCGTGGCAGAAGCCGATGCTCGCCGGATCCCCGCCGTGCTCGCCGCAGATGCCGACCTTCAGCTTCGGCTTGGCCGTGCGACCGCGCTCGGTGGCGATCTTCACCAGCTCGCCGACGCCGCTCTGGTCCATCGTCGCGAACGGATCGGCCGGCAGCACCTTGTGGTCGACGTACTCCGGCAGGAAGCTGCCGATGTCGTCGCGGCTGAAGCCGAACGTCATCTGTGTGAGGTCGTTCGTGCCGAAGGAGAAGAACTGCGCCTCGGCGCCGATCTCGTCCGCGCGTAGCGCCGCGCGGGGGATCTCGATCATCGTGCCGAACACGACCGGCAGCGTGACCTCCTTCTTCTTCAGCACCTCGCGCGCCACGGCCTTGAGGCGGTCGCGCAGGAACGTGTACTCGGTCACCGAGCCCACGAGCGGGATCATCACCTCGGGCTTCGGGCGCAGACCCTTCTTCTTGTTCTGCGCCGCGGCCTCGTAGATGGCGCGGACCTGCATCTCGTAGATCTCGGGGTACGTGATCCCGAGGCGGCAGCCGCGATGGCCGAGCATCGGGTTCATCTCCTGCAGGCGGCGCGCGCGCTCGCGCACCTCGTCCTCGCTCACGTCGAGTGCCGCGGCCACGGAGGCCACGCCGTCCTCGTCGTGCGGCAGGAACTCGTGGAGGGGCGGATCGAGCAGGCGGATCGTCACCGGCAGCCCGTCCATAGCCTTGAGGATGCCGGCGAAGTCACGGCGCTGGAACGGCAGCAGCTTGCGCAGCGCCTTGCGACGCGAGCGCTCGTCCTCGGCCAGGATCATCTCGCGCATCGGCGTGATGCGCTTCTCGCCGAAGAACATGTGCTCGGTGCGGCAGAGACCGATGCCCTTGGCGCCGAAGCCGCGCGCGACGGCGGCGTCGGCCGGCGTGTCCGCATTGGCGCGCACCTTGAGTCCGTCCTTGCGGCAGGCCTTGTCGGCCCAGGACAGCAGCGTCGAGAACTCGGTGCCCGGATCGGCCGGCATGGTGGCGACGGCGCCGACCATGACCTCGCCGCTCGTCCCGTCGAGCGAGATGACGTCGCCGGCCCAGACGACCGTGTCGGCGACGCGGAAGAAGCCGTCGTCCTCGTCGATGCGTACCTCGCCGGCGCCCGCGACGCAGCACTTGCCCATGCCGCGCGCCACGACCGCCGCGTGCGACGTCATGCCGCCGGTCGCCGTAAGGATGCCCTCGGCGGCGTGCATGCCGCCCACGTCCTCGGGGCTCGTCTCGTTGCGCACCAGGATGACCTGCTCGCCGCTGGCCGCCTGGACCTTCGCCTCGTCGGCCGAGAAGACGACCTTGCCGCTCACCGCGCCGGGGCTCGCGGGCAGGCCGCGCGCGATCACGTGGCGCTCGGCCTTCGGGTCGAACTGCGGATGCAGCAGACGGTCGAGCTCGCCGGCCTGGACGCGCGCGACGGCCTCGTCGCGCGTGATGAGGCGCTTCTGCGCCATCTCGACGGCGATCCTCACCGCCGCGCGGGCAGTGCGCTTGCCGGTGCGCGTCTGCAGGATGTAGAGGGTGCCCTCCTCGATCGTGAACTCGATGTCCTGCATGTCGCGGTAGTGCTTCTCGAGCAGGCGGCGTACGCGCTCGAGCTGGCGGTAGGCCTTCGGCTGCACGTCCACGAGACCGGAGAGGTCCTGCGGCGTGCGGATGCCCGCGACGACGTCCTCGCCCTGCGCGTTCATCAGGAACTCGCCGTAGAAGATGTCCTCGCCGGTGGCGGGATCGCGCGTGAAGCAGACGCCCGTGCCCGACGTCGGGCCGAGGTTGCCGAACACCATCGTCTGCACGTTCACGGCCGTGCCGAGCAGGCCCTCGATCTTGTGGATGCGGCGGTACTCGACGGCGCGCTTGCCCATCCACGAGCCGAAGACGGCCGTGATGGAGCGCAGCAGCTGCTCCTCCGGATCCTCGGGGAACGGACGCCGCGACAGCTTCTTGAAGAGCTTGAGGTAGTCGGCGACGACGCCCTCGAGCTCCGCTTCGGGCAGGTCGATGTCGGCATCGACCCCGGCCTTGGCCTTGGCCCGCTCGAGCACCTGCTCGAAGGCCGTGTGGTCCAGGCCCTCGACGACGTTTGCGAACATCTGGATGAAGCGGCGGCGGGCGTCGAGCGCGAAGCGGCGGTTGCCCGTCAGCCGGGCCACGCCCTCCATCGCGTCCGCGTTCAGGCCCAGGTTGAGGACCGTGTCCATCATGCCGGGCATCGAGAGCGCGGCGCCGCTGCGGACGGAGATCAGCAGCGGCCGACGCGGGTCGCCGAAGCCCTTGCCGGAGTCCTTCTCGAGGCGCCGGACGGCCTTGCGTACCTCCTGGACCACGTCGGGGGGCAGCTTGCCGCCGTTCTTGTTGAAGCGCTCGCAGACGGTCGTCGCGATGGTGAAGCCGGCGGGTACCGGCAGCCCGATGCGGCACATCTCCGCCAGGTTGGCGCCCTTGCCGCCGAGGAGTTCCTTCATCCCGGCGCCACCCTGGGTGAAGCCCGGTCCGAAGTGGTAGACCGACCGCTGGTTGGCCTTCTTCTTACGCTTCTTCGTCACGCTCCGCTTGCGCGTCGTCGCCATGGAATGGTGCCCCTGCTTCCGTCCTTCCGGTCACGGGAGGCACGGTACCGCGGGCGGCGCGCCGCGCTAGCTAGCCGTCGGGGGATCCCCAACCAAACGCGCCATCGCTGGGCGGCGCCTCGCGCGGCGGACGCGGGGCGACGGGCGACGGACCGTCGGGCGAGCCCCAACCGGGCGGCGGGGCGGGCGGCTGCGGCGGGCCGGCGCCGTCGGGTGAGCCCCAGCCGGTCGGCGCGGGCTGCGGGCGCGGCTGAGGCTGCGGGGTGGCCTGCGGGCGAGGCGGCTGCGGCTGGCCGTCGCCGGCGCCTTCGACGAGCGTGGCGTCGAGGCCGCCGAAGTCGTCGAGGTACCACTGCGACTCGACGCGGAACGCCTCGATCTGGTCGGGGCGGAAGGTGCGCAGCAGGCCGGCCGTGGACTGCGGCGGACGGATCATCACGGTGACCGACCCGTCGGGCTGGATGCGCACGGCCTCGCCGGCGCTCGTGACGAAGTCGCCGTACGGCGTCTCGTCGCCGACGACCTGGAGCTCCCAGCGCGTGAGCCTCACGAGGCGCGGGCTCAGGCGCCGGCCGCCGGCCTCGATCGTCACGACCGCGGCGTTGGGGCCGACCATCTGCTCGCCGACATAGGTGCTGCCCAGCAGCAGCTGCATGTCGCCCTGCGAGTTGTCGGCCACGGTCGTGCGCGCGAGGTTGTAGTCACCGGCGTCCACGTTGCGGCCCACCGACTGGTTCAGCAGGCGCTTGAAGTTCGGGCTGAAGACGGACCATTCGGCTGCCCACTGGTTGTTGGACACCATGGTCTTGAAGTACTCGTACGTCGCCTTCGGCGTGTCGCGGTTGAGCGCGAGGGCGCGCGGGGCCGTCGGCTCGGGCGGGTCGAAGAGGACACAGCCTCCGAGCGCGAGGGGCAACATCAGCAGGGCGACGACGCTGAGCGTGGCGGGAACCCGGGTCCGGACCATGATCTCCACTCCTCCGAGAGGGGGCGTTCTGCCCCCGGTTATTCGGCCCCGGCGCGGTCATGCGCCGGTCACGTAGCGGATGTGGCCCGCGGTGTGCTATATCCGTGGCCCCACCGGCTCGGAGCGCAGCCCGCCTCATGTCCCACAAGCAGCTCGGCCAGATCCTCATCGACATGGGCCACCTCGACGAGCGCAAGCTCAAGGAGGGCCTGGAGCACCAGCGCCGCGTCCCCGGCATCAAGATCGGGAAGGCCCTGCTGGAGCTCAACTTCATCGACGAGACCCAGCTCACGAAGGCGCTGTGCCGCCAGTTCAAGCTGCCGTTCGTGGACCTCTCCCGTGCGGTCATTCCGGACGACATCATCGAGCTCGTGCCGCGCAACGTGGTGAACGACTTCGGCATCGTGCCGGTCAAGCTCCACCAGGGGAAGCTGCTGCTCGCCACCGACGACCCGATGGTCACGTTCACGGCCGACGACCTGCGCTTCGTGCTCAACCGGGAGCTCAGCTTCGCGCTCACGTCGCCCAGCGCCCTGAACAACGTGCGCGCCGAGTCCTACGGCCTCGGTGAGAAGGTCGAGATCAAGGAGCGTCGCCGCGGCTTCGAGGACGAGGACGAGAGCGAGGAGGACGCGCCCGTCATCCGCCTCTGCCACGAGATCCTCGAGCAGGCCCTCGCGCAGCGCGCCTCCGATATCCACGTGGAGCCGCTCGAGGACCGCGTGCGCGTGCGCTACCGCGTGGACGGCGTCTGCTACGAAGCGCACAGCCTCGAGCGCGACCTCGTCGGCCCGGTCATCACGCGCTTCAAGGTGATGTCCAAGATGGACATCTCCGAGCACCGCAAGCCGCAGGACGGCCGTATCGCCGTGAACCTGATGGGGCGGCCCATCGACCTCCGCGTCTCGCTGATTCCCGCAACGGGCGGCGAGTCGATCGTGATGCGTATCCTGGACCGCGAGGCCGGTCTCGTGGGCCTCACCGACCTCGGCTTCGTCGGCGACGATCGCGACCGCTTCGATCGCATCATCAAGCGTCCGAACGGCATCTTCCTCGTGACGGGCCCGACGGGATCAGGCAAGACGACGACGCTCTACGCCGCCCTGAAGACGCTCAACAAGCCGAACGTCAAGATCATCACGGCCGAGAACCCGGTCGAGTACAACCTCGCCGGCATCAACCAGGCCGAGGTACGGCACGACATCGGCCTCGACTTCTCGCGCATCCTGCGCTCGATGCTGCGCCAGGCGCCGAACATCATCCTCGTCGGCGAGATCCGCGACCAGGAGACGGCGGAGATCGCCATCCAGGCGGCGCTCACCGGCCACCTCGTGTTCTCGACGCTCCACACGAACGACGCGCCGTCGGCCCTCACGCGACTGATCGACATGGGCGTGAAGCCGTTCCTCGCGGCGACGGCGATCATGGCCGTGATGGCGCAGCGCCTCGTGCGCAAGCTCTGCGAGACCTGCCGCCAGCCGCACGAGCCGCCGGCCTCCCTGCTGGCCGCCGTCGGCCTCCGCGCCGAGGAGCTGCAGGGGCGGACGATCTACCGCTCCGTCGGCTGCAAGGAGTGCCGCTTCGAGGGCTACCGCGGCCGGACGGGCATCTTCGAGCTCTTCCAGATGGACTCGACGCTCCGCGAGCTCACCTACAAGGGCGCCGGGACGTCCGAGATCCGGGAACAGGCGCGCCTCTCCGGCGGCCTGCGGAGCCTGCGCGAGGACGGCGTACGGAAGATCCTCGACGGCACGACCACGATCGAGGAAGTGCTCCGCGTCGCCGGCGCGGTCTTCACCTACGGCGAGGACGAAGGGTCCCAGGCGGTGTAAACCAACCTTCCGGTCGCCGGTAACGAAGTATTCAAGCAGCGAGACGAGAATCCACTATGCCCATCATCGGCGAGGACATCCATCGGCTCTTCGACACCATGGTCGAGACCGGTGCCAGCGACCTCCACATCACGGTCGGCCGCGCGCCCTGCCTCCGCCTGAAGGGGGGGCTGCGCGACATCAAGCACCCTCCGCTCTCCTCCGAAGAGGCGATGGCGCTGATCGACGAGATCATCCCGCCGGCCAAGAAGAAGGAGTACGAGGAGGTCGGTAGCGCCGACTTCGCCTGGGCCCACGGCGACAAGGCCCGCTTCCGCGTGGCCGTCTTCCAGCAGCGCCGGCGGCCGGCGATGGTCTGTCGCCTGATCCCCAGCCAGCTGCTGACGTTCGAGCAGATCGGCTTGGAAGGGCCCGTGATCGAGCTGCTCGATCGACCGCGCGGCCTGCTGCTGATCACGGGGCCTACGGGCTGCGGGAAGACCACGTCCCTGGCGACGATGATCGACTACGTCAACACGCACCGCGAGCAGCACATCATCACGATCGAGGACCCGATCGAGTACTACCACGAGCACAAGTCGTGCATCGTCAATCAGCGCGAGGTGGGGGTGGACGTCACCTCCTTCGCCGAGGCGATCCGCCGCGCGCTGCGCGAGGACCCCGATGTCATCCTGCTCGGTGAGATGCGCGACCTCGAGACCATCTCGACGGCCATCACGGCCGCCGAGACGGGCCACCTCGTGCTCGGCACGCTGCACACGACGGGGTCGGCCCGCACCGTGGACCGGATCATCGACCAGTTCCCGCCCGAGCAGCAGGAGATGGTGCGCGTGCAGCTCTCCGTCTCGCTGATCGGCGTCATCAGCCAGGTGCTGATGCCGCGCGCGGACAAGTCCGGCATGCAGGCCGGCTTCGAGATCATGGTCATGACCTCGGGCATCGAGAACCACATCCGCAAGGGCGAGACGTTCAAGATCAACAGCGCCATCCAGACGGGCCGAGGCCAGGGCATGATGCTGCTGGACGATCATCTCGTCGAGCTGCGGAACGCCGGCAAGATCGACGACACGCAGGCCCTGCTCAAGTGCCAGGATCCGCGCGCCATGCGTCAGCGGCTCGGCCTCGATGCAGGAGGCCAGTAGTGGCCAAGCAGATCAACCGCTACGCGCGCACCAAGAAGCTCCTGGGGCAGATCCTCAAGGAGATGAAGGTCGTCCACGAGGGCATGATCCAGGAGGCGCTCGCTACCCAGCGGGCCGAAGGCGGCCAGATCGGCCAGATTCTGGTCCGCAATGGCCACATCGACGAAGCCACGCTTCAGCAGGGCCTGGCGCGCCAGGCCGGCATGGAGATGGTCGATCTGGGCAGCGTCCACTTCGACGACGACCTGCTGAGCGCCGTCGACGCGAACACGGCCAAGATGTTCAACATCCTGCCCGTACGGCGCGAGGGATCGAAGCTCGTCGTCGCGCTCTCGAACCCGTCGAACACGGCGGTGCTCGAGGACCTGCGCTTCATGACGGGCGGCGACGTCGAAGGCGTCCTCGCGCCCGAGGACCAGGTCAACAAGCTCATCGACAAGCACTACGGCGGCGCCCAGGACTCCATGAAGGAGCTGGTCGAGGACGTCGTCAGCAGCGCGGGTGCGCCGACCGCCGTGCGGCGCGGCGCTAGCATCGACCTCGAGGACCAGGAGGCGATGGCCAACTCGCCGCCGGTCATCAAGCTCCTGCAGTACATCCTGTTCCAGGCCATCCGCGACCGCGCGTCCGACATCCACCTCGAGCCCTTCGAGGACGACTTCAAGATCCGCTACCGCGTGGACGGCGCGCTCTACGAGCTGGAGTCGCCGCCGCAGCACCTGTCGCTACCGCTGATCAGCCGCGTGAAGGTCATGTCCGGCCTCGACATCGCGGAGACGCGCCTGCCGCAGGACGGCCGCATCGAGATCTCGATCGGCGGCCGCCCCGTGGACCTCCGCATCAGCACGCTGCCGACGATGTACGGCGAGTCGTGCGTGATCCGCGTGCTCGACCGCTCCGTCGTGTCGCTGGACCTGACGCAGATCGGTCTGCGCGAGCAGGAGCTGGAGACGGTCAAGCACCTCATCGGCCTGCCGCACGGCATCGTGCTCGTGACGGGACCGACGGGCTCCGGCAAGACGACGACGCTCTACTCCGCGCTGAACCACGCGAACGACGTCGGCATCAAGATCATCACGACGGAGGAGCCGGTCGAGTACGAGCTCGAAGGCATCATGCAGATCAACGTCGACGATTCGATCGGCGTGACCTACGCGAACTGCCTGCGCGCGATCCTGCGTCAGGACCCGGACATGATCCTGGTCGGCGAGATCCGCGACAAGGAGACGGCGACGATCGCCGTCGAGGCCGCCCTCACGGGACACGTCGTCTTCTCGACGCTGCACACGAACAACGCGGCCCAGGCCGTGCCCCGCATCTTGGACCTCGGCGTCGAGCCCTTCCTCGTCGCGGCG
The DNA here is from genome assembly GCA_030065025.1 of Planctomycetota bacterium. Lineage (GTDB taxonomy): Bacteria > Planctomycetota > PLA2 > PLA2 > JAEUHO01 > JAHEIK01. The sequence continues at coordinate 15,722 of JASJDY010000022.1, forward strand.
ACCTTCGAGGCGCTGCTCGCCCAGCGCCTCGTCCGGACCATCTGCAACGGCTGCAAGGTCAGCTACGAGCCGGGTCCGGACGTGCTGATCGAGCTCGGCCTGGAGGCCTCGGAGCTGCAGGGCAAGCGCTTTGCATACGGCCAGGGGTGCCGGGCCTGCAACGGGACCGGCTACAAGGGACGAACCGGAATCTACGAGATGATCGTCATGTCCGAAGCCATCCGCGAGATGGTCATGGAGGGTGCGTCGGCCGACGCGATCCATGGCCAAGCGCGGCGCGAGGGCATGCGGACGCTGCGCGAGAGCGGGCTGCTGGCCATCTTCGACGGCATCACGACCGTCGAGGAGGTCATCCGCGAGACCGCGGAGATATGATCGCGACGCGCCTCGGGCGCGTCTTGTGACGGAGAGGAACGCGACGGATGCCGAAGATCCCCGCCGGTGGTAAGGGCAAGGGCGGCCGCGGAGGCGGTCGCGGTGCAGGTGGTCGAGGCGGCGCGCCCGCGGCGACTGCCGCACCCCGGCGTACCGGCCGGCGCGCGCGCGTCTCCACGAAGGCCCTGACCCAGTTCACGACCCAGCTGTCGACTCTCCAAGACGCCGGTCTGCCCATCGTCCGCAGCCTCAAGATCCTCGAGGGGCAGATGGAGCGCGGGCCCTTCAAGGGCGTGGTGGGGGAGGTGACCGACGAGGTCGAGGCCGGCTCCCCGCTCTCCGAGAGCATGGCGCGGCACCCCGGCGTCTTCGACGGGCTGTACACGAACATGGTGAAGGCCGGCGAGGCCGGCGGCGTGCTCGACGTGATCCTCGCGCGCCTCTCCGGCTTCATGGAGAAGTCCGAGCGGCTGAAGAAGCGCATCAAGGGCGCGATGATCTACCCCGCCGTCGTGTTCACCGTCACGATGGCCATCCTGCTGCTGATCATGATCTTCGTGGTCCCGAAGTTCGAGCAGGTGTTCCGTCAGCTGCCGGCGCTCGGCGAGCTGCCCGGTCTGACGAAGGGCCTGCAGGGCTTCTCGCGCTTCCTGATCGATCGCTGGTACGTCATCCTCGGCCTGATCGTGCTCATTGTCGTGAGCTTCAAGGCCATCGGCGCGACGCGCGGTGGACGCCGGCTGTACGACCGCATCAAGCTGCACCTGCCCGTCGTCGGACCGCTGGCACGCAAGATCGTCGTGGCGCGCTTCAGCCGCACGTTCGGTACGCTGATCGCCTCGGGTGTGCCGATCCTCGAGGCGCTGGACATCTGTCAGCACACAGCGGGCAACGTCGTCATGGAGAGCGCTCTCGTCGGCGTGCGCGAGTCGATCTCGGAGGGCGGCACGATCGCGGAGCCGCTCGGCGAGAGCGGCATCTTCGACGACATCGTCGTGAACATGATCGACGTCGGCGAGGAGACGGGTGAGCTCGACAAGATGCTCATTCGCGTGGCCGACAACTACGACGAGGAGGTCGACGTGGCCGTCGGCTCGCTCGTGTCGATCATCGAGCCGATCCTCATCGTGTTCATGGGCGGCGCGGTCTTCCTGATCGTGCTCGGGCTCTTCCTGCCGCTGCTCAAGCTCATCCAGAACCTCGAAGCAACGATGTAGGACAGATGGCCCTGGCCAACCCGGGGATCCGGGCTACGCTCGATTCGTGAGCCATCTGCGCCCCCCGTACGTCCGGCTCGCCCTGCTGCTGCTCGGCGCGGCCGTGCTCAGCGCGTGCGGCGGCGGCGGCGGCGGGAGCGAGGACAAGCCGGCCGGACCCTGCGAGAGCGGTGGCGGTCCGACCATCGTCCTCACCGGGCGCGTCGAGTACGTCCGCCTGGTCCTTGGCATCGGCGGCATTGGGCCCTCCACCGAGACCGTGCCGGCGCGCCACGTCGACGTCGAGGTCCACAACGCCACGAGCGGCACCTGCTACGGGCGCACGAGCACCGATGCCGCCGGCAACTACACGCTGGTCTGCGATCCCCCGGCCGGCGCGACCATCGAGGTCATCGCCTACAGCCGCACGCTGGCCGACCCCTTCCGCGACCTGATCGTGCACGACGCGAATCCGCCAGCGCTCAACAGCCACAGCGAGACGGACACGTTCTTCCACGCCTCATCGCCGTTCGCCGCCGTCGGCGGCACCGTCGACGTCACCGTGCCCTACACCGGCGGACCGAGCAACCGGCCGTCGATCGGCTTCGCGGTGCTGGACACCCTGATCACGTGCTGGGACGGGGCGACCGCGGCGCTTGGCACGGGTCTGGATCGCTGTCATGCCTACACCCGCGTGGGCAACAACTTCGCGCTCAACCAGACGAGTTACTACAACAACGGCACGAAGTCGCTGGCGTTCCTCGGCGGCAGCGCGGGTCTGCCGGACGCCAGCGATACCGACTACTTCGACGACGCGGTCATCGCGCACGAGTTCATCCACTACC
>JASJDY010000176.1 GCA_030065025.1 Planctomycetota bacterium
CTCCCCGGGCCGGACGAAGGCTGGTTCGGAGGCAGCCTCTCCAGTGTCGACGCTTGGGTGCCCGGCGGCGGCATCCTCGTCTCCAGCCTCGTCGCAGGCGAGCCGGCCGACCGCAGCGGCGTGCGCGACGGCGACTGGGTGCACACGTGGGCCGGGCAGCCGGTGCAGGACCTGCCCGTGTTCATGCAACTCGTCGCCGCGAGCGAGCCGGGGCGCAGCGTCCCGGTCGGCATCTGGCGTGACGGCCGGCGTGTGCTGACGCAGTTCACGGCCGGCCGCCGACCTGCAGGGCAGGGACGACTCGTCAACCAGGCACCGCTGTGGGCGGACGCACAGGGACGCGTGCTCGTGCCCGGCCGCACGGGACTCGCGTGGATCGATCCCGCAGGGCGCACGCGAGCCGATCACTGGCGCTGGCGCGAGCCCGGTGTCGTGCGCCGCTGCGAGGTCATCGGTGGGCGCGCTTGTGTGCTCATCAACCGCGGGATCCGTCCGGACCTCGTCGTGGCCGTGGACCTCGAGGAAGGCCGCGAGCTCTGGCGCGTCGAGGTGCAGGGCAACGTCACCTGGATGGAGGCCGTCGGCAGCGCGCTGTGGATCCACACCCTGTCGCCGGGCTCGGCGTTGGTGGTGGACCGGCGCGATGGACGACCGCGAGGTCTCTTCCGCACGTTCGATCGCCACCGCGGCGAGTTCCGCAAGAACTGGGAGCCCGACCGCGAGGCCGACGTCGCCTGCGGGCGCGGCTTCCTCGTATCGGGCGACGACCGCGTTCACGTGCTGCGCATCCTCAACACGACGACGTGCACCGTGGAGCACACGGACGCGTGGGAGTACCGCCGTGGCTTGCGCGTGCGGGAGTACGTGAACCCGCAGGTCGCCGCCGGCCCGTTCGTCTGCGCCAACCGTGGCGGCCGCGTGCGTCTCTACTTCCCCGACCCCCTCGGCGGCGCGCCGCGTCACGTGCTGGACCTCGGTGCCAAGGACGTGCTCAGCAACCAGACGCAGTTCGGTGCGGTGGACCGCGATGCGCGGCTGTACGTCCGCGGCCGAACCCTCTACGTCGTGCGTCTTCCGATCCAGGGGCGACGCAACGTGAACGTGGCCGTCTTCGCGATCGACCACGAGGCGCTCGGCCGCCGCGCACCGACGAATCGCTCAGGCGCCGGACGCGTCCTGCACATGCGCACGAGCACGAGGCTCATGAGCGGGCCGGCGTATCCGCGGCGCTACGTCCTCAGCGTGCGCGCGCGTTGCGAGGGCCTGCTCGTCAGCGCTGCGCGGCTTACGGGCGAGCACCAGGCCGAGACGTGGTGGGTCGCGTCGATGGACGAAGATGGCGCACCCGACAACGTGCGCGCGCGTCTGCTCGAGCGGCAGATGGTCGATGCGCGCCGGCACCCGCCCGTACTGAGCGGCGACGTGCTGCTGGTGCCCACCGACGAGGGCGCGCTCGTGCACGCTGTGCGACGTTCGCGCTGACGCCTACCCGTCGACGAGCAGTGCGACCACTTCCTCGGCCGAAGCGCCGTGCGTGATCTTCTCGCGCACGTCCTCCAGCTTGAGACGCTTGGAGAGCTGCGCGAGGAGCTCCAGATACGGCATCTTCGCTTCGCGCGGACCGGCGATCAGCACGACGATGTGCACCGGTCGCTCGTCGATCGAGCCGAACTCGAGACCGCCGGGGTGACGCCCGACGACCACCACGAACTCGCTGACCGACTCGATGCGCGCGTGGGGGACGGCGATGCCGAGGCCGATGCCCGTGCTCAGCTTGGCCTCGCGATCGCGGACCGCTTGGAGCAGGGCCTCGCCGTCGGCCACGGCGTCGGTGCCGGCGGCCGCGTCGACCAGCTCGACGAGCGCCGCGTCTTTCGTGCCCGCAGCGAGGTCGATCACGCGCTCCGCATCCAGATGGTCCCGCAGCTCGATCTTCTTGCGTTCCATGGCTCTCGGTCCTGCCTCGAACGTCGCGTCCTGCGCCCCGGCTCAAGACCGGAACACGTCGCGACGGATGGTAACGACGGAGCGCGATCCGTCGAGGGTCACGAGGACGAGATCGTGGCGGATCCTGATACGGCGGTAGCGAGCTCGAGTCCGGATCCACCGTGCGGCGGCCTTCAGTCTCCGGCGCTGCGCGTACCGGAGCGGAGGGCGCGCGGGTGGCCCGCCGGGCCTCGCCGTCGTCTTCACCTCGACGATCACGAGACAGCCGTCGTGCTCGGCGAGGAGGTCGATCTCGCCGCGCGGGGTGCGCACGTTCCGGGCGTGGATGCGGTAGCCGGACCGGCGGAGGTGGCGGGCCGCGAGGCGCTCGCCGCGCCTGCCGAGGGCGCGGGCCCGGGCACCGCGACCGCTGCGGTCGTGCGGCGGATTGGCAGGGGATCCCATGCCTCCCCTCGCGCGGGAGGCGGACGGGTCACACCGTGACGCTGCTCAAGCGGCTCTAGGCCTCGACGTCGGCCGTCTCGGGGGCGGACTCGGGGGCCTGCTCGGCAGCCGGCTCCGGCGCCGGGCGGCTCTTCGTCTTGCCGGCGATCACGCCGCGTGCGCCGAGGACCTCGCGGAGGCGCGTGGCCTTGCCGACGCGGTCGCGCAGGTAGTAGAGACGCGAGCGGCGGACGCGACCCTTGCGGGTGATCTGGATGCCGGAGATCACCGGGCTGCTCGTGGGGAACGTGCGCTCGACGCCCTCACCCTGCACGATGCGGCGCACCGTGAACGTGCGGCCGAGGCCGCCGCCGCGCACGCGGATGACCGTGCCGCTGAAGGTCTGGACGCGCTCGCGGTCGCCTTCCTTGATCTTGACCTGGACGTCGACGGAGTCGCCCACCGAGACCTCGGGGAGGTCGGTGCGCTCGTAGGACTCATCGAGTTGGCGGATGCGGGACGACATGGCGGCCTCCTCAGGGGCAGCCCAAGAGGGTACCCCGGCTCGCGCCGGCGCCACGCATTTCCTGACCGCCGCGTGCACGGGGAACGAGGGGCGGACGCCTGTTCCCTGGGGCCGGGCGGCTTCTCGCGCCGCGTGAAATCGGGGTCGGCGCCCCACACGGCGGTAGAAACGGACGGGCCAGCACCATGCACGCCTCGATCGTGACCCTCTTCCCGGAGCTCTTCGAGCCCTTCCTGCGCCAGACCGTCCTGGGGCGGGCCGTGGAGGATGGGCTGGTGCGAGTCGACGTCGTGCACCTGCGCGAGTTCGGCGAGGGGCGCCACAAGATGGTGGACGACCGCCCCTTTGGCGGCGGGCCGGGCATGGTCCTGCTGGCCGAGCCGGTGGTGAAGGCCGTCGAGGCGGCCCGCGCCTCCCACGGCGACGGCGTGCGCACCTTCGTCCTGAGCCCGCAGGGCCGACGCTTCGATCAGCGCGTGGCCGAGGAGCTCGCGGCCGCGCCCGACGGCTTCGTCCTCGTGTGCGGGCGCTACGAGGGCATCGACGAGCGTGCGCTCGAGGTGCTCCAGCCCGAGGAGCTGTCGCTGGGCGACTTCGTGCTCTCGGGCGGCGAGGCCGCTGCCCTCGCGGTCATCGACGCCACGGCGCGGCTCGTGCCCGGTGTCCTGGGCCACGAGTGCAGCACGGCCGAGGACTCGTTCAGCAACCCCGAGGGGCTGTTGGATCATCCGCACTACACGCGTCCCGCTACGTGGCGGGGCCTCGAGGTGCCGCCGGAGCTGCTCACCGGGAACCACGCTGCGATTGCCGCGTGGCGTCTCGAGCAGGCGCGGAAGCGCACCGCCGAACGCCGGCCCGACCTGCTCGCAGGCGGCGAAGGAGAAGCCTGATGTTCACCGGGATCGTGACCCACCGCGGCCGCATCGACGGCCTGGAGCCTGCCGGGCCCGACGGTCTGTTGCGCCTCCGCATCGCGACCGAGCCGCCCATCGAGCCTCTCGGTGTGGGGGACTCCGTGGCGCTCGACGGCTGCTGCCTCACGGTCACGCAGCTCGAGGGCGGCGCGATGAGCTTCGACGCGATCCCCGAGACCCTGCGCAAGACGACGCTGGGCGATCGCTCGATCGGCGACGTCGTGAACCTCGAGGGTGCGATGCGCATGGGCGACGCGCTGGGCGGCCACTGGGTGCAGGGGCACGTCGACGGCGTCGGCACGGTGCGCGCCATCGAGGTCGAGGGCGAGGACTGGCGCATGATCATCGGTCTACCCGAGGAGCTGCGCGGTGACATGCTGCCCAAGGGCTCCGTGACGGTCGACGGGGTCAGCCTCACGGTGGGGGAGGTCTGGACCGAGGACGGCGAGGAGCGCTTCAGCGTCTACCTCATCCCGCACACGCTCGAGGTCACGGGGCTGGGCTCCAAGAGCGTCGGTGATCGCGTGAACCTCGAGGGCGACGTCATGGGGCGCTGGGTGAAGCACCATCTGGAGCGGTTACAGAGTTGATGCCGCGCCCCGTCCCAGTCCGCGACCCCGTCCCCTACGTACACCGCTCGATTGGGACGCGGTCGTGGACGCGGACGCGGTCGTGCATGGCCTCATGACGGAACGGTGAAAGGACACGCAATGGTCTGCATGGCAACACCGGCAGCGAGCTACCTTGCACCTCCCATGCGCCTCTGCGTCTGCCTCGTCGCCGTCCTGCTTCTCCTGCCCGCCTGTCGGGGCAACCGGCTGCCTGTGCCGGGGGCCGCGAACGCCGTGCGGACGCCGACGCCCGCGACGAGGCCCGCAGCGACGCCGAAGGTCAACTACCCCACGAAGTTCGACGTCGTGCGGGACAAGAACGTGCGCCTCACCCCCCGCGCGCTCGGGCCCGTGGATCGCTGGTTGAAGCAACCGCAGTGGATCATCGGCGAGACCGTCGACGTGTACGCCAGCAGGGAGTACTTCGCCTCCATGCTGACGTTCAACGTGCGGCCCGGCCTCGTGCAGAAGCGCGAGACCGAGTTCCAGGGCGACACGATCATCACCCTCACGTACGTCGGAGCGAGCTACGCGACGAATGCGATGCGTGCTCCGCGCGTGCACATCGGTGGTGAGCAGCAGCGCCCCGACGCGCGCGGCCGGCCGAGCACGGGCGTCACCGTCACCGCCCGCAAGGCGATTCGCATCCGCATGGCGAAGACGAAGGATCCGTCTCGTCCCGTGCAGCTGCGCATCGTCGCGCGGGGCAAGGCCGTACACGGCAAGCAGGACGACGTGCTGCGCCGCGGTGAGCAGCTCGAGGTGAGCGGGGCCCTGCGCCGCAGCAACGGCATCTGGTGGTGGATCCCCGTTCAGCGTTGAAGCGCAGCTTCAGCGTTGAATGGCCCTGAGCGAAGCACCCTGAGCAAGGCGAAGGGTGGCGAGTCGAATGGGCGGTTCAGCCTCGGGGCGCGAGCGCAGACGCACGTTGATGGGGCCCGTTCGACTCGGCACTGCGTGCCTCGCTCAGGGCCGTAGCAGCGCTGAGGCTTTGCCCCAGCCCTGCTACGGCTCCGGGAAGTCCTTCTGGAGTGCCTCCCACTCCAGCTCCATGTGCTCCTTGCTGCCCATCCCGCTTTCGAGCAGCAGGCGGTTGCGGCGCTCGGTCCCTGTGAGGAACTGCTCGCGCATCGTCGCGTAGTCGCGCCCCTTGGCGTCTTCGATCTGCATGCCCGCGAGATGTCGCTCCCTGGCCGTGTACAGCCGCGCGAGCGCGAGATCGTGCTCCCCGGCCATGCCCTTTTCCGCGAGGATCTCGAGGCGTCTCGCTTCGCGACCGAACAGCTCGGCCAGTCGCGCGTGCATCTCCTGCTCGGGGAGCTCTCCGACCTTGTGGCGCGCGACCCACAGCATCTGCTCCAGGCCCTCGACTTCGCGCAGGCTGAGCTTGCCCGCACGCCAGGAGGCCACAGCCTTGCGGTGACGCTCCGCCAGCTCGTTGCGCTCCCGCCGCAGGACGTTGCCGCCGCCCGGGAAGAGCTCGGTGAGCCCTCGCAGTACCAGCGGCCGCGTGCGTCCGTCCGCCGACACCGGCGGCCGCGGACCATCGAGGACCTCCACGAGGGGAATCGGCTTCTGGCCGGGCCACGCCAGCCACACCAACGCGACGACCGCGACGACGAACAGGACGGCAGGCGCGAGCTGGCGTAGATTCACGATCTCACCCTACCCGCTTGGAGAGCCCGGTGCCCGGACGCGTCGAGATCCATCACGTTGAGAGTTCCCTCCTCGAAGGCAACCAGCTCGGCGACCCGTCGCGCCGGCGTGTGCCCGTCTACCTGCCGCCCGGCTACGACGAGGAGGATCGTGACTACCCCGTCCTGTACGCGCTGGCCGGCTTCACCGGCTCGGGGCTGTCGTTCCTCAACTACGACTGGTACCAGGAGAGCCTGCCCGCGCGGCTCGACCGTCTGATCGAGGACGCGAGCATGCCGCCCGTCGCGGTCGTCATGGTCGACGGCATGACGCGCGTCGGCGGCAACCAGTACATCGACTCCCCGGCCGTGGGGCGGTACGCCTCCCACATCGTGAAGGAGCTCGTGCCGTGGGCCGAGCAGACCTTCCGCCTGAAGCCGGGGCGCGACCATCGCGGGGTGTTCGGCAAGTCGAGCGGCGGCTACGGCTCGCTCATGATGGCGATCGAGCACAGTGACGTGTTCGGCGCGGCCGCGTCGCACAGCGGCGACAGCTACTTCCAGTACTGCTATGCGCCCGACTTCCCGAAGGCGGCAGACGGCCTGCGCTCCGTCGGCGGCCTGGACGCCTTCATGGAGAAGCTGCGCGCGTGGCCGAAGTTCCCCGGCAAGCTCTTCCACACGCTGAACATCGTCGCCATGTCGCACTTCTACAGTCCGAACGACGATGCGCCGCACCGGTTCGACTTGCCGTTCGATGAGGCGACGGGCGAGCGGCGCGAGGACGTCTTCGAGCGCTGGCTCGAGCGGGATCCCGTGCAGATCGTGGGGCGTCATGCCGACGAGCTGAAGACGCTGCGCCTGCTGTGGATCGAGTGCGGCAGCAAGGACGAGTGGAACCTCCACCACGGCGCGCGAATCCTGTCGGCGCGCTTGAAGGACCTGGGCGTCCCGCACGAGCACGCCGAGTTCGAGGACGACCACAAGAGCCTCAACTACCGCTACGACGAGACGCTCCCCAAGCTGGCCGCGGCCCTGCAGTAGGACCGCGGCCACGGGTCGCGAAACGGATCCCGTTCCGCGGGGCGATCGGGCCCGTACAATCCCGGGTCACTTTTCGAGAGACCCGCATGCCCCACACCGACACGCCTTCGCCCCGCACCCGGCGCCCGTGGCCCCTGCTCGTCGCCGGGCTGCTGCTGGCGGGACTCCTTCTGGCCCCGGCCGGCGCGCCGCTGCTGGCCGACGAGGACCCCGAGCCCGGCAAGGACCTGGGCGACGAGAACGTGCCCTTCGCCAAGCAGGTGAACCAGGCCATCGAGCAGGGGGTCAACTGGCTCCTGGCTCGGCCGGACTACTTCACCGCGCGCAAGAACGAGATGGCCCACTTCGGGCTCGTGAAGGGCACGCGCATCTACGGCGGCGGCACCGGTCCGCAGTACCGCCATCCGGCGGGGCCGACGGCGCTCGCCGTCTACACGCTGCTCAAGTGCGGGGTCGACCCGAAGCACCAGGTCATCCGTAAGGGGTTCAACTGGCTGCGTGAGCTGCACAAGATCACCGAGAAGTGGGACGGCACGGACGGCCAGGGCTTCAGCTGGCGTCACACGCAGGCGGGGAGCAGCTACGAACTGTCCGTCATGATCCTGGCGCTCACGGCGAAGTACGACGGGTTCAAGAAGACATCGGCGAGCCGCTCGGCCAAGCGCAAGGGCAAGCTGAAGATCCGCGACCGCGACGATCGCGAGTGGCTCATCGAGATGGTCGAGGCGCTCGTCGAGCGGCGCGGCAAGCCCGTCGAGGGACCGGCCCGCGAGGCCCGGCTCGGATGGCGCTACAACGTGCCGAAGCTCACGATGGGCGGTGGCGGCAAGGGTGGGCGCATGTGGACGCGCGGCGCGACGCGCGCACCGCCCCATGCCAACCAGGACATGTCGAGCACGAACCTCGCGGCGCTCGCCCTGTTCAGCGCCCAGCGCTTCGGTCTCAAGATCCCGGCTGACGTGTGGACCGAGATCATCGAGTTCACGCTGAAGCACCAGGAAGAGGACGGGCCCGAGGTCGAGCGCCACATGCCGGGGTACGACGATCGCTACGGCGGCAAGCCGAAGGATCGCTCGCGCGGCTTCGTGTACATCGTCGGTAGCCCCGACGGCACCGAGGGCAAGGCCACGCGCTCGATGACGGCGTGCGGCGTCTGCAACCTGCTGATCGCGCGCGAGATGCTGTCGAAGAACAAGCGGGCGCGCAAGAAGCTCATCGACTCGGGCCAGCTCAAGAAGATCGACCAGTCGATCATGGACGGCTTGGCGTGGATGGCGACCAACTGGTCCACGTTCACGAACACCCACAGCAGCTACGGCTACCACATCTACCACCTGTACTGCGTCGAGCGGGCGATGGACATCCTGGGCAAGGAGCTCATCGGCAAGCGCCTCTGGTACAAGCCCGGCGCGCTCGAGATCCTCAAGCGCCAGAAGCCCCAGAAGGTCTCCGTGCCGGGCCTCAAGAAGGGCAAGGAAGACAAGGACGGCGTGTTCTGGATGACGAACGCGACGCACGAGCCGAAGGACGTGCTCGATACCTGCTTTGCGCTGCTCTACCTGAAGCGCGCCACCAAGGGCCTGCGTCCGCCGGCCGCGGTGACGGGGGACTGAGCGTCGGCGTCAACGCGCGT
>JASJDY010000174.1 GCA_030065025.1 Planctomycetota bacterium
GCCCCGGGTAGCGGCTTCGTACAGGATCCCGAGCAGGGCGGCGCCCCGATCGTGATCAAGGGGCTCGAGGACATGCCCGTCGTGGACGTGCGGCCGGAGGATGCGCGCGCCTACGCCGCGTGGCGCGGCCGGAAGCGCGGCGCCAACGTGCGGCTGCCGACGGAGGCCGAGTGGGTCCTCGCCGCGGGCGCGACGATGGGCTACGACATCGCCAACGGCGCGCTCGGAGAGCGGACGGAAGCCGAGTTCGTCGCGCCGCTACGCAAGGCAGGCGCGCACGTGAAGGACCTGAGCCCGTACGGCGTGCGCGGTCTGCTGGGCAATGCGCGCGAGATGGTGACGAGCTACCTCGAGGACCTGAAGGACGGCGCGGTGCTCGTGAAGGGTGCGGGCGTCGGCGACGATCCGGACCAGGGCGCGATCTACATCCACCGTGTGCTCAAGGGCGACGAGCGCGGCGGGACGACGGGGTTCCGTTGTGTGGAGGAGCTGCCGGGAGCGGAGTCGCCGAGGTAGGGCGGGCGACCACCTGCACCTGCACTTGCACTTGCACCTGCACTTGCGAACCGCGTACACACCCGCAGCAACCGACCGAGGCAAGACCCAACGACCAAGGTCGTCGCTGGAGCATCCGTTCCGGGCGGGTATTCCGCCCTGCGACTCGGCCTTCGACAAGCTCAGGCCTCGCTCAGGGCTCAACCCGCCCCTACAGCGCCATGCCCGGCGAACACAATTGGATGCCCGGCGACCATGGCCATGCGCCGCAACCGACCGAGGCAAAGGGCAACGACCACGGTCGTCGTTGGAGCATTCGTTCCGGGCGGGCGTTCGCCGCCACCCTCCGGGTGCCGCCTCCGGCCGCCCCTACAGCTCGAGCGGTGCGCCGCGCTCGATCCACCCCGCCACGCCTTCGTCGGCGTGATGGCCGATCACCAGGTCGGCGCGCGCCTGCGCCTCGGGGATGCCGTTGGCGGGCACGACAGCTAGCCCCGCGCCCTCGAGCATCGTGAGATCGTTGAAGTGGTCGCCGACGGCGATCGTCCGCTCGGCGGTGATGCCGTGCTCGCGCTCGAGGTAGGTGAAGGTCTCGGCCTTGCCCTGGGAGTCGCCCTGCACCTCGACGAGATGCAGCGTCGACGACTCGTAGGCGGGGAACATCGACAGCGGGAAGATCTCGGCACGCAGACCGTCGCGCGCGTGCACGGGGATCTTGTTCCAGAGCATGTCACGCGCACCCAGGTCGTCGATGGGGTTGCCGTTCAACGCGGCGTCGTCGAAGAACATGCTGATGCGCAGGATGTCGTACGTCGGCAGCTCGTGGACACCCTCGGCGCGCACGACGTTCTCGAACCACGCCGCCACCTGATGGTGCTCGGGGTGGTCGGTCATGATCGTGTACTTCCAGCCGGCGCGGTGCCGGAACGAGAAGTCGGCGTGCTGCTCCGTCCCGAACAGCGTCTCGAGATGCGTGTCGGGGATCGGGATGTAGTGCTCCGGATCGCCGCCGGGCGGTCCGATCCACGAGCCGTTGTAGACGGCGATGGACGTGTCGAGGCCGAGCTGCTCATGGAAGGGGATCGTGCCCGCCGGGCTACGCCCCGTGCAGAGCATCACGTGGAAGCCCGCATCCCTCAGAGCCTGCACGGCGTTCATCGTGCGCGTCGTCAGCTCGGAGCGGCCGTCGAGCAGCGTGCCGTCCAGGTCGAGCAGGATCGCCTCGAAGCGCTCCCGCAGGCTGTTGAGTCCGGGTACCATCACGATGCAATTGGGATACCAGGGGGTCCCGGCCTCGGCGCAGGAAGATTCGCCACCGCCACGCCCGCACGGGCAGGCGCGAGCGTCATGCCATGCCCCTGGAAAGCAGCCTCATGCGCCGACTTCCGCCCGCCGTCTGGATCCTCGCCCCCCTGGCGCTGGGCCTGCTTTACGCCGCCGGCTACGCCCTGCTCGCGCCGCGCCCCACGCTCGGTGATCTGCCCCCGGACGACGCCATCCTGGTGCATCGCATCCGCGGGCTGGACATGCTCGACCTGACGTCGCCCGGACCGAGAGGACCGGGTCTCAAGGCGCCGCGTGAGATCGTCGGGCAGGAGCGCAACAACATCGGTCTCGTAGGCGTGGACCACGAGGCGCCGCTGCACCTCGTGCTGCTGCCCCGCTCGCTGGGGCTCGACGCCTCGATGGCGATCTTCCGTCTGGACGACGCCGACGCGTTCGAGCGCGAGTTCATGCGCACCGACTTCCTGGAGCGCGGTCTCATCCGCCGCGCGCAGCACCTCACCATCCAGCATGGGTACGCAGCCGTCGGCCCCAACCGCGATGCAACGCGACGTCTCGGGACGGGCGGCATCACCGCCGCGGACCTGGGCGAGGACTGGTCGATGGCGGCGGACCTCCCGCGGCTGATCGATCAGGCCCTGCAGCTGGCGAAGCAGTACCCGTGGCGCGGGATCCTGAGCGAGCTCGGGATCGACGTCGACGCAGGCCGCATGCGCCTGGATCCCCGCACGAAGGCGATGCGCGCCTTCCTGCCGGGCGACGAACGGGTCCAGCGAATCCAGCAGAGCTGGAAGACCGTGCGGCTGTGGGCCTGGCACAACCAGAAGAAGCTGCGGGTGGACCTCGAGCCGACAGCGGGCACGGCGCTGGTGGAGGCGCTCACGGCCCTCTCCACGACGCCGTCCGCGGCACCGCCTCCGCCCCCCACCGCCCAGGCGTGGCTCGCCGTGCCTAGCGGAGCGAGCCGGGCAGCGCTGGCAAAGCTCCTGGGCGCGTCGGGCCTGCGCTTCGTCGAGGAGCAGGAAGGCGCCGATCCCCTGGGCGGCCTGGGCGCAGCGGCCCCCACCGACGGCCTCGTGATCTGGGGCGAGCGCGGGCTCGGCACCGGATACGCGATGACCGTGGGCCTGGCGGGCGGCATCCCCGACCTGTCGGCCTTCCTGCCCGTGCCTGCAGGGGATGCGACCTCCGCCATCCTGCCGGCCGGCGCCGCGCCGATCACGGTGGGCGACACCACGATCCAGCGCAAGGTGCCGGCGGGCACGGTCGAGCGGCGGAAGGTCCGGCGTGCGGAGGTCCTCACGTTCGGGCCGAGCGCGAAGGAAGCCGCCGAGGGCTACGTGAGCGCCGCCGTGGCAGGCACGGCGAAGCTGCCCGAGGTCACGCCGCCGTGGCCGGTGCCCGCGGGAGCGCGGCCGGTCGCGCGGTTCTTCCTGGGACAGCGTCGGGCGTCGATGGTGCTCGGCCGCGCGCTGCAGCCGGGCGGGTTCCTGGCGATGTTGAGCGGCGGCGACATCCACGGGCGGGTGGATTGGATTGATGGGGTCGTCAGGTTGACGGCGTGGGTTGAGAGGTAGTAGGCGGCGAAGCCGCCGCCGACTCCGTTTCCGTTTCCGTAACCGTTTCCGTTTCCGGCGTGGCCCGGGCCCGGGGCCGGGTCCCGCCCGCCGCGCCGTTTCCGATGCACGGCCAACCGCCCTTCGGTTCGCTTCGCCCAACACCTGTGGCTCGAACGCCGGGGCCACGCCGCATGCACGCGGGTTTGGGCGGCCAACCGAAGTCGATTCCGCGCTCCCGCGCGGAGTGGACGCGCCTTCGGCGCGGCAAGGAGGAGCTGCGCGCCCCTCCTTCCAATCCTCCCCGCCCCTACAGCTCCCGTCCCCGGCGAGCATCACAGGATGATCGGCGCCGACGCGCCCCGCGCGTACCCTGACACACATGCTGCGGGCTGGGATCGCGTTGCTGTGGGCGCTGATCGTCGGGGGCGCGGGCTTCGGCGCCGCCGTGCTCGCCGCCGCCCTCCGTGGGGTGGAGTTCGATCCCACGCCGGCGCTCTTCTTCATCGGCCCCGTCGGCTCCGTCGTCGGGTTCATCGCCGCCGAGCGCGCGATGAAGGCGTGCGGAGGCATCAACTCGCGCTCACAAGGGTGGATGCTCGTCGTGACGCTGCTCTACGGCCTGCTCGTGCTCGGCGTCCTGCAGTTCGGAGCGTGACGTAGACCGCCCGCGTCCGTGCGGGGACGTACCGTGGGCCTCCCATGCCGCCTGAGCCGACCACGACCGACGCCCGCCCTGCGTACGTCGAGGTCGCGCTCGACCTGCCCGTGGACCGGCTCTTCACCTACCGCGTTCCTGCCGAGCAGAGGACGCACGCCGACGTCGGACACCGCGTGCTCGTCCCCTTCCGCGGCCGCTCCCTCATGGGCTTCGTCGCAGGCGTCGGCGACGCCGAACCCGACTTCAAGGTGCTGGACGTCCGCGAAGCACCCGACGCCCATGCCCTGCTCGGCCCGGAGCTCCTCGAGCTGGGTCGCTTCATCGCTCGCTACTACGGCACGTCCCTCGGCGAGGCGCTCGCGGCCATGGTGCCGCGCGGTGTGCGCCACAAGGGCAAGGGCCACCGCCGCCGCCGCGTCACGCTCGCCGACGACGCCAAGGCGGTGGAGCGCGATGCGGCCGGCAAGCTGAGCGAACCCCAGCAGCGCATCCTGCGGCGCTTGCGCAAGCATCCCGAGGGCTTCCTGCTGACGGACCTCTGTCGCGCCGCCCACGTGTCCGTCAGCCCGGTGCAGACGCTCGCGAAGCACGGCATCGTGGCCCTCACCACGGAGCGCTCGCACGGGGACGCGCTGGAAGAGGCGGCGCGCGAGGCACCGCACACGGAGCCGCTCGATCCCACGGACGACCAGCGCCGCTCGATCGATGCACTGATCGCGGCGCTCGACGCCGAGCGCTATCGGACGTTCCTGCTGCTGGGCGTGACCGGCTCGGGCAAGACCGAGGTCTACCTGCAGGCGATGGCGCGCTGCATTGCGCAGGGCCGGCAGGCGATCGTGCTCGTACCCGAGATCGCGCTCACGCCGCAGACGGTCAAGCGCTTCCGCGGCCGCTTCGACCGGGTCGCCGTCCTGCACTCCGGCATGACCGACGCCGAGCGCGCGAAGGCCTGGCGGCGCATCAAGGCCGGCGAGGCAGACGTCGTGATCGGCCCCCGCTCGGCTATCTTCGCGCCGGTTCCGCGTTTGGGCCTGCTCGTCGTGGACGAAGAGCACGAGACGTCGTTCAAGCAGCAGAACGCCCCGCGCTACCACGCCCGCGACGTGGGCCTCGTGCGCGCGAAGGCCGCGGGCGCCGTCGTCGTGCTCGGCAGCGCCACGCCCGCGCTCGAGAGCTACAAGAACGCGCTCGACGGCCGCTACGAGCTCCTCGACCTGCCCCGTCGCGTCGGCGGCCGCTCGCTTCCGAGCGTGCAGATCGTCGACCGCACGAGCGGCGAGGAGCGCCAGCGGCGCCGCGCGCACATCGGTCGCACGCTCGAGATCCGCATGCGCGAGGCGCTCACCGCAGGCGGTCAGGTCATCCTCCTGCAGAACCGGCGCGGCTACGCGACGAGCGTCGCGTGCCCGCGCTGCGGCTTCCTCGTCGAGTGCAAGCACTGCGACGTGACGCTCACCTTCCATCGCAGCGACGCCGTCGCCATGTGTCATCTCTGCGGCCACGAGCGGCGCGTGCCGGGGGCGTGCCCGGACTGCGCGCTGCCGCGCCTCGAGTTTCGCGGCGTCGGCACGCAGACGGTCGAGGAAGAGCTGGAGGCGCTCTTCCCCGATGCGCGCGTAGCGCGCATGGACTCCGACAGCATGGCGACGCGCGATGCCTACGAAGACGTGCTCGGCCGATTCGAAGCCGGCGCGATCGACGTGCTCGTCGGCACGCAGATGATCGCGAAGGGGCTCGACTTCCCGAACGTGCGCCTCGTCGGCATCGTGTCGGCCGACACGGCGCTGGCGCTACCCGACTTCCGGGCAGGTGAGCGCACCTTCGGACTGCTGGCGCAGGTGTCGGGACGCGCCGGACGCGGTGACGCCGATGGGCGCGTCGTCGTCCAGACGACGATGCCCAACCACCCGGCGATCCAGCTGGCCGCGGAGCAGGACTACCCCAAGTTCGCGCGGGGCGCGCTCGAGGATCGCGAGCAGTTCGGCTACCCGCCGTTCCGGCGGCTCTTGCGCGTGGTGGTGCGTGGCAAGCGTCCGGAGGCGGTCGCCGATCGGGCGCGCGACGTCCAGCAGGTGATCGTGCGTAGCGCGAGTCCGCGCGCGGAGATCCTCGGCCCGGCCGTCCCCCCCATCGGACGCGTGCAGGGCTTCCACCGCCAGCAGGTGATCGTCAAGGCGCCGGAGCCGCGCGAGATTGCGACAGTCGTGCGTGCCTTGCGCGCCGCAAAGCGTCCGCAGCGCGGGGTGGAAGAGGCGTGGGACGTGGATCCGGTTGGGGTGCTGTAGCGGCTACCGCTGCTGCTGACGCCAGTGATTGAACCACTGGCTCCACGCCCGCGGCCCGGTGCCCAGGCTCGCGATCTCCGCCTGCGTCAGCGCACGCCCCTGGAGCTTGCCGGCATACGACACCAGCACGTCGCGGATCACCGGCTTGCTGTCGGGTGCCACCTCGCTGAGCAGGCGGATGACCTCCGGGAAGCCGCCCGGCTCGCCCTGACGCTCCAGGGCCGCCGCGGCTGCCCAGCGCACGCGCATGTTCGGATCGCCGGCGAGCACGCGCAGGTACTCGAGCGTGCCCGGGACGCGTAGGGCACCAAGCGCCTTCGCAGTGTGCAGACGCACCACCTCGTCGTGATCGGTGACGAGTCCGCCGAGCTTGCCGAGCGCGATCTGCTCGCGCGACGTGTCGGCCGGCAGGCGCGCACGCGTACGGGCGTCGAGCACGTTGGCCAAGGCAACGGGCGCGTAGCGCTTGACGGTCTCCGGCATCACGGGCGCGATCCGGAGCAGCAGTGCGTCGATGGGCGTGTCGGGATCAGCGCGGACGCTCAGTGCGATGAGCGCGTTGCCGACAAGCCGCGCCTCCCGGTCCGCCAGGCGCGCCAGCAGCGCCCGCGTGGCCTCCGGCCGGCGCGAGAAGCCGAGTGCGCCGACCGCGAGGTACTGCGCGTGCGGTCCGAGCTCGCCCTCCGCCGCACGTAGGAAGGTGGTGAAGTCGGTGTCCACCTCCTGCGCGATCTGGGGCTCCAGCTGCTGGGACTCGGCGACGCGGCCGTCGGCGCGCAGCGCGTCCCACTGCGTGAGCAACGCCTCGACGCGCTGCATCTGCGGGATGTGCCCCTGCACCCGCGGGTCGTCGGTGGGCCGGAGGGGCTGCGCGCGCTCGGGCGCACGCGGCATGGTCGGTCCGGTGGCCTCATCGCCGGAGCAGGCGGCGCAGGTGAGGGCCAGCAGGAGGGCGAATAGGGTCGAGCGGCTCATGAGACGGCTCCTTGGACGCCGCCCACGTCCCCCTCCTTGCGGGCCGGCGCAGACGATCCATAGCCGTCGAGCAGCGTCCGCAGATCGGTGGGCATGCGCCGGGGTCGGCCGCTCGTGTCGCAGGAGGCGAGGACCGTGTGGCCCGTGGCCAGGAGGTCCTCGTCCCGCCGGAGCTCGTACTCGAACCGCAGCCTCACCCCGCGTACCTGGGCGAGGGTCGTGCGCACCACGAGGTGGTCGTCGTAGCCCGCCGGGATGAGGTGACGCTGCCCGGTCTCGACCACGACGAGCAGCGTGCCCTGGTCCTCGAGATCGCGGTACGTCACGCCGAGCGAGCGGAGCATCTCGGTGCGCCCCATCTCGAAGTAGACGAGGTAGTGGCCGTGGTAGAGGAATCCCATGCGGTCCACTTCGCCGTAGCGGACGCGAACGGGGGTCTCGTGGGCGCACAGCGGCGCGGGGGATCGATCCTTGGCGGACATGGGCGCGCGATTATCCCCGCCGTCGCCGCCCGTCGCCCGATAATCTGCCGAGCCTGCCATGGACGTCGCCGCCGCCCCCACCACCACGTTGCCCGCTGCGCCGACCGTCCCGGCCCGGCGCTCGGCGTTCACGGCGCTGGTGCTCGGCTGGCTGGTGCCCGGCTTCGCCCAGCTCTACGTGGGCCGGCCGTTCAAGGCGCTGCTCATGTTCGTGTCGATCGGCGGGCTGTTCTACGCCGGCCTCGCGCTGACGGGCTACACGTGCGTGAACCCCCAGACGTACTCGCTCGAGTTCGCGGCGCACGCACTGCTCGGCGGACCGACGGCGGCGACCTACTACCTCACGCAGGGCATCGAGCTGACCGACGCCATGCCCTGGTTCGAGGTCGGCAGGTTGTATGCGGCGGTCGCCGGACTGCTGAACGTGGTGGCGATCTGCGACGCGCTCGGCGAGGTCCTCGAGCACAACCGCGACGTGCGCGTGCGTGCCACGCTGCGCCAGCGCTACCTGCACGAGCGCGAAGAGGAGCAGCGCCGCGCGCTGGCGGAGGCCGAAGCGCGCGAGGCAGCGCTGCTCGCAGCCAGCGCTGAGGAGTCGGCACTCGACGAGGCGCTGCCGAGCCCCGATGACGCAACGTCCGAGGAGGGCGAGACGGTATGAGGTGGATCGACCTCGTCTGGCTGCTGCCCGTCATGCTCGCCGTGGCGATCGTGCTCGGTGCCACGGGACGTCAGGGCGTGCGCACGATCATGCGCTCGATCATGAGCTCGTTCGTGTACCTCACGATCGGTGTGCTGACGGTCGGCGTGGTGATCCACGTAGTGTCTCTGGTGTTCGCGTAGAGCGCGTTCGGCGCCGTGCCGGTGCCGGTGCCGGTGCCGGTGCCTCTGCCCGGCCCGTCCCCATCGAGCGTCGGTAGACGCTCCGCGTCTACCGACGCAAGAACCCAACACCCGGCAACCGCTGCACGTAGCCATCCAGCTCCAGCGCCGTGAGCGCCGCCGCGACCTCGGCCGCCCCCAGACCCGTGCGCCGACACAGCTCCGCCGCATCCAGCGCCTCGCTGTCGTCGAGCAGGCGCCACAGCAGCGACTCGGGCTCACCGCGGGGCGCACCGCGCAGACGCCGCGTCGACGCG
>JASJDY010000023.1 GCA_030065025.1 Planctomycetota bacterium
GCACGCCGGTCCCGGCATCGCGCACCTCGACGATCCCGCGGCCGTCCTCCGCCCGCGTCGCCACGGTCACCGCCTCGCCGTCGTCCACGGCCTGGAGCGCATTCGTCACCAGGTTGAGCACGACCTGATGCAGCTGCCCCTCGTCGCCCTCCACGCGCACCTCGTCGCCCACCTCACGGGCGATCTCGATGCCGCGCCGCGAAGCCGTCGGGTCGGCCGCACGGAGTACGTCGGCGACGACCTCGCCCAGCTCGACCGGAGCGAAGCTGCGCTGGCCCGGCCGGGCGACGTCGAGGAGCGCCTGCACGAGCACGGCGGCACGCGACGCCGTCTTGTGCGCGACGTCGAGGTCCTCGACGACGCTGTCGTCGTGACTCTCGGCCCGCGCGCTCTCGAGGCAGCCGAGGATGCCGCCGAGCAGGTTGTTGAACTCGTGCGCGACGCCGCCGGCGAGCGTGCCCAGCCCGGCCATCTTCGCCGCCTGCACGAGGCGGTCGCGCGTGGCCTTCAGCTCGTCGAGGGCCTTGGTGCGCTCGTCGAGCGTCGACTCGAGCTCCGCCGTCTTGCGACGCACCTCGTCCTCGAGGCCCTCGGTGGCCGTGCGGATCTGGTCGCGCATGCGCTCCACGTCGTGGGCCAGCGCCCGGAGCTCCTCGGCGCCGCCCTTCTGCAGCGGCACCGGCGTGGCGAGGTCACCTTCGGCGATGCGGTCCACCGCGCGGCGCAGGCGCTGGACCGGTCGCACGACGAACACCACCAGCGCCACGGCGAGCAGCACGGCCATGCCGAGGAGCAGCAGGCCGAGCCTGACGCTGAGCGAGCTCGCGCGATCGGACGCCGCCTGCTCGGCGCGACGCGCGGCCTCGGTACGCTGGGCGGTCATGGCCGTCTCGACGCGCGCCTGGCTCCAGGCCTCCATGCGTTCGCGCAGCACGGCGATGCGCGCCTTCTCCTCGCGCCCCCAGGCACGCCCCTCGACGACGAGCGTGTCCATGATCGCCTCGACGTCCACGCGCGAGGGATCGTCGGCGCGGCGATAGAGGTCGAACGGCTCCTCCTCGAGCCACGCGCGTAGCCGCTCGGTGTGGCGGTTCGAGAGCTCGCCCGTCACCTCCTGGGAGAGCTCGAGCAGCTCGGCGGCGAGCTCGGCCAACGAGCGCTCGGCCTGGTCCTGCTCGTCTGCGGCCTGACGCAGGGCGGTGCGCTCGTCCTCGGTGGTGATCCACCCCACCACGGCCGCGCCGAGGAGCAGCACGACGCCGCCCACGAAGAGCAGCGTAAGCGTGATGAGCGAGCGCTTCACTTGGTGCCTCGCACGAACCGCACGCCGCGCTTGAGTCGGTCGGCGCCGGCGAGCAGCGGCAGGGGAACGGCAACGCCCTGCGCGTCCGCGCTCTTGAGGTCGATCCACACCTCGACGCCGGGCACCGCGCGCGGGGCCGGCACCTTGCCCGGCTCGGCGCGCAGCCTCCGCGCGGCGTCGGCGGCGAGCCGGCCGACGAGCCGATGGCGCGCGACGAGCGTGACGACCGCGCCCTGACCGAAGCGACCGCGATCGTCGGAGATCAAGGGCACGCCGAGCTCGCGCGCAAGGCGCACGGCCTCGTCGAACGGCAGCAGGCGCTCCCCCACGCCGAGCCTGAGGTGCAGGAGCGCCTGCACGCCTGCCTTCTTCTCCGCGCCCTTGAGGAGCACCTTGGCGGCTTGCCCGAAGGCCATCACGGGCTCGTGAGCGGAGGGGGGAAAGACCTTCGCGTCCCAGGCCCACGCGACGGCGGGACGGCTGGTACCGGTGAGCCGCCTGAGCAGCGCGCCGACCGCCTCGACGCTCAGGTCGGCGTACACAACCGCGGCGCCCTCGTCGGCGGGCAGCGGTCGCAGGGGCTTGCGCGCGCTCGTGTAGCGCTCGACGGCGAACACGCGGGGCAGCCGCGTGCCGGCCGCGACGAGGGCCTCGGCGGACACGTCGCCGACGGCGAAGACCGGCCCGATCGGCCGGCCCTCGGTGAGCAGCAGCGAGGCCTCGGCGGCGAGCTGCTCCAGGAAGCCCGCGATGCCCGTACGCGGATCGAGCTCCGCCTGGCAGACGCGCGGCAGCTGGGCCAGCTCGAGTCCCTTGCGCAAGCCGTCGTAGAGCGCGAGCACGCCGGTGTCGTCGGCATCCACGAACGCGTGGAGGTCGCACGTGGTGCCCCGCTCCTCCTCGCCAAGCGCCGCGACCGGCGCGAGGACGAGGGCGAGCAAGGCGAGCGCTCGGATCATAGCGCGGCCTCGCCCGTCGCGCTCACGTCGAGGTCGAGCTCGGAGGTCATGCCGCCGGCGAGCATCTCGGCGCCGCGTAGCGCGATCATGGCGCCGTTGTCCGCGCAGAGCCCCATGCTCGGGAAGCGCACGCGCACGCCTTCCGGCGCGCGGGCGTGCAGGTCGGCACGCAGGCGCCGGTTCGCCGCGACGCCGCCGCCCACGACGAGGTCTTGCACGCCGGTCTGCTCGACGGCGCGGAGCGAGCGCTGCACGAGCACGTCCACGACGGCCTGCTCGAACGAGGCGGCGACGTCGCCGTAGGACACGTCGAGGTCGTCGCGATCGGGCTGGTCGCGCTTGCCGCCGGGGCCCTTGAGGTAGTAGAGGACCGCGGTCTTCACGCCGGAGAAGGAGAAGCCGAGCGGGTCATCCTTCACGCGCGCGCGCGGGAAACGCACGGCCTTCGGATTACCGTCCACGGCGAGGCGGCTGACGGCGGGACCGCCGGGCTGCTCGAGGCCGAGCATGACCGCGACCTTGTCGAAGCACTCGCCGGCCGCGTCGTCGATGGTCTGGCCGAGAAGCTCCACCACGTTCGGCTCGCGGCAGTGGTAGAGCGCCGTGTGCCCGCCGGAGGCGACGAGCGCGAGGAAGGGGTAGTCGAGGTCCTCGTGCTCGGCCATGGCGGCCGTGCAGTGCGCCTCGATGTGGTGCACGCCGACGAGCGGGATGTCGAGCGCCAGCGCGAGACTCTTGGCCGCCGCGACGCCGACCATGAGCGAGCCGACGAGGCCCGGGCGGTTGGTGACGGCGATCGCGTCGAGGTCGCCGAGGGCGACACCGGCCTTGTCGCATGCGCGCTCGATCACGCGGGTGACGCGCTCGGCGTGGGCCCGGCTGGCGATCTCGGGCACGACGCCGCCGAAGGCGGCGTGGAGGTCGTACTGGGTGGCGACCTCGTTGCTGAGGATCTCGCGGGGCGCGCGCAGCACCCCCGCGGCCGTGTCGTCACAGCTGGTGTCAATACCAAGTACGAGCATCAAACGATGGTCTCACCTCCAAAAGGAGCCTGGTTCGATTTCACCATCATTGCCGCAGTGAGCCCACCATCAGCGAGGACGCGTGAGGCAATGTGGTGAAATCGGGAACCTGGCTCCGTATCCGGCGGGAGCCTGGTTCGATTCAGTCACATTGCCGCCGGGGACGCGCGGACGGCGTATGGCGCTGGGCAATGTGACGGAATCGCGAACCTGGCTCCGTATCCGGCGTCCGGGGGGCGTGGGTTGATCGCCGGGCCTCGTACCGCCATCGCCGGGCACGGTCAGAGCCGGGCAGAGGCACCGGCACCGGCACGGCGCTAGCCGTTGCGGCGCGACCCTCGGCTGCCCCGCTGGATCTGCTGCAGCACCAGCTCGCCCTGGAGGAGCATCAGCGCACGCTCGAGCTGCGGGTCGACGTAGTCATCCGCGATCTCGGGCCAGCGCTTGATCTCGTTCCAGGGCCGGCCTTCCTCGTTCACCCAGAACTGGCGCAGGGTGGTCTTCTGCTCTTCCGTCAGCTCGACCAGCACGTCGGGGATCAGGCCCGCACCCTCGGGGTGCTCCTCTTCGTTGCCGGGCTGCCGCGGCGGTCCCTGGTAGCTGCGGCCCGACGGCGTGTAGTAGCGCGAGGTCGTCAGCTTCACCGCGGCGTTCTTGCCGGGGATCTCCATCACGCTCTGCACGAGGAACTTGCCATACGTGCGCGCGCCGACCAGCACGGCGCGGCGGTGATCCTGCAGCGCGCCGGCGACGATCTCGCTGGCACTCGCGCTGAAGCGGTCCACGAGCACGACGAGCGGCAGGTCGAGGTACTTGTCCTTGCGGCCCGATGCGGTGTAGTTCTTCGTGGCGTCGGAGCCGCGCCCTTCCATCCGCACGACCAGCTGGCCCTTGCGCAGGAAGCGATCGACGACGCGCACCGCGATGCCGAGCACGCCGCCGCCGTTGTGGCGCACGTCCAGGATGATGCCGGCGACCGGCTTCGCCTTCGCCTCGCGGTCGAGGACGCGATCGAACTCCTCGGCCGTCTCCTCGGTGAAGTCGGTGAGACGCACCTGCACGAAGCGGCCGTCGGGGCCGACGCGACGGGCGAAGATCGTGGGTGGCCGGATGATCGCGCGCGTCACCGAGACCTCGACCTCGGGTCCCTGGGCCGGTCCCTTGTCCGGCCGCGGCCCGCGGATCAGGCCCACGCGAACGACCGAGCGCGGCGTGCCCTTGAGCAGGGGCGTGATCTCCTCGACGCCCAGGCCGGCGAGCAGCTTGTCGCTGGCGCGCACGATCGTGTCGCCGATCTGGATGCCCGCCTTGGCGGCCGGTCCATCGGGGAAGACCCCGACGACGTGCAGGCCTTCCTCGACCGACTGGATCTTGACACCGAGGCCGGCGTAGCGGCCCGCGGTGTCGGACTTCCAGCGCCGGTACTCCTCCGGCGGGATGAAGTCGCAGTAGCTGTCGAAGCCGACGTAGGCATCCATCGCGCGGTGGAAGGCCTCGCGGGCCTTGGCCTCGTCGAGCTCGTCGACGTAGCTGAAGGCGACCTTGCGCCGCACGAAGGCCTCGATGCCCTCGTCCCACAGCGGGGACGCGCCCGCGCCCTGGTTGGCGCCGGCACCGCGGCTGGCGAAGAGGAAGGCGAGCAGCAGGGCGAGCATCGCGGTCGAGAGGAGGATGGCGATACCGGGGCGCATGCGGGGCTCCTGGGTGAGGTGGCGAGTCTACCCGTCCTTACGGCGATCGTGCGGCCGCATGGATCCCAGATGAACCGCAAAGGCGCCCAGGCCGGCGGGATTCAGCGCGAGCTGCCGGGAACGAACAAGGCCGTCCTGCGCTGAAGTGCAGGACGGCCTTGCGGACCGCGCTGTCGACTTGGTCGAGTCGCAGGCCTACGGGGGCATCGCGTACACGATCAGATCCGAGAGCGTCGGGCTGGTGCCGTCACTGGCGGCCAGCAGGAGGACGCGGATCTCCATGTAGCGACCGACGAGGCCCGCGGGCGTGCCGGGCGTGACGGGAACGAACGTCTCGGCGCCCAGGCCGACCTGCGTGTCGGCGGCGCGTGCCTCCATCACGATGGACGAGTCACCGGGGGTGGCGCCCTCGGGCTCGTTGTTGCACGTGCAGTCGCCCCAAGCGTAGCCGTCCTCCTCGCTGTCGATGACGAACGTGACCGTCCCCTGCACCGACGTGCTGCTCAGCGCGACCGCGCCGGTCATGTCGCTGTAGTTGTAGGGGCTGGCGATGGGCAGTGCCGGCGGTCCCACGCTCGCGGGCAGATCGACGGTCAGGTCGACGGCTCCGATCGGGGTGACGCCGTCCGCTCCGATCGGACCCGCGGCCGGATCGATGCGGCTCGCGTTGCTGTCATTGATGTTCGCCGACCAGATCTTGCCCTGGGAGTCGACTGCAATCCCCGTGCTGCCGTCGCCGACACCGCTGACGTTGCCGACGAAGGTGCCGTCATTGAGCAGGTGCGTCACTTCCGTGCCGCCGAACAGCGAGTCGCTGAGCCAGACGTGCCCGTTCGCGTCCACGGCGAGCCCCTGGGTGCTCGTGCCGGCGGCCTGCGAGTACGGGTACGTCCCGATCACGGTGCCGTCAGGTGCGAGCTTGCGCACGTTGTTGTCCCAGCCCAGGTTCGAGACCCAGATGTTGCCGAATGGATCGATCGCAAGGCCGTAGTTCGGGACATCGAGGTACTGCGGATTGGTCGGGGACAACGCCGCGTTGGGGTCCCAGCGCAGGATCTGCTGGCTGCCGGTGTCTGCGGACCAGAGGACGCCGTTCCCGTCGATCAGGCCACCATAGCCGCCTGCTTCGAACGGGCCCTCGGTGCGAACGATCATGCCGGTCTCGCTGTCGATGAGGTCGAACGTAGCGTCGTTGCTACCGAAGATGCCGCTCACCCAGACGTCGTTGTCGGCATTCACGGACACATGCCGCGTCGCCGTGGCGCTCGTCTTCACGTAGTGGATGATCAGCTCGTCCTCGGCCGTACTCACGCCGCCATTCGTGTCGACGCCACCGGCGTTCGGCCAGGGGAGAACATCGCCGTAGCCGGTCGAGGTGTCGATGACGCCATTGCCGTTGCGGTCGATGCCTTGGTTGGCTTCGAGCAAGCCGATGTGGATGACGGACCCATCAGCGCGATTGCCGGCCCAGACGCTGCCGTCGAGGCCCACCGTCGTGCGCGACGGGTTCGTACGGCCGGCCGTTTCCGGTGCCGTCCGGTACTCGCCCACGATCTCGCCGGTGCGAGTGTCGATCCGGCAGACCGTGTTGCGGTTGGAGAGAGCGATCCAGATGAAGGGGAAGGTGGACGTCTCCTCACTGAGTCGTACATAGCCGTCGGGCGCCTCGAGATTGACGAGGGTGCCCCTCTTGAAGTCTTCCGCAGTCGTGAACGTGTAGCTCGCCAGCAGCGGATTCGTACCTGGCGTCGAACTACCGCATCCGCAGCCCGATGTCGCGAACGGCAGGAGCGCGAAGGCAGCAACGATCACCACACCCATTACAAGGTTCTTCATCGCATAATCCGATCGTTATAGCCGCCTGGTCAGGAGCAAGGCGTGTGCCCAAGGCAGAGCGCCATCCGATCGAACGTCAAGCGCTGGAGTTCGGCCTACCTGGGCCAGTTCGCGCTCGCGCTTGTGGACAGACACGCGGTTGTGCCAGCCCTGTTGCTGTCGAACCGCTGTGGCGGACACCTCAGCGCCACACGACTTGCCGCACGGCCGACGCGCGCTTCAGGCAACCAGCGGGCTAGTCGAAGTCGCCCCGCCCGAACTCGACCGGATGGTCCGAGCCCACGTTCAGGACGAGGCCCAGCGCAGCGAACGACGTCAGCAGGCTCGAGCCGCCGTACGAGAGGAACGGCAGCGGCATGCCCACGATCGGCAGCAGGCCCAGCGTCATGCAGAGGTTGATCACCGTCTGACACGCGAACACCGTCGCCACGCCCACCGCGAGCAGACGGCCCGATGGCTCGCGCACCTTCAGCGCGGTGCGCAGGATCAACCCGATGAACAACAGGTAGATCATGAACAGCAGCGTCGCGCCCGAGAGCCCGAAGGCGTGGATCATCACGGGGAAGATGAAGTCGGAGTGGCGCTCCGGGAGGAAGCGGATCGACTCCCTCGTGTCCTCGCCGGTGCCGCGACCGATGAACTTGGACGTGCCCACCACCATCTTGCTCTGCTCGATCTGGTGGTTGTGGCTGCGCAGCAGGGCGGTGTCGTCGCTGCCCTGCATGAGGAACGCGCGCACGCGGTCCTTCTGGTACTCGTTGAGCAGTCCCGGCGTGAAGAACATCACCAACGCCGCGACCATGCCTGCGCTCGCCACGATGCCGAGGTGCGCGCGGTTCGCGCCGGCGACGTAGAGCATCACGAACAGCACGGGCAGCAGCAGCAGGGCAGTCCCCAGGTCGGGCTGCTTCATGATGAGCATGAACGGGATGAGCGTGATCGCGAACGGCGTGAACAGCCCGCGGAACGTGCGGTGTCTTCGTTCGTAGCGGATGTAGCCGGCCAGCGTGATCACGAGGATGAGCTTCATGATCTCGCTGGGCTGCATGCGGAACGCGCCGAGCTGGATCCAGCGGCCGGCGCTCTTGCCGCGGCCGACGACCAGCACGGCGAGCAGCAGGATGACCGCGCCCACGTACCAGAGGTAGCGCCACTGCACGACGAAGCGGTACGGCACGGCGAGCATCAGCAGGCAGACGGTGACGCCGATGATGGCCCAGCGCATCTGGATCGAGCCGTAGGTGACACGGCCGTCCTCGGCCGTCTGCACCCCCATCACGCCGGCGAACGCGAGCAGGACGCCGAGACCCAGCAGCAGCCAGTCGGCCTGCTTCAGCCGATCGCCGAGGGTCATCTCGCGCATCGTCTACCGCGCCTTCCTGGCCACGTCGGAGTCGTACCAGCGCGACAGGATGTCGGCGACGGCGTGCGCGGACGTGACACCGGCGCCGCCCTCGGAGCGTGCGTGAAGCACGCACGCGAACGCGATGGTGCGCATGCCCGGCGCCTCGGCGAAGCCGACGAACCAGTGGTGCCACGTCATGTCCTCGTCGTCCGGGCCATCGGGGTCGAACGGTTTCCAGGTCTTGCCCACCTGCGCCGTGCCGGTCTTGCCGTACACCGTCGCGGGCACGAGGTGCCAGTCGGCGGTGTCGGCCGTGCCCTCAGTCGTGTTCACGACGCCGTACATGCCTTCGCGCACGATCTCGAGGTTGGCGGGATTCACTTGGAGACGGGTGGTCTTTGGCGCGCGCCGGCTGTCGCCGAACGCCCGGGCAACGTGGGGCTCCACGAGCAGGCCGCCGTTGGCGAAGACGGCCACGGCGCGCGCCATCTGCAGCGGCGTGACCAGGACCGGCCCCTGACCGATCGCCACGTTGCGCCCGTCGTCGGCGGGGATGACGCGCGGCTCGGTCTTGTCCTTGCGACCGATGCGGCGCACGAGGCGCGAGATGTACCAGACCGTGCCGTCGCGCTCGAAGTGGCCACGAATGCCCTTCTTCGTCTTGGGGAGATCGGCCAGGGCCGGGGGCAGGCGACCGGCATCCGTACCCGGGATCTCCACCCAGGTGTTCGCGTCCACGCTGCGGACGCCGAAGCGCACGTCGACCATGCGATCGACGCGTTGCAGGCGCTCCACGCTGATCTGCAGCTTGCGGGCACCGGTCTTCTTCGCGGTCCAGAGCACGACGCCGGTCATGCGCTTGACGACGCGGTCCAGATCGCCTCCGAGGCTCTCGGGCGTCGAGGGCAGGCCGGCCAGCACGATCTCAGGCGCTTTCTCGCCTAGCTTCTCTCGCAGCTCCTGGCGCACGCGCTCGAGCAGCGTGGGCATCGTGAAGTCGACCCAATCCCACAGCCACTGCCCGGCCGACCACTCCGACACCTCGTCCGTGGGCTTCTGGCCGAAGCCGAGCTTGGTCATGAACTCGCCGAGATGGCGGCGGTACGTCGGCCAGTTGCGCGAGTCGCGCACCGAGAACGCGAAGTAGCGGTTGCACGAGTGGATGATCGCCCCGACGAGGTCCACGTCGTGCGAGCCGTGGCAGCCGGGACCGTGCTGGCCCGGCCTGCAGCTGTACATGCGGAACGGCAGCGGCAGCTTGCTCTCGAGCATGCCCAGCGCATTGAAGAGCTTCATGGTGCTGCCGGGCTCGACGGCGATCTGCGCGACGCGGCTGAGGCTGACGGGAGCCGGCTGCGCGAGCTTCCGGCGCCACTCCTCGAGCGTCATGCGCAGCGCGTCGGGATGACGCGGGACCCACATGCCGAGGTCCCTGTCGGCGTCCGCTTCAATCACGCTGCGGTCGTAGAGCTCGTCGAGGTCCTCGTTGATGTCGTAGCGCGGGGCCTCGGCCCACATGAGGACCTCGCCCGTGTAGGCGTCGAGCGCGACGAAGGCGCCCGAGGCCCGCCCCAGCGGGGTGTAGCCGCCGGGCCGCGAGCGCTTGCCGTGGAACAGCATCTCCTGCGCCATGACGCTCGACTTCGCGTCGAGCGATAGGAAGACGGGAGGGCCGGGGCGCGGCAGCTGCTCCTTGACGACCCGCCCCCACTGCCCGCTGCCGTCGAGCTCCAGCTTGCGGAAGCCGGGCGTGCCATGCATCTCCCAGTTCAGGCCGCGCTCGAGGCCCTTGCGCCCCACGCGTGTGGCGAAGCCGATGCGGTCGCCGTGCTGTGCCTTGAGCTTGTCGTACTCGTTGGGCCCGAGCTGGGAGGTGAAGCCGAGAAGCTGGGCGGCGAAGTCACCGAGCGGGTAGTGGCGGCGCAGCGCGCTCTGGACCTCGAGGCCGTGATAACGACCATCCTCGGCCGTGAGCACCAGCCGCGCAGCCTCTTCGGGCATGCGGCCGACGATGACGTGCGGCCGCTGCAGCAGGTCGCGCTCGAAGAGCTCGAGCCGCTTCTCACGGAACGCCGTGTCGTCCCCCTCGGCCTCCATCCGGTCGCGGCGGGCCTTCACCATTTTGATGATCTCGGCGACGCGCTCGTTCGCGAGGCGGGCGATCGTGCCAGGCTCGACGTCGAGGGCCTTCTCGAGGGCCTTCAGGTCGTCGTTGGGCAGTCGCTCGAGGCGGGCCACCTCCTCGGGATCCCGGGTGCGGGGATAGGCGTCGACGCCGCGGGAGCCCGCCGCCCGACGGGCGCACGCGCACTTGCGACGGAAGCGCGGCTCGAGCTCGCCGCTCGAGAGCCGCCGGAGCCGCGGGTGGTAGATCGCGCCACAGCCGCTGCAGCGCACGCGGGCGCGGCGCTGCCAGTCCCAGCTGACGACGGTCAGCTGGAAGACGCGGGTGTCCTCGGCCAGGACGACGCCGTCGGCGCTGACGATGGTCCCGCGGAGGGCCGGGAGCGGCTCGGTGCGCGTGCGCATGTCGCGGGCCGCCTGCGCCCAGACGTCGCCGTCGATGAGCTGCAGCTGCGTGGCGCGCAGCCACACGACGCCCATCGCGCAGCAGAAGACCACGTACAGGAAGATGAGCCTACGCCGGAAACGCACGGGTCCTCCCACACACCTCGTCAAGGGCCTTGGTCCGGTCGAGCAGCGCGTAGAGCCCCGCGGCGAGGAGCGCGGACCACAGCGCGACGGGTACGGCGGCGACGAACGCGCCGAACGTCACCACGCCGCCGCCGAGCGGCAGGATGCGCAGCAGGTAGATCCAGCCGGCGACCAGCACGCCGAGGCCGGTGAGCGCGACGCGCGTCGGCCCCTCGATGCGCCCACGACTGCTGCGTCCCTCGCAGAAGAAGAAGGCGGTTGTGCCCAGCACGAAGGCGTGGGTGCCCAGCGGGTCGAGCGACACGCAGTCGCGCGCCGCGCCGATGGCGATGGCCCAGCCGACGGCGCGGAAGCCGCGTGCACGGAACGCGATGTAGAGCACGGCCACCGCCCAGAGGTCCGGCGGATGCCGGTGGATGCTTAGCACCTCGGGCATGAGGTCGGGCAGCGCGGCCGCGATCAGCATCAGGGCGAGGAGGACGACGAGGCTCAAGCGGGCGGCCTTCCGGGTAGCGGCAACAGGCGATGGCGGGGAACGGGTGGTGGGCGCGAGGTCAGCGCTTGCGCGCGGCCGGCTTCGGAAGCGGGCGCGGCGCGTTGCTGCGGTGCTCGAGCGTCTGGAGCACGACGACCTCGGTGGAGAGGTCGAGGTCCAGGGCCGGGCGCAGATACAGCACGGGCATGCGGTCGCGATCGGGGTCGGAGACCTCGCTGACCAGCCCGACGAGCAGGTGGGCAGGCACGCGCTCGTCGAAGTTGGACGTGAACACCGGAGCCTTGCGGCCGATGACGCCCATGCCCTCACGCAGGCGCACGAAGTCGACGCGCAGGCGGTCGTGGCCGTCGGCGGTTCCGTCGCGCCGCGCGTAGCCGCGAAGCAGCGCGCCGGTGGACGTGCGCACGAAGACCTCGAGCCGCGAGCGCGGGTCGGTGACGAGCTGGACGTGTGCCGTGTGCGCATGGACGGCGCGCACGCGGCCCAGCAGGACGGAACCCATGACGACCGGGTTCCCGACGCGCACGCCGTCGCTCGTGCCGCGATCGATCAGGATGGAGCGGCGCGTGGGATACGGATCGTGAGCCCGGAGCACGCGGGCCAGGACGGCGCGGGGCAGGCGGTCGAGCTCGGAGCGCTCCAGGGCGGCGGTGAGCTCGCCGAGCTGCCGGAGGCGCTCCTGCGTGCGGAGCTGGCGGTCCCACAGGATGCGGTTCTCGCGCTCGAGCTCACGGACGAGCTCGGAGGGCGGGCCGGCGTGGTCGTCGGCGCTGAGGAGCTTGGGGCCGGGGGTGAGCTTGGCGAAGTAGCCGAAGAAGGCGCCGGCGGGTTCCTCGATGAGGGCGACGCCGTCGGGCTTGAGCACGGGGAGGGCAAAGAGGGCCACCAGCACGGCACCCCACGCATGTCGCTTGCGCCATCGCATGCGACCTCCCGGCGGGCGGGCGTTCATCGGCGCGTCCCGCGCCGATTCCGGCCGCCCCTACAGCCTCTTGGGGACAAAGAGTGTTTTGACCCCTATGGGTTGTATTCAACCTTGAGGGTACGACCCGTCAAGAGGGAGGTTCTCGGACGTGCCTCTGCCCGTGCCGGTGCCTCTGCCCGGCGTGGCCGTGAGGGACCTAATCGTCCCCCGCATCCAGCGCGACCTTCAGATCCCGGATCTTCTCGAGGAAGACGCCCGTGCCCCGCGCCACCGCCGTCAGCGGATCCTCGGCGACGCGTACCGGCAGGTTGATCTCCTCGCCGATCACCCGGTCGAGGCCGCGCAGGAGGGCACCACCGCCCGCCACGACGACGCCGCTGTCCACGAGGTCGGCCGCCAGCTCGGGCGGCGTGGCCTCGAGCGTTGCCTTGACGGTGTCGACGATGCCGCGCACGGGCTCCTGGAGCGCCTCGCGGATCTCCTCGCTGGTCACGACGACCTTGCGGGGCAGGCCCTGCTTGAGGTCGCGGCCCTTGACGTCCATCGTCATCTCGCGCTTGAGCGGATACGCGCTGCCGATGCCGATCTTGATCTTCTCGGCCGTCTGCTCGCCGATGAGCAGGTTGTAGGTGTTGCGCATGTGATCGACGATGGCGTTGTCCATCGAGTCGCCGGCCACGCGCATCGACTGGGCGGTCACGATGCCGGCCAGCGAGATGACGGCGACCTCGGTCGTGCCGCCGCCGATGTCGACGATCATCGAGGCCTGGGGCTCCGTGATGGGCAGCCCGACGCCGATGCCGGCGGCCATGGGCTCCTCGATGAGGTAGACCTTGCGGGCCCCGGCGCGCTCCGCGGAGTTGATGACCGCGCGCTTCTCCACGGGCGTGATGCCGTAGGGAATCGCGATCACGACGCGCGGGTGCACGGCCCACGTGCGGTCGTGGACCTTGTAGATGAAGTAGCGCAGCATCGCTTCGGTGATCTCGAAGTCGGCGATGACGCCGTCCTTCAGGGGCCGGATCGCGACGATGTTGCCCGGGGTCTTGCCGAGCATCTCCTTGGCGGTGTCACCGACGGCGCGGCCTTCGAGGAGCACCTTGTTGGTGCCCTTCTTGACGGCCACGACGCTGGGCTCGTTGAGGATGATGCCGCGTCCCTGGACGCAGACGAGGGTGTTCGCGGTCCCGAGGTCGATCCCCATGTCGATGGAGAACTTCCCGACCAGCCATTCGATCATCTTCGCCATGGATCGCCTTCCCAGGCCCCCGAGGACAGCGGTCGTGCCCGCCCGGGACCACGCCCCAGGTCCGCACGAGCCGACGACTCGAGCCCACCGTTCGCCGTCGGGGTTGCGGCGACCGGCATCGCGCCGCTCCCTCGGCGGCGTCTATGTACACCGGCCAGGGGACGGCCTCCGGGGCCACGGGGACGCACGCTGCAGAGCGGCAGGGGTCCCATGGGGCCCGGGGATGGCTTGGGCCGGTACTGAAGGAGGTCGGTTGGGGGACCCTTGATCCGCACTCAAGCGCGAGATTTCGGGCCTGCGGGAAGGCTGCCGTTCGCACGCCCTCGCGCTCGCGCTCGCACACGCGCTCGCTCAACGACCGACCCTGGGAGCACCGACCGTGGGTCGAGCGAGAGCGCGAGCGGGAGCGCGACGTGCACGTCCACGTTCACGTTCACGTCGCGGCTTGCAGGCTCGAGGAGCGGCACCCAAAAACGAACAGCGCCCGCGTCCTTCCGGACGCGGGCGCCGTCGATCGGTCGTGGCCGGAGGGCTACTCGGTGGAGCTCGCCTGCTTGTCGGCGAACATGCCCTCGTTGTAGTGGTGACCCAGCGCCTTCTGCATGAAGTAGACGGCGCCGATCAACACCAGCGTGGTGACGATGATGAGGCCGCTGCTCAGACGCTCCGGGGGAGCCTCGGTGACCTCATCGTGGTCTTCGTAGATGTTCTTAGCCATGGGGCTCTGCCTTTCTGGCGGCCTTACTGGCCGTTCATGACCCGGTCGCCGCGGCGGACGTCAGCCTTGGAGATGTCCTTGATCGCGCGGCCGGCCGACTGCTTGGCCTGGACGTCGTCGATCTGGATCGTGGCGATGTACTCGCCACCGCGGGACACGATGTACGTGAAGCCGGCCTTGACGCCGTCTTCCTCGCCGAGCGAGATCACGTACACGTTGGCCTTGTTGTCGGCGGCCAGGATCTGACCCGTGTGGGCCGGCTGGGCCGAGGCGACGGCACCGGGGAAGCGGTCCGCGTACCAGCGCAGCTTGAAGTCCTGACGCTCGATGGTCTCGCGCGCACCGGCGAGGGTGCCCTCGAGGCTCTTGCGGTTCTCGGTCTCGTTGCCGAGCTGCTGCTGCAGAGCGTTGACCTGCGCCACCTTCGCGTCGCGGTCGTCCTGCGCGGCCTTCAGGTTGTCGCGCAGGTTGTTGTTGTCGGTCTGCAGGTTGGTGTTCATGTCGCGCGCCGCGTCGAGGCTCTTCGTGAGCTGCTCGACCGAACGCGAGCTCTTCGTCGCGTTGGCGGACAGCTGGTTGTAGGCCTCACGCAGGTGCGTGACCTCGCCGACGATGCGCGCGTTCTCGGCCTGTGCGACCTCACGCTCGCCGGAGAGCTTGTTGATCTCGCCCTGAGCGGACTGGAGACGACCGCGAAGTTCGGCGATCTCGGAATCCTTCAGACCGATGTCGGTGGTGTAACGCTCTTCTTGGTCAGCAAGCTTCTGCTTGTAGTTGTCCTGCTGCCCCAGGAAGTTCGACGCGGTGGCCAGGAAGAAGACGGCCAGGCCGAGGTTCAACACGACCAGGATCTTGGCGACGGTGCTCATGAAATACTCCTCGCGGCGCCCTTCCCTCAGGGACCCGCCGGAACTCGACCGATGCGAGAGTACGCCCCCCTCCCTAGAGGGCACCTACCTCGCGCAAGCGTCGGGGTTTATGGCAAATGACCCGAAGCGAGTCAAAGCATTTCAGATTCCGGGCGTGTGTCCAGAACCATACCGACGCCTGCCTGACAGATGCCTTCCAGGGCTGCCGGGCGGACGCCGGAGTCTAGCCGGAGGCCCCCTCGATCTGCGAGCGCTTGTTGCGCCGCAAGATTCCGGCGAGCAGGACTACGAGCACGGGCAGCAGCCAGGGCCAGTCGCCCCATTGCGTGTAGAGGGTCATTCCTTCGCGATCCACGCGCAATGGCGCGTAGGCGTAGCCCCGCCGATGGGTCGTCTCGATCGGTCCCGCAGCCCGATCCTCGGGCTCGGCGGGATCGCGGAAGCGGCCGTACGTCTCGCCGCGCGGACCGTAGAAAGCGGTCGGCCCGGTGTTGCCCGCCATGACCACGGTGACGCCCAGCTCGGCGGCACGGAGGCGGGCAAGGCCGGCGACCTGCCAGCGGAAGCCCGTCTCGCCGAACCAGCCGTAATTCGCGGCATTGAGCAGCACCTGCGCGCCTGAGCGGCGCCAGGCCCGGCAGCGCGCGGGGAAGGCGATCTCGAAGCAGATGATCGTCCCCATCTTGATCGTGCGGTCGCCGTCCTGGATCTCGAACGGCGCCTGGTCCTCGGCGCCCGGATCCAGCTCGGGAATGACGCTCACGAAGTTGCGGAACCAGCGCAGGGGCGGGATCACCTCCCCCAGCGGCGTGTACTCGCCGCCGGGCACCAGCTTCGTCTTGTCGTGGCGCGCGATCTCCCACGGCGGGCTCTCACCCGCGGGCGGCGGCATGGGCATCGGCTCGTCCATGTCGGGGCCCTTCGAGGGATCCAGCAGGAAGAGCGAGTCGTGCGTGCCGTAGGCCTCATCCACCCAGAGGTTCCAGTGGCTCTGGCCGGGCCGCTCGAACTTGTGGATCACCCCCAGCAGCCACGGCAGGTGCTGCGCCTC
This sequence comes from Planctomycetota bacterium, assembly GCA_030065025.1. Taxonomy (GTDB): domain Bacteria; phylum Planctomycetota; class PLA2; order PLA2; family JAEUHO01; genus JAHEIK01. Next base: position 16,120 of record JASJDY010000023.1, read on the forward strand.
GGGCACGTCGTCCTTGAGGCGTCGCAGCACCCCCACCTGCCCCTCCCAGAAGTCGGGGAAGCGGTGCGCCAGCGCCGAGCCGAGGAACGGATAGGGCACCATGGTCTCGGGCCAGAGGATCGCGAGCACCTTCTTCGCCCCCAGCGTGCGCACGGCGGTCGCCGAGAGGCTCAGGTGGCGATCGAACATCTCCTTCGTGTCGCCTTCCTTGCCGTGCTTGAGGCTCTGGGGGATGTCCGCCTGGATGGCGACCAGCGCCGCCTCGGTCTCCGGCTTCTCGCTCTGACCGCTCTGGAGGTAGGCGTGCCCGCTCGCCGCCAGTCCGAGCAGGACCAGGAGCACGCCCACCGGCTGCAGCGCCGCGAGGAGCAGACGCCGCCGCGAGCCCTCCTCGGGGAGCTGATCGGGGAGCCGCAGCCCCGTGTAGACGACCGCGCTCGTCATGCCGGCGAGGAAGCTGAAGGCGTAGGCGCCGAACCACGACGCCGCGGGCAGGAGCCACGAGAGGCCCAGGTCGAAGGGAATGCCGCTCGCGAAGGAGAGCGAGCGCGAGGGCCAGGGCATGCCGCCCATCCAGAACGTGCGGACGAACTCCTCCGCGACGACGGCCGTACCGACGGCCAGCACGAAGGGCGCGCGGGCGCGGACCGCCCAGCGGATGGCGGCGCCCAGCAGCAGGTAGACGGGCCCGAGGACCATCGCGGCACCGACCACCTGCACGGGATGGATCTCGCCCAGCCAACGCAGGGCGAAGCCGAAGTGGAGCATCCCGTACATCCAGGCCCAGCGCTTCCAGCGCTTGCCGTCCTGGAAGAAGAGGATGACGAGGAACGGGACGTCGGCGATCAGGATGAGGAACGGCAGCGGCCCCGGCGGCAGCGCGAGCAGGTCGAGGGCGAGCCCGATGCAGAGGAAGCCCAGGTAGCCGAAGGCGCCCTCGTGGAAGTAGGCGCCCAGGAGGCGTGTGAACGGGTTGCCCTTCGGACGCGGCGCTCGCTTGCGTGCGCCGCTCGTTCCGGAATCGGCATCGGCATCGGGACTCGGCATGGGGAGGTCGTCGCTCATCGCCCGCCCCACAGCATGTCGGCCTCGTGCAGGGGTATGACGTCAACCACTGCCGGCCCGTCCTCGGGTGCCGGCGCCTCCTCCGGCAGCACCACCAGCGCATCGCCTGTGGCAAGACCGAACGGATCGCCCGAGCCCTTCCACGACGCCGACTTCGCCAGCAGCACGCCGTCCACCGTCGTCTCGAGCCGCGCGGGCCGGTACCGGCGCCGCGGCCCCGACTTGCCCCACGGCCCCTCGTAGCGCGCGCGCAGCGTGCGCCGAGAATCGATGCCCATGCCCAGCAGCCCGCGCAGCGCGGGCACGGCGAGCACCTCGAAGCCGACGAACGTGCCGGCGGGGTTGCCGGGCAGACCGAAGACGGGTGTCGCGTCCTTCACACCCAGCCAGATCGGTCCGCCGGGCTGCACCGACCAGCGGTGGAAGAGACAGGTGACGCCTTCGGCCTCCAGCGCGCCCGGCACGAGATCGAGGTCGCCGCGACTGACGCCGCCCGAGAGGACGAGGACATCGTGCTCGAGCCCGCGGCGGATGGCCGCGCGCAGGACATCCTCCTCGTCGCGCGCGATGCCGAGGTCGACAGGCTCGGCGCCGGCCCGGAGGCACTGCCCGAGGAGCGCGGCGTTGTTGCTGTTGCGGATCGCACCGGGACCGGGGGCGTGGTCGACGGGCACGAGCTCGCTGCCGGTACCGATCAGGGCGACGCGCGGCCGCGCCGCCACGGCGGGATGGGCGAAGCCGGCCGAGGCCAGCGCCCCGAGCACGGCGGGGCTGACGGGGGTGCCGCGCGCGAGCACGACGTCGCCCTCGGCGACGTGGCTGCCGCGCTCGACGATGTTGCCCGGCGTGCG
>JASJDY010000171.1 GCA_030065025.1 Planctomycetota bacterium
CGGCGGCGCGCTTGGTCGCCTTGTTGATGATCAGGAGGTCGTTGTCGCGATCGAGCGGCAGGCGATCGGGATAGAAGGGGCCCTCGGTCTGGGTGGGGGTCTTCGTGAGCTCCTTCGCGAAGGCCTCCGGCGTCATGAAGAACGCGGCGCTCGCCGCCGTCGCGACCCAAAGGAAGCCCCTGCGGTCGAGCGAGTAGTTGCCAAGATCCATCCGGTCGTCGTGCATCGTGCGCTCCTGCCCCACCTCAATGCGACGCAGCGACGGGAGGCGGTGTTTCAATCCTGTATCCTGTGGTCTGCACGGCGGGCAAGCGATCTGAGGGTGACGCCTGGCTGTGGGGGCGGAGTCGGGATGCAAGCGTGCACACCGGAAGATGAGGACGCCTGATCATGCGCGCGCTCCTCGGGCCTGCTGCGCTCCTCGTCCTGTCGATGGCCACGCTCGCGGGATGCTGCTGCACACCCTGCCCCGTGACGTGCTCTCCTTCGCATGCCGTGCCCAGCGAGGCTCCGGCGGCAAGGCTTCCCGATGGCTTCGTCGGAAGCTGGACGCCGATCGACTCTTCGGCAGTGTTCCGCATCGCGCGCAGCGAGGGCGGCGTCGAGATCGATGGTTGGGACAGCCGTGACGGGGAGTGGTTCGAGATCAGCGAGGTTCACTGGGATGGCGAGACGCTTCGCTTCCGGAGCCTCATGCCGTCGACCAACTGGGCGGTGATGAACGTCCTGCGCGAGGGAGAGGGCAGCGATGTCCTCATCGGTCTCCGCGAGGGCGTGGAGGGGCGCGTTCGGTGGGAGCGGTGGACGGAGCCGCCTCCCGAAGACAGCGGCCCTAGACTCCCGCCGTGGGACGCCTGATCCTCGTCTCGTTCGCCGGCACGACCGGCCCCAGCGACGAAGGCTGGGATGTCCGACAGCAGGGCCTCGCCGACTCGGCGCGACGGCACGGCTTCCACGAGATCGTCTCGTGGACGCGGCCGAAGCTGATGGCCACGCCGTTCTATGCAGCGCATCGAGACGTCCTCGATCGCCCGCGCGGCGCCGGCTACTGGGCTTGGAAACCGTACATCATTCGCCAGGCGCTCGAGGATGCTCGCGAAGGCGACCACGTCGTGTACTGGGACGTCGGGCGCGGGCGGGAGGACGCCCGCGAGACCGGGAACCGCTTCCGCCGGTCGATCCGCCCACTCGTCCGTTGGTGTGATCGCCAAGGGGGCGGCGCGCTGCCAGGCGTGTGGATCCCGCAGTCCGGCGCGAACGGCATGTGGACGAAGCGCGACTGCTTCGCGCGCATGGGCTGTGACGAGCCCCGCTATTGGGAGGCGCCGCAGGTCTCGGCGTCCTTCAGCATCTGGCGCCGCGACGCGCGGTCGCTCGCCTTCGTCGATCGGTGGCTCGCGTGCGTCTGCGATCCGCAGCTGGTGACCGACGATCCGAACACGTGCGGCCTGCCCGACCTCCCAGGCTTCGTCGACCACCGTCACGATCAGTCCATCCTCACGAACCTCGTGTTGCTCGAAGGCCTGTGCGCGCCGTGGTCCACGGGTGGAGCCTCCAAGGACATGAACCGGCTTGTACGGCGATTGAGCTGGCGCGGGCGGTTTCGGAGTCCTCGTGATCCAGCACTCAAGGCGCGCGCCCAGGCGGCCGTCGCCCGCTGCGGCCAAGACAAGGTCGGCGCTCACTGACGAAAAGGGGGGCCGAGCTTGCGCGCGGCCCCCGGGGGAGTCGTTCTCGAGCGGGATCGAGCTACTTGCCGAACGGAGCACCCATCGGGCCCATCGGCACCAGGTCCTTGATGACCACCGAGCCGTCGCCGTCCTTGTCCGCTGCCTTCCAGGCGGCCTCGAGATCGGCGATCTCGACCGTGCCGTCCTTGTCGTCGTCGAACATCGGAGGCAGGAGCATCGCGCCGAAGCCGCGCGCTTGCTCGGGCAGGAGCGTGGCGAGCTTCTCCTTCGACACGGCACCCTTCTCATCGGCGTCGAGCGTCTTCAGCCAAGCGTTCCACTCGGCCTTCGTCACCGTGCCGTCCTGGTTCGTGTCGGCCTGCCGGGATGCGATCGCCACGGCGATGCCCTTCGGCATCTGGCCGAAGAAGGCGGGGGTGCCTCCCTGGGGCGGCGAGCCGAGGCCGAAGGGGCTCGGCGGCGTCGCGTCGCCCTTCTTCGCACCCTCGGCCTGCTTCTTCAGGCCCTCGAGGAGCTTGGCCATGTCGGGGCCACCCTGAGCCGCGCCGAAGGGGCCACCACCCATGCCGGGGAAGCCGCGCATGCCGCCGAAGGGGGCACCGTGAGCCCGGCCGAACGGGCCACCGTGAGCCTGGCCGAACGGCAGGCCCTGGCCGCCCCCGAGCTGCTTCAGGAGCGCCTGGAACTGCTCGAGGCCGGGAGCCGCCGGCAGCTTCTCGGCGTCCTCCTTGGAGATCACGCCGTCGCCGTCCTGGTCGAGGGTGCTGAAGCCGCTGATGACCTTCTGGTACTCGGTCCAGGTGATCTTGCCGTCCTTGTCCAGGTCGTAGCGCGACTGGAGCTGCTCCCAGCGTGAGGGAGCCTTGGCCTTGGCGGCCTTCTTGCCGTCCTCGCCTTCGCCCGCGTAGGCGACCGTGGAGAGACAGGCCAGGAGGCCGGCGCCGAGGGTGTAGAGAACGCGTTTCATGGTTTCCTCCGTTCGGGAATCGAGTGCGTGTGTCTGAAAGGGTTACGCCACCCCGCCTTGCCGACTCCTGAACGAAGCGTGGACTCCTTGCCTACTCCTTGCGGACTCCTTGCCGACTCCTGAACGATGCGGCAGGGTCGGCGCGTACCCTTGGGCTCAAGGTTGAGTGGAGCTCATGACGCATCGGATCCTCCTCGTCGAAGACGACACCGAGCTCGGCCGCCAGGTGAAGGACCACCTCGAGCGGAAGGGCTACTTCGTCACGTGGTTGACCCACGGCGATGAGGCTCTGGCCGAGGACCCGAGCAGCTACTCGATCCTCGTGCTCGACCTCATGCTTCCCGGCGCGTACGGACTCGACGTGCTCAAGGCCGCGCGCGAGCGGGCCGAGGTGCCCGTGCTGATCCTCAGCGCGCGCAACGAGACGGCCGACAAGGTGCGCGCCCTGAAGCTCGGCGCGGACGACTACGTCACGAAGCCCTTCTGGCCCGAGGAGCTCGTCGCGCGCATCGAAGCGCGCCTCCGTCGCCCCGGCATGTCTCAACGCCGGGTCGTCGAGGCCGGTCCGCTCACGATCGACGTCGCGGCGCGGCGCGTCCTGTTGGGCGACGACGAGCTCACGCTCGCTCCCGTGGAGTTCGACGTTCTCGCAGCGCTCGCCAAGCGCGTCGGCGAAGCCGTGCCGCGCCTGACGCTCGTCGAAGAGGTTCTCGATCCTGCCTCGGCCGATCCCATGCGCACGCTCGACGTGCACGTCTCGCGCTTGCGCAAGAAGCTGGGCGACGCAAGCAGGCAGGTCGCCACCGTCTACAAGATCGGCTACCGGCTCGAAGCGGAGGCGGTGTCATGACGCTTCGCCTCAGACTCGCGGCCGGCATCCTCCTGACGGCCATCCCGCTCTCGCTCGGCGTCCTCTACGTGCGAGCCGAAGCGCAGCGGCGCGCCGTCGAAGCCGAGCTTCGCGAGTACGTCGAAGGCGCGATGCAAGCGGGCGGTCGCTGGCTGTGCGAGCTGTTCCCCCAGCGCTTCGGCGGAGAGGGAAGTCCCATGGGGGCGTGGCAGGCCGAGCCGCCTCCGATGCGGATCGAGCTGCCGGAGGGCCTGAACCTCCCCGAGGGCTTCGAGTTGCCGCCGTTCCCGGGCGCCGACAAGATCCCCAGGCCACCTGACCCCAAGCCCGGTCAGAAGGTCGCCATCTGGGCCTACGACCCGCAGTTCACCTCGGCCAATCCCAAGGCGAGGGCGATCCCCGACGCGCTGCGCTCGAAGCTCGAAGCGGGTGAGCGCTTCGCTGCCCAGTCGTTCGAGTGGGAGGGGTACGACTCCATTCGCGTCGTGATGCGCATGGACTGGGACAAGGGTCCGTGCGCGATCGTCATGGCCGAGCGGCAGGTGGAGGCGCGCCTGGCAGAGGGCGCGTCCGCCGTGGTGTGGGGCGTGGCGATCCTCGGTGCAGCGGTGCTCGGCATCGTGCTGCTCCTGGCCGGTCCCATCGTGGCGCGCATCCGTTCATTGGGCGACCAAGTCAAGACGTCCGCTCGCTCGAACTACGAGATGCCGGTCGAAGCCAAGGGCTCCGACGAGATCGCCGCACTCGCGCGCGACTTCAACGAGGCCGGGAGGCTCGTGCGCGAGCACGTCGAGAGCGTCGAGGCCAGGCGGAAGACCCTGCAGGACTTCGTCGCGAACACCACGCACGACGTGATGATCCCGCTCACCGTGCTGAAGGGGCACCTGAGCGGCATCCACGAGGCGCTTGCAGCGGGTGACGCGCCGAACGACGAGTCCGTGCGCGGGTCGCTACGCGAAGCGCAGTACATCGGCTCGCTGCTCCACGATCTCGGCGCCGCCGCCAAGCTCGACGCAGGGGACGTCGCCTTGGACCAGACGGACGTCGACCTCGGCGCACTCGTCCATCGCGTGGCCGAGCGCCACAAGCCGCTGGCGCACAGCGCGCGCATTCAGCTCGAGTTCGCCGTGCCGGAAGCGGACGTCAGCACGCGCGGCGACGTCACGCTGATCGAGCAGGCGGTCAACAACCTCGTCCACAACGCCGTCCGCTACGGCGATGAAGGCGGACACGTGAGCCTGCTGCTCGGCGAGACCGAAGGCCGATTCACGATCACGGTCTGGGACGACGGGCCGGGCGTGGCCGAGGACGAGCTGAAGCGCCTCGCCGAGCCGGGCTACCGCGCCAGCGCGGCGCGCACGCGAGATCCCCAGGGAGCCGGTCGCGGACTCGCGATCGCGCACGAGGTGGCGCAGCGGCACGGCTTCGAGCTCGCGTTCCGGCGCCTCGACGAGGGCGGCCTGGAGGCTTCGCTCGGCGGACCCGTCAGCGTCAGGCAGTAGGCCTGGCGACGGCATCAGCTCTCGGAGCGATCTTCCTTCCACTCGTCCATGACCGTGCTCGCGCACTGCGGCACGCCCGTGCGGTGCGCAGCCCTGCCGATGAGGTGCGACGCCAAGGGTGCCGTCACCACCAGGAACGCGATCGCGCCGATCGCTCGCACCACCACCCCGACGCTGGGCAGGGCGAACGCTGCACCGGTCAGGACGAGCCCCACGCCGAGCGTGCCCGCCTTGGCGAGGCTGTGCATGCGAAGGTAGATGTCGCTCAGCCGCACGATGCCCAGCGCCGCGATGGCCACGAAGCCGGCACCGAGAAGGATGAATACGCCTGCGATCACCGTGATCGTCGTCATCGGTTCTCCTCCTGGCGGTCCTTGGCTGCGCTCTGTTCGATGTAGCGCGCGAAGACGACCGTCGTGAAGAAGGCGACGAGCGCGAGGGCCAGGGAGACGTCGAGGAAGGCGACCTCCTCCGTACGAACGGCGTAGACGGCCGCGAACGCGACGAGGGTCACCGAGAGGAGGTCGAGCGCGACGACCCGGTCGGCGAGGCTCGGTCCGCGCACGAGACGAACGAAGGCACCGAACGCGGCCAGGATCAGCAGGCCGAAGGCGATCTCCGTCGCCAGCTCGAGGAAGGCTGCAGCGACCATCACGGCAGCACGCTGCGGACTCGCTTCTCGAGTCCGTCCTTGATGCTGCGAATCTCCTCCTCGCGATCATCGAGGAACATCACGTGCACGTAGAGCGCGCGCCGATCGGAGGTCACGTCGAGCGAGACCGTGCCCGGGGTGAGGGTCACAAGGTGGGCGAGGAGCGCGATCTGCGCCGGGCTGGTGCAGTCGATCGGGACGCGGATGATGCCCGGACGTGACGTCGCATGAGGCGTCACGACTTCCCAGGCGACCCGCAAGCTCGACACGAGGATCTCGTAGAGCATGAAGCCGCCGAGGTGGATCCAGGCCACGGCACGCGTGAGGATCTTCATCGCGTGCCCTCCCCGAGGACGGCCTCGATGTACGACGTCGGATCGAGCAGCTCCACCGCCGCCCGATCGGCAACCGCGAGGAAGGGCTCGGGCCAGACGCCGAGCACCACGGTGATCAGGGCCAGCACCGCCACTGGCGTGTACGTCAACAGACGCACGCGCTGCGTGCTCGGGGGCGGCGGTGCGTGGGGCGCCGGCTTCCAGAAGGCCGCGAGCCACACCTTCGTCATCGAGTAGATCGTCAGGAAGCCGACGACGAGCGCGAAGACCGCCGCCACGATCTCGCCGGCCTCGAAGCTCGCGACGATCAACAGCAGCTTCGCCCAGAAGCCGGAGAGGGGCGGGAAGCCCGCGAGGGATCCCGCCGGTATGAGGAACAGGATCGCGAGCAGCGGCGCGCGGCGGTACAGCCCGCCCAGGTCGGCGAGCGTGAAGGCGCCACTCTCGCGGCGGATGATGCCGGCGACGAGGAAGAGGTTGGCCTTCACCACGATGTGGTGCATCAGGTAGTACACGGCGCCGGCCAGCGCCAGCCGCGTGTAGAGCGCCAGGCCGAGCACGATGTAGCCGAGCTGGCTGACGATGTGGAAGGCGAGGATCCGCCGGATGCCTGTCTGCGACGCTGCGCCGAACACACCCGTCACCATCGTGAGCAGGGCCACCACGAGCAGCGGCACGATGGCCGTTCCCGGCGTCGCGGGGAACACCAGCGTGAGCAGCCGGAACATCGCGTAGGCGCCGACCTTCGTGAGCATGCCGGCGAAGATCGCGGACGCCGCGACGGACGTCGTGTGATAGGAGGCCGGGAGCCAGAAGAAGAGCGGGAACAGCGCCGCCTTCACCGCGAACGCGGTCACGAGAAGCACGGCCACGGCGTCCACGAGCGGGCCCTCGAGACTCCGCGTCTTCCCGTGGAGGTCCGCGAAGTTGAGCGTGCCCGTCAGCCCGTAGAGCAGACCGACGCCGACGAGAATGGCCGTCGTCGCAACGAGGTTCAGCGCGACGTACTTCACGGCGCCGTCGGTCTGCGCCCGGCCGCGCCGGCTCACGAGCAGCCCGAAAGTCGCGATCAGCATCACCTCGAACCACACGTAGAGGTTGAACAGATCACCCGTGAGGAAGGCGCCCGAGATGCCGGCGAGGAGCACGTGATAGAAGGGCTCGAAGCCGACTTCGCGCGTCTCCCGGTCGATGTCGCCGCGGGCGTAGATGCCGATTGAGAGGCCCAGGACGCCGCCCACCACGACGAGGATCGCGCTGAACGTGTCCGCCGCGATCGTGATGCCGTACGGCGCCGGCCAGCCGCCGAGCGTGGTGGCCAGGATGCCGCCTTGGAGCACCTCGGCGAGCAGCGCCACCGAGGAGCCGAGGAGCGCGACGAGGCCGGCCAGGGCCACCGGCCGGGCGATGGCCGGGCGGTTCCGGAAGAGCAGCAGCAACGCCGCGCTCGTGAGCGGGACGAGGACCGGTAGGACGAGGAGGAGGCGCGCGCTGTTCACGATGCGGCCTCCGGATCCCGTTCGTCCGGCGGGGGCTCGGCGTCGCGCATGTGGTCCGTGTCCACCGTGCCGAGGTCGTGGTTCGCGCGCACGGCGAGGACGAGCGCGAAGGCGAGGAGCGCGAACGAGATCACGATGGCCGTCAGGATCAGGGCCTGCGGCAGCGCGTTGGCCAGGACCTCGTCGGGCCGGTCGGCGCCCTCGGGCACGATCGCCGGACTCGCAGGCGTCAGGCCACCGGCGACGAAGAGCATGAGGTTCGCCGCGGTGCCGAGCAACACGAGCCCGAACAGGAAGCGCACGAGGTTGCGCTCGAGCATGAGGTACGCAGCGGCGCCGAAGAGCAGGCCGACGAGGATGACGAGCGGGAACGTCATGCGTCTTGCTCCTCGAGCGTGAGGATCATGGTCGTGACCGCGCCGATGACGACCAGGTAGACGCCGATGTCGAACAGGAGCGGCGTGCCGAGCTTGATGCCTGCGAGCGTGATCCACAGGCCCTCGAGGAACGCGCCGCCGCTGAGCAAGCCCCACACGCCGGCGGCCAGCGCGAAGACGATGCCGAGGCCGGTCAGCGCGCGCGGGTCGATCCGCAGCATGCGGCGCACGGCGCCAGGCCCACCGCTGATGCCGAGGAGACCCAGGGCGACGCTGGCGACGAGACCGCCCACGAAGCCGCCGCCCGGTTCGTTGTGCCCGCGCCACAACAGGAACAGCGAGAAGGCCATCATCGAACCCACGAGCAGCCGGGTCGAACCGAGCAGGATGAGGGATCTCACGGTTCCCTCCTCATGCTGGTGAGCAGCGCCCAGGCAGCCAGGCCCGCCGCGCCCAGGACCACGATCTCGCCGAGCGTGTCGAAGGCCCGGAAGTCCACGAGGATGACGTTGACGATGTTGCGGCCGTAGGCCTCGGGCACGCTGCGCGCTTCGTAGAACTCGGTGATCTGCCGGTCGACGCCCGTCGAGGCGACGCCGAGCGCCAGCACGGCCATGACGACGCCGAAGGCGACGGCGATCACTGCGGACGCGGGACGGAAGCGCGCGGTGGGGGCGGTGGTCTTCCCAAAGCGCGGCAGGCGTGGCAGCACCAGGGCCAGGATCGCGACGACCAGAATGTCGACCATGAGCTGCGTGATGGCCACGTCGGGCGCGCCGTAGAGCACGAAGATCAGAGCGACGCCGGCGCCGACCGTGCCCAGGGCGCACACGGCCACGAGCCGCGACCGGGTGAGGAGCACCGTCACCACGCCGGCCGCGATCAGCAGGACGACACCCCACTTGTGGAACGGGACGCCCGAGGCGTCGACGTGGAGGTTGAGCTCGCCGCGCGCGAGGGTGGCCCCGACCGCGGCCGTGATCACGCCGAACGTCACCGCGAGGTAGATCCGCAGACGTCCACCCTGGAGCGCG
>JASJDY010000172.1 GCA_030065025.1 Planctomycetota bacterium
TACGCGCCGACGCCGAAGAGCGCCTCGCACGTACCGCCCGGCGCTGCAACCGTCGAGAGCGCCGGGCCTTCGTTGCCCGCGCTCGAGACGAAGATCACGTTGTGCTCGTTCACGATCTCCGTATAGAGCTTCTCCATGCGCGTGCGGTTGGGCGTGGGCGTCGGCCCGCCGTAGCTCATGTTGATCAGGTGGCAGCCGTTGCGCAGCGCCGCGATCAAGCCACGCTCCTCGCCCGTGCCCATCGAGGCCGAGCCCATGCGCGTGTCGCCGATCTTGACCGACACGATCTGCGCGCCGGGCGCGATCCCGTTGAGCTCAGGCTGGTCCGGGTAGTGCGCGGCGACAATGCCGGCGACGTGCGTACCGTGGGCTCCGCAGTCCACGACGATGCTGAGCCGCTTGCCTTCGTCGTAGACGTTGATGCCGAAGTTGAGCCGGGCTTCGTCCGAGAAGGTCGCCCACTCCTGCGCGATCCGGTAGGTGGACAGCGCCTCCTCATCGGCGAGGTCGCCGTCCTCGTCCGTGTCGATGACCGCGCGCCAGACATTGCCGTCGTGGAAGACGGCGCAATCGAAGATCGGGCCCGGATCCTCGTAGCCCTCCTGGAGCTCGCGCAGCTGCTCGAGGCGCTTGGTGGCGTCACGGCGTGCGCGCCGGTCGGCCGCCTCCTTCGCGTCCGCCAGGTCGGCGATGCGGCGCACGAGCGTCGCCTCGGCCGCGCGCTGCTGCTCATCCCACGCCTTGCGGCGCTTCGTCTTGAGCCGCCGCACGAGTCCGCGGGGGAACAGCTCGAAGGCCGGCTTGAGCCCTACGTGCCACGTGCCGGTGGGGTTGACGATCCCCTTCACCTTCAAAGCACGCCCGCCCAGGCCCTCGAGCACGCCGTCCTTCGCCTTGCGCACCGTTGAGGTGTCGACGTCTCCGCTGCCGGAGCCGTCCACGAGATCGACGATCTTGGGCTTGCCGTCGGTCGTCTTCTGGAGGCCCGGGGCACCCGGATCGACCCCGGTGTCGAAGATCGCCACGACGATCCCACGGCCGTCGGCCTGCGGGTGCTCGGCGAGGAAGCGGTCCGCGCCGATCTCGGCCTTGGGCATCAGGCCGGCGTCCGGGAAGGGCTTGGGCGCCTCTTCTTCGGCCACGGCCCAGGGGCCGAGAGCCAGCCCGAGGCACACGACGAGCCCCAGGCGGAAGAGGGCGCGGGTTCGGTTCGTCGGGTCGGTCATGGCCGTCGTTCCCAGAGAGCAGCGAGCCGAACGTTGTACCCGACAGGGGACCGCGCGGCGACGAGGCCGTACGATCACGCGCCGGAGACGCATGCGCATGCAGCCCCCCCGCTACCTGACCTTCGCCGCCGGCGTCCTGCTGGCCGCCTGCCTGCTGTTCATGGGCGGCGCGAACGTGGCCCATGCGCGCGGCGAGCCGCCCAAGGTCCGCGCCGTGCACGCCGAGCTGAGGACGAAGCTCCACGAGCTCGCGAAGTACTGCACCTCCGCCAAGCTCTTCGGCGCGCGCTACGACCTCTACGAGCTCGTCATCGCGATCTGGCCGGACGATCCCGTCGCGCGCAAGTCCAACGGCTACACGAAGGAAGGACTCGACTGGTCGGCGAAGGGACGCAAGCGCCCGCGCAACCTGAAGAAGTCCGGACTCCCGACGCTGAAGGCCATGCAGGCCGAGGTGGCGGACTGGTACCTGGAGGCGACGGCGGATGCGGTCGCGGGCATGGATCCGGGGGACGCGAGTGCGTGGAAGGGCCGCGCGCTGCGCGAGGCCGTGCTGCTCGCACCGGCGTACGAGGAGCTGCGCAAGCGCAACGGCGAGGTCTACGCCAAGGGCCCCAAGGGCAAGAAGCAGTGGCTGCTCGTGGAGTCGGTGCAGAGCCGCAAGCGCCGTCCGGCCCTACGCAAGGTGGCCAAGGAGGCCCTGAAGGCTGTGGCCAAGCCGAAGGGGATCCAGCCCTCCGCGCAGGACGAGCACTCGTCGGTGACGTGGACGACGGCGCTCGCGACGGGCCGCGGCCGCATCCTCGGCCTGCCGCCGGAGGTGGAGCTCGCGCAGGCGCTCGTCAACGCGGAGGCGACCTACCCCGTGTTCGAGGAGGCCTTCGGCTTCAAGGCATCGGGCCCGGGGCGCTACACGCTCTACGTGTTCGACCGTCGCTCGAAGGGCAACATCTTCATGGCGGGGCGCCCGGGCGTGACCGAGAGCTGGCTCAAGTTCGTGACGCCGCTCATCGCGTGCTGGATGCCGAGATCGAGTGCGGTCGTGGTGAAGTCGCCCGAGCCGGAAGTGCGTCTGGAGGCGGCGCCGCGCCAGGTTCTCGGGGCGCAGTCGCGGGCGGCCTTCGGCATCACCGCGAAGCAGGGCTGGGCGATCGAGGGCTTCCAGCTCTACCTCGTGTGGAACCTGACGGGCACGCGCCTGATCAACAGCGTGCGCCAGTCGCAGTACGGCGAGAAGCCGGAGCAGGTCGATCTCGCGAAGAAGCTACGGACGCGCGGTACGGACTGGCTGGCGGAGGCGCGCACGTTGGTGAACGGGCGCTTCGCGCCGGACCTCCGTCTGCTGCTCGGCAAGACGGTGAACACGCTGACGCCGGAGGACATTCTCTACAGCTACGTGTTCGCCATGTACCTGCTCGAGGGGCACAAGGAGAAGCTGCCGGGCTTCCTGCGTGCGATCCCGCTGGTGCGGAAGGCAGGCTACGACGCGGTGTTCGGCGAGCACCTGGGCTACGACGTCGCCACCATCCAAGCCCGCGTGAAGCGGTGGCTGGCGGAGACGGAGGGGCTGTAGGGGCGGCCGGAGGCGCCGCCATTGGCGGCGCCGAACGCCCGCCCTCGACGCAGAGGGCGGGCCTTCGGCCGCGCTCTGCGCGGCCTTGGGCCGCCCCTACCGCCCCCCGATGTTCGGGCGCGACGTGAATGTGCACGATCAAGGGACAGCCCCATGTAGGTCGAACGGGCCGGGCCAAGACTCGTCGCGCCCGCGGCGCTCCTCCCGTGGCCCCTACGCGTCATCCGGGGCGAGCACGTTCACGTCCAGGTCGTACATCAACCCGAGCGCGGCCAGCCTCGCCATCGTGGACGCAGCCAGGCCCATGGCCGGTGTGTTGCACACGTCGTCGTCACCCTCGATGACGTGCACCCCGACCACCACCGAGCCATCCGTCTCAGGCTCGGCAAGCAGCTCGCGGATCGCATCCGCGCGCGGCTCCCAGATGCGCAAGAGGCTCACGATGTGGGTCTCCGCGTCCCAGGCATCCCCATCGCCTGGCATGCCCGACCAGATGTGCCACGTGGCCACGGGCGCCGTGGGCCGGTCGCCGATCCTCTGTCCAATCGCCAGCGTGCGCTCGGGCTCCAGCTCCAGCCGACGCGTCATCTCCTCGGGTGTGACCGTCTTCGAGCGGATGCTGAGCCAGGCGCGTATCTCGGGTACGTAGCCACCACGCGGATCCCTCGCGCCCGGGACCCAGCCGGGATCGGTCATGCCCCCATCCACGGCAACCGGTCCAGATCCACGTTGCCGCCCGTCAGGATGATGCCGACGCGCTTGCCGGCGAGCTCGGGATGCAGGCGCGCACACGCCGCCAGCGGCACTGCGCACGACGGCTCGATGATGATCTTCATCCGTTCCCAAACGAGCCGCATCGCGTGCACGATCTCGTCCTCGCTCACCGTCGGCAGGCCGTCCAGATGCTCGCGCAGGATCGCGAACGTGCGGTCGCTCAGCGACGTCCGCAATCCGTCCGCGATCGTGTCCGCCTTGTCGACGGGGATCAGCTCGCCCGCCTCCATCGACCGGTGCGCGTCGTCGGCGTTCTCCGGCTCGGCGCCGTAGAGCTTCACGCCGGGATCCCGCCCGTGGATCGCGATGCACGTGCCGCTCATCAGGCCGCCGCCCCCCACCGGGGCGATCACGGCATCAAGCCCGAGTATGTCGTCGTACAGCTCCAGCGCCGCCGTGCCCTGGCCGGCGATCACGCGGTCGTCGTCGTACGGATGGATGAAGACCGCGCCCGTCTCCTCCACCACGCGCGCCGCACCCTCCTCCCGCGCGGCGAGCGTCGGCTCGCACTCGACGACCGTCGCGCCGTAGCCCTCGACCGCGGCACGCTTCACCGCCGGCGCGCCCCGGGGCATCACGATCCACGCGGGGATGCCGCGGCGCTTGGCCGCGAGCGCCAGGGCCTGTGCGTGGTTGCCCGAAGAGTGCGTGACGACGCCGCGCTGGGCCTGGTCGTCCGCGAGCATGCGCACAGCGTTCGTCGCGCCGCGGAACTTGAAGGCGCCGACCTTCTGGAAGTTCTCGCACTTGAAGAAGAGCCGCATCCCGACGATGCGGTCGATGCTCTCGCACGTCAGCACGGGCGTCCGGTGGGCCTCCCCCGCGAGGCGCTGCGCGGCGTCCAGGACGTCGTGGAGCGTCACTCCCATTCGATGGTGGACGGCGGCTTCGTGCTGATGTCGTAGACGACGCGGTTGACGCCGCGCACCTCGTTGATGATGCGGTTGCTCAGACGCGCGAGCACGCGCCGCGGCAGGTCGGCCCAGTCGGCCGTCATCGCATCGATGCTCTCGACGGCGCGCACTGCGATCACGTTCTCGTACGTGCGCTCATCGCCCATGACGCCGACCGTCTTGACGGGCGCGAGCACGCCGAAGTACTGCCACAGACCCTTGTGGTCGCCTTCGCGCTCGATCTCCTCGCGGATGATCGCGTCGGCCTCCTGGAGCACGGCGACGTTCTCGCGCGTCACCTCGCCCGCGATGCGCACGCCGAGGCCGGGACCCGGGAAGGGCTGACGCTCGACGAAGTGCTCCGACACGCCGAGCTCGCGGCCGATCTTGCGCACCTCGTCCTTGAACAGGTCGCGGAACGGCTCGAGCAGCTCGAAGCCGAGCTCCTCGGGCAGGCCGCCCACGTTGTGGTGCGTCTTGATCGTGGCGGACTTCCCACCGAAGGCGGACTGGCTCTCGATCACGTCGGGGTAGAGCGTGCCCTGGGCCAGCCAGTGCGCGTTCTCGACCTCCTGCGCGTGGTGCTTGAAGACGTCCACGAAGATGTGGCCGATGCGCTTGCGCTTCTCCTCGGGATCGATGACGCCCTCGAGCGCGTCGAGGAACTGGTCCTTCGAGTCCGCGAAGATCAGCGGGATGTGGTAGTCGTCGCGGAAGCGGGTCTGCACCTCCTCGGCCTCGCCCTTCCGGAGCAGGCCGTTGTCGACGAAGATGCAGGTGAGACGGTCGCCGATCGCCTTGTGGATCAGGATCGCGGCCACCGTCGAGTCGACGCCGCCGGAGAGGCCGCAGATGACGTGGTCGGTCTCCCCCACCTGCGCGCGGATCTTCTCGCAGGCCTCCTCGATGAACGAGCGCATCGTCCAGTCGCCGGTGGCGCCGCAGACGCCGAAGAGGAAGTTCTTCAGCATCGCAGTGCCGCGCGGGGTGTGCGTCACCTCGGGGTGGAACTGCACGCCGTAGATCGGCTTGCTGGTGTGACGCACCGCGGCGTACGGCGCACTGGGCGTGCGCGCGATGGCCATGAACCCCTCGGGCAGCGCCTCGACGCGGTCGCCGTGGCTCATCCACACGTCGAGCTCGCCCTCGAGCCCCTCGAAGAGCCGCGTGTCGTCCCCGATCACCTCGATGCGCGCGGGTCCGTACTCGCGGGCCACCGCGTGATCGACCTCGCCGCCCAGGAGGTGCGTGGTCAGCTGCATCCCGTAGCAGATGCCGAGGATCGGCACGCCGTGGTCGTAGACCTCGGCTTCGATCTTGGGCGCCTCGTCGTCGTACGCGCTCCACGGACTGCCCGAGAAGATGACGCCGGTCGCATCGTCGATGCGCGCGGCCAGGTCATGGGGCATGACGATCTCGGCGAAGCAGCCCAGCTCGCGCACGCGACGCGCGATGAGCTGGGCGTACTGACTGCCGAAGTCGACGACGAAGAAACGCTGGTGATCGACCTTCACGGCCGTGGACTCGGACATGCGTACGAACCTTCTGCCTAGAACTGCTGGGCCATGTAGTTGGGAGCTTCGCGGGTGATGCTGATGTCGTGCGGGTGCGACTCCTGCATCCCGGCACCGGTGATGCGTACGAAGCGGGCCTTCGTCCACATCTCGCGCACCCGATCGCAGCCGCTGTAGCCCATGCCGCTGCGGATGCC
Source organism: Planctomycetota bacterium (assembly GCA_030065025.1). Lineage (GTDB taxonomy): Bacteria > Planctomycetota > PLA2 > PLA2 > JAEUHO01 > JAHEIK01. Next base: position 6,178 of record JASJDY010000172.1, read on the forward strand.
GCCCACCATCTGGTAGACGAAGTTGCTGAGCGCGCCCTTGTAGGGCACCCGGCCCTCGACGCCCTCCGGCACGAACTTCTCGCGCTCGTCGACGCCGGCCTGGCCGTAGCGATCGGCGCTGCCGTCGAGCATCGCGCCGAGGCTACCCATGCCGCGCACGCTCTTGTACGTGCGGCCCTGGTGGTAGATGACCTCGCCGGGGCTCTCGTCCACGCCGGCCAGGAGGCCGCCGAGCATGACGCTCGACGCGCCGGCCGCCAGGGCCTTCACGGCGTCGCCGCTGAAGCGGATGCCGCCGTCGGCGATGACGGGGACCTCGTTGGGCTGACACACCTCGGTCGCCGCGGCGACGGCCGAGAGCTGCGGCACGCCGCAGCCGGCCACGACGCGTGTCGTGCAGATGGAGCCGGGGCCGATGCCGACCTTGACCGCGTCCGCGCCGGCCTCGACGAGTGCCAGCGCGCCGGCCGAGGTGCCGACGTTGCCGGCCACGATGTCGACGTTCGGATGCGCCGACTTGTAGCGCTTGACCGCGGAGAGGACGTTGTCCGTGTGGCCGTGGGCCGTATCCACGACAACGACGTCCACGTGTGCGTCCGCGAGGAGGTCGACGCGCTCGTCGTCCTTGACGCCGACCGCAGCCGCGACGAAGAGCCGACCCTTGGGGTCGAGGTTCGCGTCGGGGAAGCGCGACAGGTTGTCCAGGTCGCGCATCGTGATGAGGCCCTGGAGGAAGCCGCCGTCGTCGACGAGCAACAGCTTCTCGACCTTGGCCTCCTGCAGGATGCTGCGCGCCTGCTCGAGCTCCGTCTCCGGCGGGGCGGTGACGAGGTCGTCCTTCGTCATGATCGCCTCGACCTTGTGCTCGCCTTCGACGAACTTGAGGTCGCGGGAGGTGAGGATGCCGACCACCTTCTGGGGCGCGCCGTCCTCGTTCTGCGCAACGATCGGGATGCCGGAGATCCGGTGCACCTTCATCAGCTCGCGCGCGCGCTCGATGGACGCGTCGGGCGTGAGCGTGACGGGATCGTTGATGACACCGTTGACGCTGCGCTTCACGAGCGTGACGTGGCGGGCCTGATCGGCAGGCGCGAGGTTCTTGTGGATGACGCCGATGCCGCCGAGGCGGGCGAGGCTGATGGCCATCTCGCTCTCGGTGACGGTGTCCATCGCGGCGGAGACGATGGGGATGTTCAGGGGAACGCGCCGGCTGAACTGCGAACGGACTTCCACCTCGGTGGGGATGACTGCGCTCAGCTGCGGCACGAGAAGGACGTCGTCGAACGTCAGGGCCGTGGCGAGGATTCGATCTTCCATGACCCCTGATATCCCCGCATACGGGGACGGTCAAGCTCAGCTCCGGGTGGCCTGCGGCCCGGAGCGCCGACCAGCGAGCGCTCTTCGACTAGGCTGGTCTCTAGAGCGAAGGGAGCCCCAGGTGTGCCGAAGCTCGTAGCGCTGTCCCTGATTCTCGTGCTCAGCGGTGTGCTCGCGAGCGCGGACGACGCCGCCCGCGTGCGGCCCGAGGCCAAGCGCTGGCACTCCCCCTTCCCCCGGCGGGTGAAGGCGCTGCACGTCGCTCCCTCGGCCAAGCCCAGCGCAACGCAGCGCGCCGTGAACGAGGCGCTGCGCTGGCTCGCGGCCCACCAGAGCCCGGACGGTCGCTGGGAAGCGGAGGGCTTCGGGCGCTGGTGTGACGGCGCGCCCCAGAAGCAGGCATCCGCCCTCAAGGAGGGGCGTGGGCGCCGGATGTACGACGTGGGCATCACGGGCCTGGTGCTGCAAGCCTTCCTGGCCGCAGGGGTGACGCCCGACACGCGCAGCCAACACGCGCCGGCCGTCTCTCGCGCGCTGAAGTGGCTGATCAGTCAGCAGGATCGCGACGGCTGCGTGGGCTCACGCAAGGGACCTCTCTGGATCTACAACCATGCGCTGGCTTCCCTGGCCTTCGTCGAGTCGTTCGCCGTCACCGGGGATCGGCGCGTCGGCCGTGCGGCACAGCGTTCCCTCGATTACAGCGCCTCCCTGCGCAAGACGGGTCTCGTCTGGGGCGATGGCGATGATCCCCGCAGCGATCGCAACGACACCTCGATCAGTGCGTGGATGACGCTGGCGGCCCACGTGGCGCAGATGGTCAACGATGCCAACGAAGCGGCCGCGACCAAGCCACCGTTGCGCGTGGACGGAAGGGTGTTCGGGGGCATGGCTCGCTGGCTGGAGAAGGTCACCGAGCAGGACTACGGCCGCGTGGGGTACGCGGTTCGCGGCAGCGGCCCCGCACGGCCCCACCGCCTGGCCAAGGCCTTCCCGGCCCGGTACAGCGAATCGCTCACGTCGATCGGCGTGCTGATGCGTCACCTGGCGGGCGACGGCGAGAAGCACAAGCTCCTGCTCGACCTCAGCCTCGTCGCCATGTTCGATCAGTTGCCGCAGTGGAAGTCCGGCGGCCACATCGACATGTACTACTGGCACTGGGGCAGCCTCGCGACGTGGCAGGTGGGTGCGGAGGCCTGGTCCCGCTGGCGCACGGCCCTGCATGCCGCCGTGCTTCCGAACCAGCGCAGTGACGGTACGTACTGCCGCTTCCGCGGATCCTGGGATCCACGCGATCCCTGGGCAGCCGAAGGCGGCCGCATCTACGCCACGGCGATCTGTTGCCTGAGCCTGCTGAGCCCGACGCGCTTCGAGCGCGTACGACCGAACTAGCGCCCGCGCCGCGCGTGCGC
>JASJDY010000173.1 GCA_030065025.1 Planctomycetota bacterium
CCTTCCATCCGCAGTATCTGCAGCCCTTCGTGGGCTCGCTCTTCGACGATCCGCTGGATGTCGGCGAGGACCTACCTGGTGTGGACGACTACTGGAGTGACGCCGAGAGCCAAGGGCTCACGCTGAACGTCCAGGGCGGCAAGGTGTCCGACGAGCCTCTCGAGATCCGCCTGTTGCGCGGTCCGCTCGTCGCGGGGCGCGTCGTCGACGGTGAGGGACGGCCGATCGCCGACGCCGAGATCCGCGTGCGCTTCGCCTACTACGGCCCGCTGACCGAGATCCAGGTGAACACGAGCGGCGTCCGCTACGAACCACTGGCCCGCACGAACACGGACGGCACCTTCACCCTGCGGTGTTTCCCCTCGTCGCTCGAGGCGTTGCGCATCGGCGCGTGGCACGAGGACTACGTGGGCCGCTGGTCCGATCGACTGGACATGGAGAACGCCGACGATCTGGAGCTCGTGATGAGGGAGCCCGCGAGCGTCGAGGGCTACGTCGTCTGGAGCGACGGCAGCGCGGCGCTAGGCGCCCGCGTCGAGGTGCGCAACAGGCGCGGCTGGCTCTGCGATGTCCCGGTGGGTGAAACGGGCGCGGGGGGGGCATTCCGCATCGAGGGCGTACCCCCTGCTGCCGTCGTGGTCCGCGCGTGGGCCGCCGGAGATCGACCCGAGCGCGGCAAGGTGCAGGTCTCGGCCCTGAGGCCCGGCGAGAAGCGCGAGGGCGTCGTCGTGACGATGAACGATCAGCGCATCATCCGCGGCGTGCTGCGCGGATCGGACGGCAAGCCGCTCGGAGGTGAGTACCTCGTGCTGTTCCCCGAAGGCGAGGACGAGACCGACGACGTCGACGGGGACTGGACCGACGCCGATGGCCGCTTCACGTTCACGGTCGAGAAGGAGACGGACAAGGAACTGGAGGTCTGGCTCAACACGGGCGGTCGCGAGGTGAAGCTCGTGGACGGCTTGCGCCCGCCGATCGAGAACCTCGCGCTCACGGCGACGCCGACGCCGCGTCATGAGCTCACCGTGCGCGTGCTGGATCCCGCCGGCAAGCCTGTGCCGTACTTCCGCGCCCAGGTCAGGCGCCTCGCGTACTACTCGGCGAGCGGGGAGGCGGGGAGGGACGGCGTCGCCACGATCGAAGCTGTCGGCTCGCCCCCGTTCTGGCTGCGCATCGACCGGCTACGGGACGCGGAGCGCGAGCCGCTACAGCACGCACCGCATGGACAGGTACTCGAGCGCATGCCCGACGGTGTTCTCGAGGTGCGCCTCTCGGACACGGCCGAGTTCATGGGCCGCATCAGCGACCAGGACGACGAGCCCGTTCCAGGGGTGAAGCTCAAGGTGGGCGAGCGCTTGATCGACGTCGGCGAGGACGGCCGCTTCCGCTTCCGCGCGGACGAGCCCGGCCTCTTCGAGATCGACGACGCCGAGCTCGTCCTGCCGCCCGGCTACCGCGATGCGAGCTACGTGCCCACCCTGCATGCGGGCGCCTTCGAGGACGAGATCGAGGTGCGCGGCAACGGCGTGACGCTGCGCGGCCGGGTCGAGCTGGTCGGCGGCGGCGACGTCTCCCTGGGCGATCTCGCGATCGACCTGTCTTGGCCCGAGCGCGCCGACGACGGCGACTACGGCCTCAACGCAACCACGCAGGACGACGGCACGTTCGTCGTCTACGCGGTGCCGGATGATCGACCCGTCACCGTGCGCGTCTTCGAGCACACGCTGGCGGAGCGCGGGCTCTACGGACTCGACGGCTCCGTCATGCTGAAGCCGGGCACGGAGAGCGTCGTGCTGCGCGTCCAGCGTGGCGGCACCATCGCCGGCCGCCTGGAGGGACCCGGCCTCGCCGGTCTCGATTTCAACAAGGTCCGCGTGACGGTCATGAGGCCCTTCGGCCTGCCGGACCTGTGGCTCAAGAGCGAGCAGCCCACCACGGCGAAGCCGGCCTTCCGGCTCGACGGCCTGGCGCCCGGACGCCATACCGTCGTACTGCTGCACAAGAGCACCTTCCGGGTCCTCGCAGTGGTCGATGGGATCGGCGTCGGCCGCAAGGACGTCGTCCTGCGCGTGCCGCGGCTGGACGGGGTGATCGAGGGGGTCCTCGAGCTAGGGCGCTTCGAGCGCTCCGACCCGCTGAGGGTGACGGCCTGGTATCAGAGCGCAGCGGAGACAGCCGTGAGTGCGCCGGTCGCCAAGGACGGCCGCTTCCGGTTCGAGGGCCTGCCGCGCGGGACGCGCTTCACGCTCACGCTGAACGTCAGCCGGAGCGAGAGCGGCTTCAACGCATTGCTCGAGGACGTCGCCATCGGCGACACCGTGCGTCTCGTTGCGAAGCCGGGTCGGACGATTACGGGCGTGGCGCGTCGCAGTCTCCCTGGACCGCAGGTGACCGGCGTCATCGCGCGCCGCGGCTGGGACATGTACATCGCCGACTACGACGACGACACAGGCCGCTTCACGTTGGCCGCGCTGCCGCCGGGCACGTACACGCTCACGGCCGTGCGCGGCCTCGAGCCGGTGGCGCGCCTCGCGGGCATCCAGGCAGGCACGAAGGACGTCGGGCTCGTCGTGAAGTGAGACACTCAGCCGCGCCGCCTGCGCCGTTCTGGTAGCGTGTGCCGCTTCGTGAGAGGGAGAGATGGGATGCGAGATGTGGTGCTGCTGCTGTTGATGGTGCTCGCCGCGACGGTGTTCGCGGCACCGGAGGCGAGCGCAGACACGATCACCTACGAATGGTCGGGGAACATCACCTCCGTCGACGCGGCTCTCGGCTCGTACGTCAGCACGACGGATTCGGCGTCCGGCACCATCACGATCGATGACGCCGGGGCGACGGACACCGCGGCGAGCGCCACGCTCGGGCGCTACGCCGGCCAGGTGACCTACACGCTGACGCTCGGGACGGGGACGTGGTCCGGCAGCTGGCGGGTGGACGTACGGGACGACTACAAGGTCAACGCCGCGGACACCGAGCACGACGGCTTCGTGTTCGCCACGGCCAACGGCGACACGATCTCGGGCACGACCTTCGGCGCTCTCACCGCGAAGAGCGCAGGTATCGACGACCGAGCGGCGAGCACGACTGTGTGGTCGACCGACTCGATTGACGAGCTGTTCACCCTGACGCTGTCGGACTGGCCCAGCGTGACCGGAGCGCTGTCCTTCTCGGACGGCTCCCTGATCCGCTTCGACGTCACCTCACTGACTGCGGTCCCGGAGCCCGCGTCCGTAGCCCTCGTCGGGCTCGGCGGGCTGCTGCTCGCGGCCGCAGCGCGCCGTCGGGGCCGTCAGCGCGCGTAGATCCCAGTCTGCGAGCCGCGCTTCGTACATAGCAAGACCGGACGGCCGTCTGCTCGAAAGCAGCATGCCGTCCGGTCTGCGTGGTTCAGTCGCTGTGACTGTTGCCGCTTACGGGCAGGCGCAGGGGTCGCCGGCACCGCACGGATCACAGCAGGCGCCGCCACTGGTGCACGCGCTGAGGGCGCACGCCGAGGCGATGAGGGCGATGGCGACGAAGGTTCGCATGAGCTTCATGATTCTCTCCTGGGCTGGATTCGGATGCGGCAGCATCCCGTAGCGGACTCTCGGAGTCAATGATGCCCTTCGCCTGATGAAGACGCGAGGCCCCTGCCCTGACGCATACGATCGGGACGCGTACGTCATTCGGGGACGTTGGGAGGCTCGTGATGTCCGACTCCACGGTCTGGGTCATTGTCGCTGTCGTCGTCGTCGTGGCTGCTGCTGCGGCGTTCTTCGTGATTCCCGGCGCGGACACCGAGGTCCCGCCGCCGGTGGTGATCGAGACGCTGGAGGCGTGGGTCGAGTTCACCCAGCGTCCCGGCTTCAAGCTGCTCGAGAAGCGGGCGCTCAAGGACTACTTCATCGCCGTCTATCGCACGCCCGCCGACGAGGTCGCGTTCTGCTACCGCTGGCGCGGCGAAGGCGACGAGCCCAGCACGAGTCTGGGTGTGCGCGAGGGTGGGGGCGGTGACCTCAGGGACTCCGGCCGCACCGAGGATGAGACTGCGCTGAATCCCACCGGGCCGCTGCCCGCCGGCGGCTTCGTGCAGGGCATGGTGATCCCCATCCGTAGGGACTACGAGGGCGACGTCATGCTCATCTTCCTCGACAACCGCGACGATCGCGACGCGAAGCCCGATCGGGAGGCGTTCCTCCGGACCGTCGAGTGGAGCCGCTGACAGCCAAGCGGAACCGCCCCGCGCCCGCAGATGTAGGGGCGTGTCTCGTGGACGACGAATCCGTATGCTGGGGACGACGCCGGTCTGCCAGGGAGTGACCAGCTCGTCATGATCCACTTCGTCACCACAGCAGCGCACGGCTACACGGTGACCAACCTGGTTCGACGTCACGGCAAGCGGACGTGCCGTGCGTGGAGCTACGACGAGATCTTCGAGAAACGGAAGATCCCCGTCGGCACCTGGGTCTTCACGGATCACGAGCGACTGACCATCGACGAAACGAACCAGGCGGCGCGCGTCGCCCAGCAGATGGAGGCGGCGGGTTGCCGCGTCCTCAATCACCCGGCCTTCGTTCGCAGCCGCTTCGAGACGCTCCGGCGCCTGCGCGAGGCCGGGATCAACGACTTCTCTGTCTTCCGTGCGGACGCGAGCCCACGCCCGACGCGCTTCCCCGTCTTCATCCGGAACGAGTACGACCACGACTCCAGCAGCCTGGCGCTGCTCGAGAACCAGGCTGCCCTCGACGCGGCGCTGCACGAGCTGGAAGCACAGTCCATCCCGCTCGTCGGCAAGCTCGTCATCGAGTACGCGGTCGATCCGATCGTCCCCGACACGTGGATGCGCCTGTCCACGTATCACTTCGGGGGCACGCTCATCGCGCACCACATCGGCTTCGACAGCCACTGGATCGTCAAGGACGGCTTCGAGGGCGAGAGGATGGATGCCCATCCGTGCAAGGAGCGCATGCTCGAGCTCGAGCGGGACTTCGTCACGAGCAACCTCTATGCGGAGACGATGCGAGACGCGTTCGACATCGCGCGCATCGACTACGGCCGCGCGGACTTCTCGCTCATGGACGGTCGCGTCCAGGTGTATGAGATCAACACGAATCCCATGCACGGCAATGCCGAGAGGATCCTGGAGGAGATCCACCCAGGCCGCAAGGCACTCTTCCAGCAGAGCGAGACGGCCCTCCAGCGTGAGATCGAGAAGGCCGCAAGGACTTCGTTCCCCAAGCGGCTCGCGCAGGCCATCGGGCTGGGGCCGAGGCTGGCCTCCGATGCTGGACTTTAGCTGTACGGATCGCTTCGACTTCGGGTCCAGCGAGTACCGCGACCTCGCGAGGCGCGCTCCGTGCTCCGCCTTCCAGAGTCCGGCTTGGCTGTCCGCGTTCTACGCCCATCTGGTCGATCCCCGTACGCAGGAGGCCGTCGTCGTCGTCGGTCGTGACCCCCGGACCGACGTGCTGATGGCGCTGGTGCCGCTCGTTCGCGATCGCGCCGGCGGTCGGACGTCGATCCGGTACGCGAGCGCAGACGTCACCGACTACGCCTGCCCGGTGGTGGACCCGGATGCGGCTTCGGGTTTGGAGGGAAGGACCGTGTGGCGTACCCAGCTCTCGGAGCTGCTGGGGCCTTTCGATCGTCTCGTCGTCGAGCCCGTGCGCGACGAAGACACCACCGTCTGGTCGCGCCTCCTCGCGGCGGGCAAGGAAGAGCTCGAGCACGGGCACCACCATGTCCGACCGGAGCAGCCCTTCACCGCTTGGTGTCGCACCCAGCTCGGCGGCCGCAAGGCGGGACAGATCGCCCGCAAGCTCCGAGGGCTCCGGGGAGAGGGTGCGGTCCGGCTGGACGTCCTGGATGCGGAGCAGACGGAAGCCGCCCTGGCGTGGGCCCAGCGCACGCGGCGGGGGCGGTTCGAGGAGGACCCGATCCAGAGGCCCGAGGTGCTCGACTTCTACAGGCACGTCGCTCGGAGCGACGAGCAACCGGGCATCGCGCGTTGCTATCGGCTGACCGTGGACGACAAGACGGTCGCTGTCTGCTTCGGCATCGTGGACGACGCGAGCTTCCGCTATCTCGTGCTGGCCGCGGACTACACGGACCATCGGCGCTTCTCTCCCGGCACGCTGATCCTCCATCTGGCGATGGAGGAGTGGACGCAAGCGGGCGGAGCCGTGTTCGACTTCACCATCGGCGACGAGGCCTACAAGCAGAGGGACTTCCGCTGCATCCGGCAGCGGCTGTATCGGTATGTGCAGTAGCGAGGCGCGTATCCAGGACTCCGTGCTCGTGGTCGCCCATCCCGACGACGAGGTGCTCTGGTTCGGGTCGCTCCTCCCCTGTGTCGACCGGGTCGTCATGGTCTACCGGGACAGCCCGGAGGATCCCGAAGTCGGGGCACGACGGGCGCGGGCGGTCCGCGAGCTGCCCTATGCCGTCACGTGGCTGGAGCTGCCCGAGCTCGGCACGCTGGCCTACACGGGCTGGGAGCACGCTGCACTCGGCGAGCGAGGACTGGACCTCGGGCCGGGCGTCCCACGCTCGATGGCTCAGGCGTACGAGCGCAACCACGACCTCCTGCTCGAGCGGCTGGAGCCGCTCCTGCACGGCGTCGCCACCGTCTTCACGCACAATCCGTGGGGCGAGTACGGGCATCCCGATCATGCCCAGCTCTTCCACGTCGCCGCCGCGCTCAAGCGTGAGCAGCACTTCGCGCTGCAGGTGTCGCCCTACGTCTCACGCACGACGCAGTCGTTGGCCGCGCGCTACCACGTCCTGCGCGCAGAAGCGCGGGAGTCGAAGAAGATCGACAGGCGCTACGTCGAGGAGATCGCCGACATCTACAGGTCGAACGACTGCTGGACCTGGGCGCACGGCTGGCGGTGGCCCGAGAACGAGCGTCTTCTCGAAGAGCCTCGTCTGCTGTCTCGCGGCGATCCCGCGCTGTCGACACCGCTCGTCGAAGTTCCTACAGTGTCGCTCACCTCGTAAGGCCTCCATCGAAGCGGCGACCGTGACAGAACGCATGCGCATCGGCTACGTCAGCCTCTTCTATCCGCCTGTCGGTGGGGGCGCGGAGATCTACCTCGAGCGTCTGATCCGGGCCATGGACCTGGGCGAGAACCACCTCTGGACCATGCGTTCCGAGAGCGAGGCAGCGCAGGATCGTCGTTACGCCAACTGCGAGATCCGTTTCTTCGGGGCCTGCCCGGAGGTCGACTACGAGACGCTCGAGGGCTGGTTCGACCGCAACCACGCAGCCATCATCACGGATGTGCTCGGCTGGGCGCAGAGGACGTGCTGCGACGTCATCCTCGTCAACTCGCCGATCACCTACTTCCGGCAGACCCGGCAGCTGATCCAGGCTCTGCGCGAGCGCTGCACGGTGGGCTGCATCGTCCACGACGTGCCCGCCGAGCCCTTCGAGTGGATGCTGCAGTCCTACCGGCAGACGGGGAGCTGGGAGCAGAGCCTCGACGCGCACCGAGCCGACCTCGCACGCTTCGCCAAAGGCCGCCACGTGGGCTCGCGGACGTCCCCGTTCCGGTTGGGGACGGACTTCACGATCTACAACAGTCGCTGGGTGAGGAACTTCTACGATCCCTACGAGGAGAAGCCCGGCCTCGTGCTCCATCCGATCATCCAGCGCTCCGACGAGCATCCGGAGATCGGCCTCACGCCCGTCGACCTGACGATCGTCAACCCGCTCCCGATGAAGGGGGCGGTGATGTTCCTCGCGCTCGCGAACTTCCACTGCCGCGACCGCACGATCCGGGTGCTCGGCGGTGGCTACAACTCAGCGGTCTCGAAGATGCGCCCCTTCCTCGGGGGCATCCAGTCCGGCCTCGTGCAGGGCGAGGTCCCGGAGAACATCGAGATGCACGGTGTCCTGCGGAACATGACCGAGGTCTACCGCAACACGAAGGTGCTCCTGCATCCGACGCGCGTCGAGGGCTTCGGCATGACGCCGGCCGAGGCCCTGCTCGAGGGCTGCCTCGTGATCACGACGGAGCTTCCCGGCGTGCGCGAGAGCGTGGCCGATGCCGCCGTGCACATGCCGTACGCCGCCGATCCCGCTGACTGGGCGGAGGCGATCGACGCCATGCTCGACGGTGCCGTGGATCTCGAGAAGGCCGCGCGAACGCGCGCGGCGTACCTGCAGCGTCGTCAGCGCGATGAGCTGGTCGGCCTCGAGACGTTCCTCGAGGAGACCGTCGGCAGCCGCGTCTGAATCCGCCGACCCCGTTCGGGATCCGCGCTACGACAGGCTCTGGAAGAAGTCGTTGCCCTTGTCGTCGACCAGGATGAACGCGGGGAAGTCCACCACCTCGATGCGGTAGATGGCCTCCATGCCCAGCTCCGGGTACTCGAGCAGCTCGACCTTCTTGATGTTCTCCTTGGCCAGCACGGCGGCGGGTCCGCCGATCGAGCCCAGGTAGAAGCCGCCGTGCTTGTTGCACGCGTCCGTCACCTGCTGGCTGCGGTTGCCCTTGGCGATCATGACCATCGAGCCGCCGTGCGACTGGAACAGGTCCACGTAGGAGTCCATGCGTCCGGCGGTGGTAGGGCCGAACGAGCCCGACGGCATGCCGTCCGGCGTCTTGGCGGGCCCCGCGTAGTAGATCGGGTGGTCCTTCAGGTACTGCGGCATCGGCTCGCCTGCGTCGAGACGCTCCTTGATCTTGGCGTGCGCGATATCGCGTCCCACGATCAGCGTGCCGGTCAGCGCGAGCCGTGTCTTCACCGGGTGCTTGCTGAGCTCCGCGAGCACCTCGCTCATGGGCCGGTCGAGATCGACCGCGACGACGTCGTCGTCCTTCTTGTCACGGTAGGCCGGGGGAATCAGGCGAGCGGGATCGCGCTCCAGCTCCTCGATCCAGAGGCCGTCCTTGTCGATCTTCGCCTTCACGTTGCGGTGCGCCGAGCAGGACACGCCCATGCCGACCGGACACGACGCGCCGTGTCGCGGCAGGCGGATGACACGTACGTCGAGCGCGAAGTGCTTGCCGCCGAACTGCGCGCCGATGCCCGTCTGCTGCGCCGCCTCCAGCAGGTCGCGCTCCAACTGGAGATCGCG
>JASJDY010000024.1 GCA_030065025.1 Planctomycetota bacterium
GGCCGCGGCGGGCGCGGGCGCGCCACTGGCGGCGAAGGACTCGACGTCCTGCTTGGTGACGCGGCCCTTGTCGCCGCTGGCCGGCACGGCGTTGATGTCCACGCCCAGCGTACGCGCGAGCTTGCGCGTGGCCGGCGCGGCCAGTGTCTTCTCGCGCAGCACGGCGGCGGGCGCCGCCGGTGCGGGAGCAGGTGCCGCAGCAGGAGCGGCAGCAGGGGCAGGCGTCGGTGCCGGTGCGGGCGCACTCGCCGGCGCAGCCTCGGCGCTCTCTGCGGCCTCTGCGGTTTCTTCCTTCTTCTCTTCCGCCGGCGCGGCCGCACCGCCCTTGCCGTCGTCGATGACGACCATGACGTTGCCGACGGGGACGACCTCGCCCTCCTCCGCACGGATCTCGGCGATCGTGCCGGTGGTGGGCGCGGTGATCTCGACCGTCGCCTTGTCCGTCATGACCTCGACCATCGGCTCGTCTTCCTTGACGGCCTGGCCCTCGGTCACGAGCCACTTGACGACCTCACCCTCCGTGAGGCCCTCGCCGATGTCCGGCAGCTTGAACTCGAATGCCATGGGGGCTCCTCTTCGCTACTGCCAGTTGGCCACGTACTCGATGGCGTTGATCACCCGCTTTTTGTCGGGCTTGTAGACGTGCTCGAGCGTGTAGGGGAACGGCGTGTCGAAACCGGACACGCGGCCGACGGGCGCCTCGAGGCTGTCGACGGCCTTCTCGGCGACGGTTGCGGCGATCTCCGACGCGAAGCTGCAGGTGCGCGGCGCCTCCTGCACGGCGATGCAGCGACCGGTCTTGCGGACGCTCTCGAGCACCGTCTCGGCGTCCCACGGGAGCATCGAGCGCATGTCGATGATCTCGACGTCGATGCCCTTCTCGGCGGCCTCGTTGGCGGCGTCCATGCAGATCGGCACCATCGCGCCCCACGAGACGACCGTGACGTCCTTGCCGTCACGCGCGATGCGGGCCTTGTCCATGTCGATCGTGAAGAAGCCGTCTTCGACCTCCTCCTTGCCGTGGCGGTAGAGCGCCTTCGGCTCGAGGAAGATGACCGGGTCGTCGCAGAAGATGGCGGAGAGCATCAGGCCCTTCGCCTCGCGCGGCGTGCTCGGCATGACGACGCGCAGGCCGGGCGTGTGTGCGAAGTACGCCTCGCCGGACTGCGAGTGGTAGTGGCCGCCGCGGATGCCGCCGCCCGAGGGCGTGCGCACCACCATGGGGCAGGTGAAGTGGCCGCCCGAGCGGTAGCGCATCTTCGCCATCTCGCTGACGATCTGGTCGAAGCCAGGGAAGATGAAGTCCTGGAACTGGATCTCCGGCACCGGGCGCAGGCCGTAGACGGCCATGCCGACGGCGGTGCCGATGATGCCGCACTCGCTCAGCGGCGTGTCCATGACGCGCATGTCGCCGTACTTCTCGTGCAGGCCGGCGGTCGTGCCGAACACGCCGCCCTTCTTGCCGATGTCCTCGCCGAGCATGACGACGTCGTCGTCGCGCTCCATGGCGAGGTGCAGCGCGTCGTTGAGCGCCTGGAGCATGGTGATCTTGGGCATGGATGGATGCCTTTCTTCGCTTCGGGGACGCCCGCGCTAGAGCGGGAAGGCGCCGCCGGTGTCCTCGATGTCGCCGCTGCGTCGGATCTGGTCCAGGAGGGCCTCGCGTTGCTCCACGAGCATCGGCGGCACCTCGGCCCACACGTCGTCGAACAGCGTCTCGACGTCGGGGGCGGGCGTGGACTCGGCTGCCTCGACCGCCGCGGCGATCTCGGCGAGCATCTCTTCCTTGAGCTCGTCCTCCCACTTCTGTGTCCAGAGGCGCTTGCCCTTGAGCCACGCGCGGAAGCGATCGATCGGGTCCTTCTCCTGCCAGTGCTCGAAGAGCTCCTGCGCCTGGTACTTCGACGGGTCGTCGGAGGAGGAGTGCGGGCCCATACGGAAGGTGACGGTCTCGATGAGCGTCGGTCCGCCGCCATTGGCGGCGCGCTCACGCGCCTCGCGGCAGGCCTCGTAGACGGCCAGCACGTCGTTGCCGTCCACGCGGATGCCGGGCATGCCGTACGCCACGGCCTTCGCGGCGAAGCTCTGCGACGCCGTCTGCATCTCCTGCGGCACCGAGATCGCCCAGTGGTTGTTCTCGCACATGAAGATGCAGGGCGACTTCCAGACACCGGCGAAGTTCATGCCCGCGTGGAAGTCGTTGCTCGACGTGCCGCCGTCCCCGAACCAGGCCCACGAGATCTTGTCCTCGCCGCGGATCTGCGCGGCGCGCGCGGCCCCGACGGCGTGGCTGATCTGCGTGCCGATGGGGGAGGAGATGCTCTGCCAGCCGATGTCGGGGATCGCGTAGTGGTTGGGCATCTGGCGGCCCTTGCACAGGTCCTTCGCGTTGCCCCACGCCTGGTTGAAGATCACGTTCAGGTCGACGTTGCGCAGCAACGCGATCGAGATGACGCGGTACGAAGGGAACAGGATGTCCTGGTCCTGCATCGCGTACCCGGCGCCGATCTGGCTCGCCTCCTGGCCGAACGACGGCACGTAGAAGCCGATGCGGCCCTGGCGCTGCAGGTTCATGCCGCGCTGGTCGAGCAGGCGCGTGCGGAACATCGCGCGGAACATCGCCTTCAGGTCGTCGCCCTTGAGGCCGGCGGGCGCCTTGCCCTTGCCCTTCCCCGGGGCATCCATGACCTGCAGCATCTCGGTCTCGGACATCGAGGCTCCTCTCGCCAGTGGGGGCGGAGGGTACGGGCCGCGGTCACTGCGGCCAAGAGCCCACCGGGGTGTCGGCGGCTATCGCTTGCAGAGTGCAAATGAATCCGGGTCCTGCGTCTGCAAAGGGGCCACTAGACTGACGCGCCTCGGAGGTCCCATGTGCGTCGGTCGGCCCATCCCCGCGCTTCTGCTCGCGCTGCTCGTGCTCTTTTCCGCCGGCTGCGGTGATGACCAGCAACCCGAGCCGCAGCCCCAGCCGAAGGCCGAAGACCCGGGCTGGAGCGATCCCGCCGCGCAGGCGGCGACAGGCTCGCCCGATGGCGACACGGGCGCCCTGCGGACCGCCGCTGCCCTGCTGGGCCACCTGCGCAAGCGGGTCGAGGCAGGCGAGGGGCCCGGCACGGATCCCACGTTCGGTCAGGACGTGGAGGCCGTCGCGGCGGTGCTCTGGGCTCCCGACGCACCCGAGGCGGAGCGTCGCGCCGCACATGTCCATGTGCAGCTGGCCAACACGGCCGGGGATGTCGCCAAGCTCCTGAAGAGGGACGCCGCTGTTGCCCTCGACGAGTCCGAGCGACGCGTCCACGACGCCTGGCTGGAGGCGGCGTCCAAGGCCCCCGATGCCTACCGCACCTGGTGCGCCGAGGCGGGTGCGGCACTGCTCAGGGCTCGCGAAGAAGCGGTGCGGAAGAAGCTACTCGGCAAGTGACCGCCGCGAGGGGGTCAGGGCTCCATCACGACGCGGAAGCCGTACCCGTGACCCACGGCATCCGGCTCGACCGTCGCGGAACGCCGCGCCGCGTCCGGATGTGGCAGGAGTCCGCCGGCACCCTTGATGCGGTAGCCGTTGCCGTCGCTCGAGATCACGATCTCGCCGGGACCCGTGAAGAGCTGACGGACGCCGTACGGTGACTCGCCGCGCACCATGCGGCCGGTCGCGCTGATCGCGTCCTTGGCGCCGCGTCGATGGCGGAGCTTCCACTGGGGCGCGCTACGCCACGGGAAGATGAACGGCGCGCCGCGGTCGCGCATGCGGTCGAGTGCGGCCATGCGCAGCCAGTCCCGCTCGTCGGGCAGCCGAACCGTCGCTTCTTCCACCTCGCCGCGCCACGCGGCGTAGGCAGCCGCATCGCGAGGGCGCACGCCCAGTACCGGCTTGCTGGCCATGCCGGGAGCGACGAGCCACCGACTCGTGTCGCGCTCGCCGCGCACGAAGCCCTGCGGGGGTACGCGCTCGGCGCGCTCGGCCGCGGGGAGGTCGTCGAGCCACTCCGAGTAGCGCTCGTTCGTCACGTAGTCCCGGCCGGCGACGAACGCGGGCACGACCGTGTCGCTGCCCGGCTCGGCCTTGCCGGCCGGCACCCAGATCATGTCGCCCGGCACGCTCAGGTCCGGTCGGCCGAGCTGGATCCTGCGCGCGGGCTGTCCGCCGTCGTCGCGGAAGCCCTCGCCGGCGCTCGTCGGGACGGACAGCAGCAGGCGCACGCCGTGCTGCGGCGCGCTGTGCACGTGGTACAGGCCCGGTCGAAGGCCGCCCGAGGAGGCCTTGAGCCCGTCGTTCGGGTCGTTCGCCAGCGGCGTCTGGCCCGTGAGGTCCTGGACGCTCCACCCCTGCGGACGCCACGGTCCGAACTCGAGCCGCGACAGGGACCAGAGCGGGCCGAGCGTCTCCTTGCCGCCCGCCGCTTCGAGGCGAGTCTGCGCGGCGTCGGCCTGCGTGCGGAACAGCCTCCCGATGACGGCCAGCTCCGCCGGCGACGGAGCCCGTTCGACGGCACCCGTCGTGAGCGCTCGCCAGGCCCTGTCGATGTCCGCGAGCTCGGCCTCGGCGTCCTTGAGTCGGTGATCCGGCGCGGGCGGCGTCTTCGTGAAGAGCCCGGCGCCGAGCGCGACGCCGACAGCGAGAGCGACGAGCGCGCCCGCCACGCGCAGGTTGTTGCGGTTGAGGAGGCGCCGCGCGAGGTCCACCAGCGCGCCACTCGACGACTTCTCCTGCAGCGCGTGCACGCCGCCGCCGGCGACCCATGTGCGCACGTCCTCGGCCAGCTCGCCGGCGGTCGTGTAGCGGTCCTCGGGATCCGTCGCCATCGCCTTCTGGATGACGGCCGCGAGTCCCGCGCTCATGTGCTCGGGCAGCGAGAGGTAGACGCCGTCCCGTGCGTCGCGCAGCAGGTCCTCCTGCACGCGGAGCGTCGGATCCTCCAGCTGCTCCAGTCGCTCGCCGTAGCCGGCGGCCTTGGCGTCCTCGCCGGCTGCCAAGGCCTTCGCCTGGGCTTCCTTCAGCGCCGCGACGCGCTTGCGCACCTCCGCGCGTGTGAACGGCGAGGTGCGGGCCAGCGGCGGCTCGCCGGTCACCACATAGCGCAGGATGGCGCCGAGACCCCAGACGTCGGTCTGGTCGCTCGTGCTTGCGCGGGCCTGCTCCGGTGAGAGGAAGCGCGGTGTACCGACGATGCGGCCCACGTCCTGGTCGTCGTCGAGCGAGCGGCAGATGCCGAAGTCGATCAGGTAGGCGCGTCGCGTGCGGATGTCGATGAGCACGTTGTCCGGCTTGAGGTCCCGATGCTGGATGCCGTACTCGCTGTTGGCGACGTGCACGCCTTCGCAAATGGGCAAGACGACGTCGGCGATGAGCTTCCGCGGGTCGTTCCACGCGCGCAGGCGGGGGTGGCGCGAGCCGAGCTGGCCGTGGTTGATGACGTCCATCAGCTCGGAGAGCGTGATCGGCTCGTAGACGAGCTCCATCACGAAGTACGGCCGCTCGTCCGTGTACCAGCCACGGTCGTACACCGGCATCACGTGCTCGTGCCGGATGTTCGCCTCGGCCTCGCACTCGGCGAGGAAGCGCTCCCGCAGCGAGGGCTGGATGCCTTCGGCGAGCAGCTTGATGGCGACGTTGCGGTTCGTCGTCTCGTCGAAGGCGCGGTAGACGGTGCCCATGCCGCCGCGGCCCACGGGATGCTCGAGGCGATAGCGGCCGAGCTTGGTCCCCGCCGCGAGGTCGTCCTTCGTGCGCTTGATCGGGCCGCCCGTCGTCACCTGCGCTCCGCCCTGCCTGCTCCCGCGTTCCCGCCGCCAGGAAGGTGAGGGTACCCGACCGACCCCGGCAACCCCGAAGGTGTTGCTGGGGTATGGCCCCGACAGGACTCGAACCTGCACGGCCTTACGGCCACAAGATCCTAAATCTTGCGTGTCTCCCAGTTCCACCACGGGGCCACGGGTGTGCGCCGGATGCTACCCGCCCCGGCCGTGAAACACGCGCCTCAGCTGGCAGCCCGCCGCAGGACGGCGAGGTGCCCGCCCCAGCCGGCGCCGTTCAGCCGCGCACCGAGCACGCCCGCTTCCCCGCGGATCCGGTCGGCCTGCGCATCGATCACCGGCAGCGAGCTCTCGAAGTCCGTCGCCAGGCTGGCGTGGCCGGCGTTCATCAGCGCGCCGAGCGTCGCCATGTCGCCCGCGAGGATGGCGTCCTTCGCCTCGGCCACGCGTGCGGTCTCCATCACGACGTGGCGCGCCCGCCGCCGCGACGTCTCGTCCAGCTGGTCCTCGATCGCGGCGAACGCCTCCGGCGTGAGATCGCAAAGACCTCGCAGATCCGGCGCGGCCTCACGCGCTGCGCCGAGCGCCGTCTCCAGCTCACTGCGGCGTGCGTTGTACGGCGTGTCCGCGAGCCGCCGCTCGATGCCTGTGTCCTCCGCCGTGAGCTCGAAGCCCTCGGCCAGCTGGAGGACGTCGTGGTTTAGCTCGCGGCAGTCGAGGTGGAGCACCTGGCCCGGCTTCGCGGCCGCGACGACGTAGGGATCCATGTTGCCGCAGCGCACGCCGAGCCACTCCGACTCGATGGCGGGCACGTCCTCGGCGAGCTCCCAGCGTGAGCGGTACTCACCGATCGCCTCGTACAGCGAGCGCAGGATCACGACGAGGTACGCGGCCGAGGACGCGAGGCCTGCGCCGATCGGCAGGTCGCCGAGCACCATGAGATCGATGCCCGGCATGCGGCGTCCGTCGGAGCCGACATGTGCGTATGCTCCGCGCGCGAGGTCCGCCCAACCGCGGCCCGACTTGAAGACCTGGCCCTGGTGGAAGCTGTCCTTCTGGCGGGCGTTCATGCTCCAGACGACGACGCGCGAGTCCGGCCTCACGCCCCAGGCGCAGGCGACGCCCTCGGATAGCGGCGCCGCGAGCACGGGCCCAAGCTGGTGATCGAGGTGCTCGCCGAGCATCACGAGCCGCCCCGGTGCGAAGTGCACGCCCTGCGGCGGGCGCTTGCAGCGTCCTCCGAAGAGCAGCTCGACCTTGGTGCTGAGGCTCGGCACGAGCCGAGCGTACGCGCTGGGGCCTCGCCCGCGCAGTCGGTCCCGAGGCCTTGCGCGCTCCGCGCGTGTGCTAGGGTCTCGACTCATGAGCGAGAACCTGACGGACTCGTTGCCCGGCGAGGAAGACTTCGACCCGCTGCGCGACATGGAAGGCGGTGGCCCGGATCCCGTGATGATGGAGCAGGTGACGGGGTTGCTGCGCTCGGTCGGCGAGGACCCGGAGCGCGACGGCCTGCGGCGTACCCCGCTCCGCGTCGCCAAGAGCCTGCGCTTCCTCACGGACGGCTATCGCATGGACGCCGAGGCGATGCTCCAGGGGGCCCTGTTCGAGAGCGACACCGACGAGATGGTGGTCGTGAAGGACATCGAGCTCTACAGCCTCTGTGAACACCACATGCTGCCGTTCTTCGGCCGCGCGCACGTCGCGTACCTGCCGCGCAAGAAGATCGTGGGACTCAGCAAGCTCGCGCGTGTCGTCGACGTGTTCGCGCGCCGCCTCCAGGTGCAGGAGCGCCTGACCTCC
Source organism: Planctomycetota bacterium (assembly GCA_030065025.1). Classification (GTDB taxonomy): domain Bacteria; phylum Planctomycetota; class PLA2; order PLA2; family JAEUHO01; genus JAHEIK01. Next base: position 7,552 of record JASJDY010000024.1, read on the forward strand.
CAGATCGCGAACGCGATCCAGGAGGCGCTACGTCCGCTCGGCGTGGGCGTCATCATCGAGGCTCAGCACCTGTGCATGATGATGCGCGGTGTCGCCAAGCAGAACAGCAGCACGGTGACGTCGTGCATGGTCGGCGGCTTCCGCAGCGACCCGCGGACGCGCAACGAGTTCCTCGAGATCGTGAACAGGTAGGGTTGCCGTAGGGGCGGCCGGAGGTCCTGAGCGAGCGCAGCGAGTCGAAGGGCCGAACGCCCGCCCGCTCGGTCAGAACGCCGCGCGAATGCTCGCCAGCAGCTCGTCCACCTCGGCCGGATCGAGTGTCCCCGCCGGCTGACGCCAGTCGCGCACCTGGTTCGTGGGGATCAGGTGGATGTGTGCGTGGGGGACCTCGTAGCCCTCGACGATCGTGATGACGCGGTTGCAGCCGGTCGCCGTCTTCAGCGCCGCCGCCACCGTGCGCGCCGCCTTCCACAGCTCGGCGTACGCCTCCGGCTCCATGTCGAAGATGTAGTCGACCTCGTGCTTGGGGACGACCAGCGTGTGACCGCGCGTCACGGGGTTGATGTCGAGGAAGGCGTAGTGGTTGTCGTCTTCCCAGACGCGGTGACTGGGGATCTCGCCGTGGACGATGCGCGTGAAGATGCTGGGCATGGGGGGATGGTACCTCCCCAGCGGTGATCAGAGCCCCAGGCTCACCTCAGCCACAGGCGTCCGCTCGCTGAAGCCCTTGTCGGCCGGATGCCACCAGGACACGTCGTCCTCGCCCAGCCGCCACGAGAGGTAGGCCGGCTCGCCGTCGATCAGCGTCGGGAAGTCGACCAGACCGAGCTCGAGGTCGCGTACCTCGAGGCCCAGGTCGCTCAGCTCGCGCAGGTAGCCCTCGATGCGGGCGGAGAAGGCGCTGACCTTGTCCTTGAGCGCCTCGATGTGCTTCTGCGCCGTACGGCTGCCAGCGGACTCGACCTCGAGTGCGCGGCGCTCGCGGCCGGCGCCGCGGAGCTCGCGGAAGTCGTTCACCACGTCCCGGACGATCGAGCGCACGAGGGGCAGGACCTGGTTCGCCTCCTCCACCGTGAAGAGCATTCGGATTCCGGTACCCATCAGCCGCTGCCCCTCCCGGGCTGCCCCCCCCGGGGCTCTGCCTCGCTGCCTAGACAAGGGGATCGGTCGGAACCCAGGCGCGGCTGAATGGGTGGCTTGGCTTCCCCAATGTTCTCGGTCACCGCCGCGTCACGGCGTGTCGGGGGTGACCTCGACGTCCTCGCCGACGAGCTCGCGCAGCATGTGCCGCGTCACCGCGACGGCGCCGATGGGGGAGATGGAGGCCTGGGGCTGCGCCTCCCCGAGCTGGATGTGCACGGCGGCGCCGTCTACGCGCGCCGCAGCGAGCGGCAGGCCCAGGGCGGCGAGCACCGGCCCCACGCGAGCGAGGGCGATACGTGCAGCGGGATGCAGGTCCGCGTCCGGGGCCTCCGCGGGCGCGGTGATCTCGTCGTGGATCAGCGCGAGGACGTCCGGGCGGCACGAGCGGCACCCCGTGCACGCTCCGGTGGCGTCGCCGACGGCTTCCGGGTCATGCGCGCCGGCCCGGACGGCGCGGCGGATCGTGCGATCGCCCACGCCGATGCAGCGACAGACGAGCAGACCGGGACCCGCGGGATCGGCGGGCGCACCGTTACTGCAGACCCCGAGGGCCCGCCTCAGCGCGCCGACGGCGAAGTCGGCGCCCCGCTCGACCGCCTCGGGCAGCGAGCGTCCGTTCCCCTCGTTCAGCGCGGTGAGGACGCTGTCGACCGTGTGCTCGCAGGCTTCCGTCCACGTCTGCCCGTCGACGGCGGCAGCGAGCCAGGAGATGGATGCCAGCGGTGCGGCGCTGCCGAACGCGCGGCCGGCCGCGGCGACAATCTTCGAGTCGCCGTTGCCGTCCGCTTCGTAGGCGAGGCTCATGCGCACGCCCAGGCCGCCGACCATGCTGCCGACCTCACCGACCGCGTGGGCGTCTGGCACGTCGCCGATGCCGCCGGGGGCGACGACGTGGTCCACGTAGGTGGCCGGCAGGTGGGGGATCACGCCTGGGCGACGCTGCCTGCGGCGACGGGAGGCGGCACCTCCGCGGGCAGGACCTTGCCGGGGTTCAAGATGCCCTTCGGGTCGAAGGCGTCCTTGATGGAGCGCATCGCCGCGAGCGCGATGTCGTCGCGGCACATGTGCAGGTAGCGACTCTGCGCGCAGCCGACTCCGTGCTCGCCGGTGATCGTCCCGCCGAGGTCGACGGAGACCTGCAGGATGGCCTTGACCGCGGGGCGCAGCTGGCGCTCGCGCTCCTCGAGGTCGGGACTGTCGGTGAGCACGTTGACGTGGATGTTGCCGTCGCCGGCGTGGCCGTAGCTGATCTGCTGGATGCCGTACTCGGCGGCGACCTTGCGCACGCCACGCAGCAGGTCCGGCACCTTGTCCGGCGGCACGGCCGTGTCGCACTCGATGTAGGCCGCCTGCTTCTTCACGGCCTCGCCCAGGCACTTGCGCACGGTCCAGAGCTCGGTCGTCTTGGCCGGGGTGTCTGCCAGCATCGCGTCGAGCGCGCCGGCTTCGAGCAGCACCTCGCCCGCCCGCATGAGGTCGCGGTCGACGGCCTCCTCGTCGTAACCGTCCAGCTCGAGGAGGATCTGCGCCTCGGCGTCGCCGTAGGGCACCTTGCGGCCGAGGTGCTCCTCGGCGGCCTCGAGTGCGGCCTTCTCGACCAGCTCGAGCGCGGCCGGGATGATGCGCGACTGGTACACCGCCACGATGCCCTTGGCGGCCGTGTCGAGGCTGTCGAACGGCGCGAGGATCGTGCGCTTGACCGTCGGCATGGGGATCAGCCTGAGCGTCGCCTCGGTGACGACGGCGAGCGTGCCTTCGCTGCCGACGAGCAGCTGCGTCAGGTTGTAGCCGGCGACGTCCTTCTTGAGCTTGCCGCCGGTGCGGAAGACGTCGCCGTTGGGCATCACGGCCTCGAGGGACAGCACGTAGTCCTTCGTGAGGCCGTACTTCACGCAGTGCGGGCCACCGGCGTTCTCGGCGATGTTGCCGCCGATCATGCACGAGCCGTGGCTCGCCGGGTCCGGCGGGTAGTAGAGGCCCTTCTCCGCGACCGTGTCCTGGAGCACACCGGTGATGACGCCGGGCTGCACGCGCACGACGAGGTTGTCCTCATCGAGCTCGAGGATGCGGTTCATGCGGTCGACGCAGAGCACGATGCCGCCGAAGACGGGCAACGCGCCACCGGAGAGACCGGTGCCTGCGCCGCGGGGCGTCACGCAGATGCCGCGGTCGTGCGCGAGCTTCATGATGCGCGCCACCTGATCGGTCGCGTCGGGCCTGACGGCGACCTCGGCGGCGTACTGCAGGTCTTCGGTCTCGTCACGGCCGTAGACGGAGAGGTCGGGCTCGCTGTGGATTACGTACTTGGCGCCGACGATCTCCTCGAGCTCGGCGACGACGTCCGGTGTCACGGGGGCGAACTGGGGCATGGATCCATCTTGGTGTGCCCCGAGGACCCTGCCCTGAAAATCCGGCTTGCCGAGCCTCTTGCGCTGCGAGCGCGTGGGTCGGATCGTGGGCCGCGGAGGTACCCGCATGCCGCTTCGGGCCAAGGTCTTGCGACGCTTCGTGCCGATCGTGCTCCTGCTCGTGCCGCTCGCCCACGCGGGCGAGCCGCGTGAGGACGCGAAGGAGCGGCCTGACGCGTTCTCGGAGGCGCTCGCCTACCTCGGCATCACGGAGCAGGACCTGGGCTACCGGCCCAAGGCGCACTGGCCGCGGTATCCGCACAGCAAGACCGTGCCGTACGTGCTGCCGTTCTTCGACGATCTGCTGGCGCACCCGCTCGACACCTACATGTTCACGCGCTCGCTCGGCAACGCCGTCGAGACGCTGCTGACGCCGGAGTTGCTGAGGGCCGTGCCGAAGGACACGAAGCTCGGTAAGGAGACGCTCTACAAGCTCGGCGTCATGCTGGCGACCGAGCGGCGCATCGGCGGCTTCCGGGTGTTCGGGATGGATACGGCCCGCCTGGATCACGCCGTCGCGGAAAAGCAGCCCCTCCAGAGCGCACTCGTGCGCGTGCTGACGGCGTCCGAGCGCGAAGGGCCCAAGACGCCGCCTGACGTCAGCACGATTCCGCTCGCGCTGCACGAGCCGCTGGCTCGCTTCGTGCTCCAGCTTTGGGACGCGCGCATGTGGGTCGAGATCGGGCTGCGCAGGCTCGATGCCGGGCAGCGCAAGGCGGTGTTCCTCGCCCTGCCGAATCTCGCCGCGACCACGCCGGACGGCGAGAAGTACTTCCCGATCATCGACGACGTCGCGCGGCTGATCGACGAGCATTCGCTCCACCATGGCTGCCTCAAGGCGCTACAGGCGGTGCAGAACGCGCGGCGGGCGATCGGCGCGGTGAAGGTCCCCGAAGGCGGCTGGCCCGAGTTCGAGTTCAGGCTCGAGACGCGCTGGGGCGAGATCCTGATCGACGCCAGTGGCACCGAGATCCAGCAGTCGAAGGCGCCCTTCCTCGTAGTGCGGCTCGGCGCCGCAACGTCGATGGAGGGACCCGTCGGGGCGACGTCGCCGGAGCGGTCGCTCTCGGTCGCGCTCTTGATGGGGAACGAGGGGACGCTCGGCGGTCCACCCTATGGGCGGTCGGTGCAGGAACAACCGCACGGCCGCGCCGAGATGGCGAGCGGCGTGCTCGGTTGCGGCATCGTGTACGCGGCGGGGGAAGGCAAGCACACCTACCGCACGGGCCACTGGGGTCTCGGCGCCGGCCTCTTCGGCCTCGGTGCGCTGATCGACGAGGGTGGCGACGACACGTACGAGCTTGCGTCGGTGGGGCAGGGCGCTGCGTTCTTCGGCGCGGGCCTGCTGCTCGACGCGGCGGGCAACGACGCCTACACGCTGCGCGAAGGCGACGGCATGGGCTTCGGCGGGCCGAACGGCATCGGCATCCTGGCGGACCGCAGCGGCAACGACCGCTACTACGCGGAGCCGGACGCGAAGAAGGCCGGGCGTGCGGATTACCACTCGAAGGACAAGATCGCAGTCAGCAATGCGATGGGCGTCGGCTCCGGGCGTCGGGGCGACATCAGCGACGGCCACGTGTGGGCCGGCGGGCTCGGTGCGCTGATCGACGTCGACGGCAACGACCGCTACGAGGCGGGCAACTTCTCGATGGGGCTCGGCTACTGGTACGGCACCGGTCTGATGTGGGACGGCGGCGGCGACGACGTGTACCGCAGCGTCTACTTCACGCAGGGGAGCGGCGCGCATTTCGCGATCGGCGCGTTGATCGACGAGGGCGGCAACGACCGGCACGAGCTGTGGGAGACGGCGGGCGCGGCGCTGGCGTTCGGATGGGACGTGGTGAACGCGTTCCTGATCGACCGCGGTGACGGGAACGACTACTACGAGGCGGACCGCATCTCGGTGGGGGTGGCGGAGGTGCGCAGCAACGCCTTCTTCCTCGACGAGGGCGGCGACGACACGTACGTCGTGAAGCCGAAGGGCAAGTTCCTCGGCGACGTGGACGACCGGGCGTCGTACAAGCAGCCGGGGCGGACGGCGGATTTCCCGTGGCGGTTGGGCCAGGTGGCGGTGTTCCTCGATCTGGGCGGGAAGGACACGTACCTGGGCCGGCCGAAGGAAGGGGAAGCGAAGCCACGTGCGCAGGGCGCGGACGGGACGATGTGGAACGTGCGGCGTCGCGACCCGACCTCGCGCGCCGGCATGAACGTGGCGATCGGCCGCGACGTCCCCTCCGGCCGCCTCGGATTCCTGGACCCGTGGCCGCGCAGGCAACCGCAGGCCAAGTGAGGTTCGCGGGCGGGCGTTCGCCCTTCGACTCGGCCTTCGCAGACTCAGGCCTCGCTCAGGGCTCCGGCCGCCCCTACATCCGGATGTGACCGCATCGCCTCTCGCGCGAGAGGTATGCATGCAAGAGCGGCGACGGAACTCGATGCGCTGGCGCGGATTCAACTATGCCCAGCCGAAGGCCTACTACGTCACGATGTGCGTCACTGAGAAGCGATGCCTTCTGAGCCGGGTGGTGAACGACCGTGTCGAACTCACCGCGATCGGTGGGATCGTCGAGGAGTACTGGTTCAAGATCCCGACGGTCTTTCGGCATGTGGAGCTCGACGCCTGCGTCATCATGCCGAATCACGTGCACGCCATCATTCGCTTCCGACCACCCGAGCGTGGAGCGCGACTCGCTGATCGTCCGTCCCTCGGTGACGTCATCCGTTGGTGGAAGACACAGAGCTCCCTGCGGTCTGGACGGGCGCTTTGGCAACGTGGGTACTACGACCGTGTGATCCGAGACGACGACGAGTTGTTCCACGCACGGGGATACATCCACCGCAACCCCGTGAAGTGGCGAGAGGACCCGGATCATCCGCATGCGGTAGCGCCGTAGGGGCGGCCGGAGCCCTGAGCGACCGAAGGGAGCGGAAGGGCGAACGCCCGCCCGCGAACGTCGCTACATCCCCGCCGACGGGCACTCCGTCGCCAGCGGGCACTCGTCGCACCGGGGACGCCGCGCGATGCAGATCCGACGCCCGTGGTGGATCAACATGTGGCTGAGGTCGATCCACACCTCCTGCGGATGCAGCGCCATCAAGTCCCGCTCGATCTGCTCCGGCGCGCTCCGCCTGGTCCACCCGAGCAATCCGCTGATGCGCTTGACGTGCGTGTCCACCACCACGCCGTCCGCCTTGCCCCAGATCACGCCGCGCACCACGTTCGCCGTCTTGCGCGCTACCCCCGGCAACGTCAGGAGGTCGTCCATCTCCTGCGGCACTTCGCCGCCGTACGCCTCGCTCACGCGCTGGCCCATGCCGATGAGGTTCTTCGCCTTGTTGCGGAAGAACCCGGTGCTTCGCACGACGTCCTCGACGTCCAGCTGATCCGCGCGCGCCAACGCCGCAGGCGTCGGATATCGCGCGAACAGCTCCGGCGTCACCATGTTCACGCGCTCGTCCGTGCACTGCGCGCTCAGGATGGTGGCCGCCGTCAGCTCGTACGCATCCCGGTGGTCCAGCGCGCACTCCACGTCCGGATACGTCGCGTACAGCTTCTGCACGACGCGCGCCGCGCGCGTGCGGTCCTCGCGCGTGAAGCGCCGCGGCCGGTAGCCCCGCGCCTTCGCCTTCTTGCGCGCGCGCTTCTTCTTCGCTGCCTTCTTCCGCTTGGCTGCCATCAGCGTCGCACCTCGTCTGCCTCGAGCGTCGACAGCACCTCGCCGCGCCGCCAACGACCACGCCTGAGCTGCCCGAGCGCGCAGATCGCGTCGTCCACGCCGTTCAGGTCGTGTGCATCGGCCGACACCAGCGGCCGCAGCCCGTCCGCACGCGCCTGCGCGTGCCACGCCGGCGGTAGCGGCTCCGCGCGCGCGCTGCCGTGGACGGCCACGACGAGCTCGGGCAGGTCGTCGCGCGTGAAGACCGTGAACGGCTTCTCGTCCTCGGCCGCCTCGCGCTCGACCGCTGCCACGGCCTCGGCGTCGACCGTCTCATCCGCCAGCACCATCCAGCGGTAGCCTTCCTGCCGCACGCGCCCCGCCATGTGCGCCAGATCGTGGCGGCCCTCGCCTGCGCTCGTGTGGATGCCGCCGATGCCGCGGACGTCCGCCATCTCGACCAGATCGTCCGGCGGCGGCTCGAGGTCAGCGCCCTCCCGGAGCTCGGGCGGGAACACGGGCAGGTCGAGCAGCTCGTACATCGCCGCTTCGCTGGGCGTGTCCATGCGCTTCTCGCCCTGCCACAGGCCCCGCGGATCGAGTGCGAGGCCCCGCGCGTCGGCCCGCGCTGCGAGGGCGGCGAAGTGATCCTGCCGCGCCGTCATCCACAGCTGCTGGGCGGCGAATCCGACCTCGTCCTCGGGCAGCACGCGCACCACGACGGGCACGTCGTCGACGCGGCCGAGCGCCAGGTCCAGCTCGGGATGCCGCTCGCCCGTGATCCAGGGACGCTCGAGAAAGGCGTCGAGCAGCGCGCCGGCGTCGTGTGCCGTGGCCAGCAGGACGACGCCCTCCACCCGAGGAGCCATGCGCCTGAGGTCCCCCGCCGTCGCGAGGCGCAGCGCCGCTCCCTCGCGGGCCAGGCTGGTGAGCACCCGTCCGGCCACGGCGCGCGCGGTGGCAAGCGGGACGGACGGCTCGGTGCTGGGGGCGGGGGCGGAGGTCAAGCCCGAAGGGTACCCTGTGCCCATGCCGCACTGGAGAGAGGGTCTGGTCGCCGCCGCCATCGTGGGTCTCTGCGTATACGGCGTCGTCGCGCAGTTCAGCGGAGACGCCGCGCCCGAGGTCGAGCCGCGATTCATCGAGAAGATCGAGCTGGGCGCACGCCTCGATGCCGACATCACGTTGCGCGACGTGGGCGATCCGCCGCTGCCGCGCAACGTGCTCGGGTCCCAAGGCCGGGCCGCGACGGTGCTCTACACGTGGAGCGCAGCGTGCCCCTGCATCCTCGATCTCGAGCCGCGCCTACGTGAACTCTCGAAGCGCTACGGCCGCGCGCAAGGCGTGGCGTGGATCGCACTCGCTGGCGAGCCGGGCGAGACCCTCGAGGTCCTGCGCGAGAAGCGTGACGCAATGGAGACGTTCTATCCCGTCCTGCGCGACCCGGACCAGCTGATCTGCCGCCGGCTCGGCCTGGTCCACGCGGGTCAGGTGGCCGTGCTCGACGGCGAGGGCCGCCTCGTCTACCGCGGCGCCGTCGACGACGACTGGCGCGCGGGCCACGCCGAGCATCTGGAGGCTGCGCTCGCGGCGGTCGTGGCGGGCAAGCCGCCCGAGGTGGCCGAGGTGCCCCGGCAATACGGCTGCGCCTTCTCCGTTCCGCTCTCCTGCCTGAGCGAGGAATCCGCGGAAACCGAGTGAGGACGTGCGGTTGCGCGCGTTGCCCGCGTCGGGAGCCGCTGCTACCTTCCGCTGTCTTCGTGAGTTGGAGCGGCCTTGAAGATCCCCGTCGGCATTCCCGTGTTCGTCGCTGCGGCCGGCACGGACCCGAAGTTCGCCAAGATGGTGACCCGCTGGCTGCTCAGCGCGGGTTTCTGGCTGCTCCTGGCCAGCCTGGTCGGCGTTCTCGAGGCCTTCCGCCTGATCGATCCCGAGATCCTGGCGGATGAGGCCTGGCTGACCTACGCGCGGCTCCGGCCGGTCCACACGATGACCATGCTCTTCGGCTGGGCGTCGATGGCCCTCGTCGGCCTCATGTTCTACGTGGTGGCGAAGTCGGCCTGGCTGCCCATGAACAAGCCGCTCGGGCCGCTCGAGCTGTTCTTCAGCAACTTGGCGCTGATCCTCGTGAACGCCGGCGTGGCCGCGGGCGCCGTCGCCCTGTGCCTGGGCCACGTGAACGCCGGCCGCGAGTACCGCGAGTACCCCTGGTACTGCATGGCCCCGATCTTCGCCGCCATCGGCATCGTGGGCATCGTCTGGTACCGCATCATCGGGCGGCGCGCCGTCGAGGGGATCTACATCTCCTGCTGGTTCGCGCTGGCGTCGTGCTTCTGGATCGCCGTGACCGTGTTCATGGGCTACCAGACGATCTGGAAGACGGGCCTCGCAGACCGCGTCATCGACGGCTTCTACATCCACAACGCCGTCGGCATGTGGTTCACGCCGCTCGCCGTGGGGCTGACCTATTACGCCCTGCCCAAGCTGCTCAACAAGCCCATCTACTCATACGCGCTCGGCGTGCTGGGCTTCTTCACGCACCTGGTCTTCTACACGGTCATCGGCACGCACCACTACATCTTCACCCCGCTGCCGATGGCGCTGCAGACGACGGCTGTCATCTTCTCCGTGGCGATGATCGTTCCCGTCTGGGCGAGCACCGGCAACTTCCTCATGACGATGAAGGGCGAGCGCCTGGCGATCTCGCACAGCTACTCGCTGCCGTTCATCTTCGTCGGCGTCGTCGGCTACGGCCTGGCGTCCCTGCAGGGCAGCGCCGAGTCGCTGCGCGTCGTGCAGGAGGTGCTGCACTTCACGCACTACACCGTCGGCCACGCGCACTTCGCGATGTACGTGTTCGTCACGTTCCTCATCTGGGGTTGCATGTACGGCCTCGTGCCGCGCATGACCGGCCGCGAGCCGCCCATCCTGCTCGTGAGCATCCACTTCTGGCTCGCGCTCGCCGGCATCGCGGTCTACGTCGTGGGCCTCTGCTGGGGTGGTCACGTGCAGGGCGAGTCCTGGGTGGACGGTGAGCCCTTCATGGAGTCCGTGCGCAAGACGCTGCCGTACATGGTCTGGCGCAGCGTGGGCGGCCTCCTGATG
>JASJDY010000183.1 GCA_030065025.1 Planctomycetota bacterium
CGTGCACGCGGACGAGGCGACCGACGTGATCGGCCTGGCCCTCTTCGGTGACGGCGCCTTCGCGGCCGTCCTCCGATCCGGGGATGTCGAGGGCGGCTCCGGCCGGCCTGCGCGGTTGCTCGCCAGCGCCGAGACCTGGTGCCCGAACACAGGTGACATGGCCACGGTGACGGGGAGGGGCAACGCCCTGGCACCGGATCTCTCGCCCGAGCTGCCCGAGATGGTCGAAGTCGAGCTCGTGAGGGCGATCCATGCGCTGCTCGAAGCGCAGGGCATCTCTCCTGACCGACTGGCCGGCTACATCATGCACGTCGGCTCCAAGCCCATGCTCGAGCAGCTGGCGCGCAAGCTCGGCGTGGGCAAGGCAGGCCTGGCCCACTCGTTCGAGGTCTTGCGCCATCACGGGAACAACTCGGCGGCGAGCGTGATCTACGCGCTCGAGCGCACCCTGGCCTCCGGCGCGCCCGGTCTCTACGTGTTGGCGGCTCCGGGGCCGGGCATGTGCATGGCGACGGTACTCGTCGAGGTCGGATGAGCTAGACTCACACCTCTCAGCGAGGTGCAGTGGAGGCACGTCATGGCGGGCCCTGGAAGCGAGGCTGCAAGACGGCTTTTCGTGTTCAGCCATCCGAATCACGAGCTCGGCATGTTCGGGCTGCTCGGACGACCCGAGGCTCACCTGCTGGTCCTCTCCGACGGTGGGGGGGCGGAGCGAGTACGACAGACGCGGCGGGGTCTTGCGCGCCTGGGCCTCGAGGGCCGCGCGACGTTCATGGACGTCCCGGAGACGGCCTACTACGACGCCTTGCTCGCTCAGGATCGGACGCTGTTCGACACGTACGTCGACGAGGTGCGCAAGGCCGTCGAGCGTGTGGATCCCGACGAGATCTACTGCGATGCCGTGGAGCACTACAACCCCGGTCACGACATGACGCTGCCGATCGTGTGGGCCGCGCTCGGTGGGCAGAGTCGCTCCCGGGTCTTCGAAGTCCCCTTGATCCACGAGCGCGCCGACGGCGCCGGCTACCGACTGCAGCAGGTCGCGCCGTCCCTCGCCGGGCGCCGCCTCGTCGTGCAGTTGACGCCCGAGGAGACGGCCCTCAAGACCCGAGCTCGCGACGAGGTCTACCGCGATCTCGATGCGCAGCTGGGCACGGAGCTCCTCTCGGCGCGCGATGGCCAGCTGACGTGCGAGGAGCTGATGGAGGCACGGCCGCTGCCCCTCGAACGCCGACCGGAAGACATGGCGCTCCGATACGAGGCGCGGGGTGAGCTCCTGCGCTCGCAGGGGCACGTCGAGCACGTGGTGACCTACGAAGACCACTGGCAGCCGATGGTTCGGAAGCTGCTCGCCGCGTCCGAGGCGCGATCCTGAGCACGAGCCCGACGCCGCCGCTGCGCATCCTGGTCGTCGCCGGTGAGTACCCGGGCGCGCCCTACATCGACGACCTGGTGCATGATCTGCTCGATGCAGGACATCGCGTGGAGGTGCTCGCCGCCAGGCCACCCGCGGAGGATGAGCCTCGCCGAGCACGCGCGCAGGCACACCACGCAGCCCCGCTGCCCAAGCCGTGGTTCCCGCGCGCTTGGGCTGCGTGGCGCCGGTATCGGCAGGCGACGCCGGAGCAACGACGCGGACTCCGCCGGAGCATGAGCCTCGCCCTCGGCGACTGGCGCGCGCTCATCCTCCGCGACTTCGCGCTGGCCGAGGCTACGCCGTACGAGACCGAGTTCGACCTCATCCACGTGCACTACGGGGTGCTCGGCGTACGCATCGCCACCCTCATCGAAGCGGGGTTGCTGCGCGGGCGCCTGGTGGTCTCGTTTCACGGACACGACGCAACGAGGCCGGCGTCGCCTCGGAAGCGTCGGCGCTTCCAGTGGATGTTCGAGCGCGCATCGCTGGTGTCGGCGCCCACACGCTTCCTGAGCGAGCTCGTCGAGGGACTGGGCTGCCCGACCGAGAAGCTCGTGGTGGTGCCGTCCGGCGTGGACCTCACGCGCTTCTGCCATCGAGAACGTCAGGCACGGCCGGATGGTCTCGTCCGACTCTTGAGCGTCGGACGCCTCGTAGAGCAGAAGGGCCACGCAGTTGCATTCGAGGCACTCGCCCGTGTGGTTGAGCGCCGGCCGGATGTGCGCTACGCGATCGTCGGTGAGGGTCCCGAGCGGGCCCGCCTCGAGGCGCTGATCGAGCGTCTCGGCTTGCAGGAGCACGTGCAGCTGCTCGGACGCCGCACGCACGACGAGGTGCTTGCGCTGATGTCCGAGGCACATGTCTTCCTGCAGCCGAGCATCCACATTCGTGCCGGGAATCGCGAGGTCCTCGGCGTAGCGGCCCTCGAAGCCCAGGCCTGCGGACTACCCGTGCTGGCCAGCGACGTGGGGGGGCTACCCGAGGCCGTGCCGCCCGAGGCACTCGTGCCCACCGGCGACGCCGGAGCCCTCGCCGAGCGGCTCGCTGCGCTGCTGGCCGAACCCTCGGCCTGGCGTGAGCTCGGTCGCGCCGGTCGTTCGTGGGTGGAGCGCCGGTTCGACCAACGCGTGATCGTCTCGCGCTGGCTCGACCTCTACCGCGAGGTTCTCCGAGGCGACCGCGTTGCGGCTCGCGAGCCCCCTCGCTAGCATCCGCCGAACCTCAGGAGATGTGCCCATGTCCCTACTGCGTTCCCTCTCCCTCTGCGTCCTTCTCGCCTGCGCTCTCACGGCAGCTGGCTGTGGTGGTGGCGGGGGAGGATCGACGCCGGCCGACGACAGCCTCGTCGATGGCGAGTTCTGGCTCTGGCTGCTGGCCAGTGCGGACGAAGGCCTCGTGGACGAGGCCACGGGCCTCTGGGGCGACCTCGTCTCCGACGGCACCGGCGGCCTGACGGGCAGCTACGACCAGAACGAGGCCGGTGTGGTGCAGACCGGGTTGACCCTGCCCGCGTCGAGCTACAGCGTGTCGGGAGACCGATCGACCGTCCTCACACTGGGATCGCTCAGCTTCGACGGATGGGCGAACCAGGACGGGGACGTCGTCGTGGGGGGCTGCGTCACGACCACGGCGCCGCCCAGCGCCGCCGCGTTGATCAAGGCCGGCAGTGGCTTCAGCAGCGCCAGCCTTTCGGGTGACTACCACTTCACGAGGTTCACCGTGGACGGGAGCGGCGACGTCGTCACGTCCTACGGCACTGCCAGCTTCAACGGGGCCGGAAGTGTGACGGTCCAGAGAACCGTCAACACGGAGGGCGTCATCTCCACACCTGTGGGCGTCGCGGCTAGCTACGTGGTCCAGCCCAACGGACTCTTCAGCTTCACGCTCCCGGGCGGGGAGACCTACATCGGCGCCATCGCCACAGGAGGGGAGCTGGCACTGGCGGCGGGCTCCACCGTCAACGGTGACGAACCGCGCGCCTACGCATTCCTGCGCGAGGCGACGAGCGCCTCGAGCAGCACGTTCCAGGGCAGCTACCAGATCGTGGGCATCGAACGCGACGGAGGCGGCTTCACATCCCTGACCGGACAGGCCAGCTCGAACGGCAGTGGTCAGATCACCGTGAATCTCACACGCAACACCGATGGTGTCCTCAGCGTCAGCGGCCCGGACATCCTCGACTACGCGGTGACGAGCGACGGCACGCTGACGGTCGATCCCGTGACCGACATGTTGACCGGTGGCGTCTCGGCCTCGGGGCGCTACGCCATCCTCGGTGGTCCGATCTCCGCCGGCTCGAACCCCAAGTTCTTCGTCCTGATGAGGCGGTAGGAGCATCGGCCCGCCGCGCCGGTACCCTAGGGCCCCATGAGCGAGCCGAAGCCCCTGCAACGCAAGCAGCTCCCGCAGGCCGAGACCTACAAGGTCCCGAAGGTCTGGGGCGAGGAGCACTGGATCGTCAACCGCGACTACTGCGGCAAGAAGATGGTGCTCAACAAGGGCTTCCGCTGCTCCCTGCACGCCCACAAGGTCAAGGACGAGGTCTTCTACGTCATCAAGGGCAAGGTGCTGCTCGAGCTCGGCGACGGCGAGCGCATCATGGTGCCCGGTGACCACCACCACGTCCCGCCGGGCGTCGAGCACCGCTTCTGGGGTCTCGAGGACAGCGAGATCATCGAGTTCTCCACCCACCACGAGGAAGAGGACTCCTACCGCGTCGCCGGTCAGGAGAGCGGCGCCTTCGACTGGGCCGAGCTCGACGGACGTGTGTAGATTCGTCAGAAGGCTGTAACGGTTCGACTGGGCCCTGGCCGCGCCCGCGAACGCGCGCACAATGGCGCCCATGGCCCGCATCCAACGATTGGCGACCGTCCTCGCGCTACTCGCGGCCGTCGCCGCTCTCGTCTACCTGCTGCAGGCCGAGGGCCCCGGCACGGAACCGGTGTCCGAGCTCGCCTCCGACGACGTCGGTCCGCGGCGTACCGCGACGACCTTCTCCGACCGGCCCAAGCAAGGTGGGGTGTACGGCGGGCGGGTCGTCGACCAGGACGGCCAGCCCATCCACGGCGCTCGCGTGCTGCTCGTCGCGTATGGCACCGGCGGGCCGAACATGCTCATGGCCGGCCAGGGCGCGGATCCGGAGGACATCAGCGACATCCCGGTCCTCGGCGGCTACAGCGAAGGCGGCGAGGGCATCACGAAGCAGGACGGCTCCTTCCGCATCGCCGCCGACAGCCAGAGCTTCATCACGCGCGTGCTCGCCTATCACAAGGGGCACTTCCTGAACGTGGTCGGCGTGGACCGGCCGCGCGACGACATCCTGCTGGTCCTCCAACGTGCCGGGAAGGTCATCGGAACGGTCGTCGACAACGAGACGGGCGCACCGGTGCAGGGCGCACGCGTGGACGTGTACCTGCAGCAGAAGGTGGACAAGGTCCCCGACAGCCCCGAAGGCGGACAGTACGCAGCGTTCAAGCGCGAGAAGCAGCAGCGCTCGTGGCTCGCCACGCTCGGACGCTTCACCAGCAAGGTGCTGGGTCCGCGCATCTGGGACCTGACCGACAGCGGCAGTGAGACACTGAGACTCATCACCGACGCCAACGGCCACTTCGAGCTCGGCCCGCTCGGCAACAGCGTGCAGCTCGAGTTCGTGATCACGCACCCGAAGTACATCTGGTACGACTTCGACACGAAGGGCGGCAAGCAGACGCCGCAGCGCACGGTCGTCGAACCCGGCGAGACGGTGCGTCGCGAGTTCCGCATGCGCGAGGGCCATCACATCAGCGGCCAGGTGATGGACGAGAGCGGTCAGGGGCTCGCCGACGTGTTCGTCAAGGTGCAGAGCATCAGCGCGTACTACCGGCACTGGTGGTACCCGAACAAGTGGCGCAGCACGCGCACGGACGCCCAGGGTCGCTTCCGCGTCGAAGGGCTGACGATCGGAGCCCAGCAGCTCGTCTTCCAACATCCTGCCTTCAAGCAGAAGACGATCTCGGTCCAGAACGTGCCGGCCGACGACCTGGTGGTCGTCGCGGAGCGCTTCGGCGCGCTCGCCGGCAAGGTGGACGGTGTGCCCACCAGCCGCCGAGCGCGTCGTGTGCTCGTGCTCTTCGAGGCGATCGACGAGAACCCGGCCGGCCCGCGGCAGTTCCGCCGTACCGTCCCCCTCAGCACGACGAACGAGTTCCTCGTCCAGCGTGTCCACCCGGGCTCGTACCGCGTGTGGATCAAGCTGGCCAAGGTCAGCTCGCAGCCGGTCGAGCTCGAGATCGCAGCGCTGGAGACGCTGAAGGAGTCCTTCGAGCTTGGCGCGGGCGGCGTGATCCTCGCCCGCGTGATCGACGACCGGGGCGGCCTCGTGGATCCGGCCAGCGTCCGCCTCGTCGCGCTGCGCGGCGACAGCGAGCGGGCGCTGGGCACGTTCGTCGCCCGCGGAGGCGAGCTGGAGATCGAGGGCGTCGCACCGGGGCGCTACCGACTGCGGGTGCAGGCGCCGGGTCGCATCGTGACCGTCACGGACCCCTTCGAGGTGAGCGAGGCCCGCACAGCGAACCTCGGCGCGCTGCGTGTCGACGCCTGGGGCTACCTGCGCTTCGGTCAGCCCGTGAACACGCGCGGCCGCCCCGCCAAGATCACCGGAAACGTCATCGTCGAGTATCGGGCCGGCGGTGGCGCCTGGCAGCGCGTCCACAACGCGAGCGTCGACATCGCCGTGCGGCCCGGCACGCTGGACGTACGCGCCCGCTCCGGCGAGATGAAGTTCGAGACCACCGTAAACGTGGAAGGCACGAAGACCACCAGCGTCAAGATCGTCTTCGACGACGGCAGGTAAGCCCCTCCCGGGCAGGCCTTTCGCCCGGGAGCCGCGCGGGTAGGCTGACCCACGATGAGCGCAGGTGAGCCCCGAGATCCGGACCAGGACCGTCGGTCCAAGAGCGACCGCCGCCAGACCCAGCGCCGTCAGCGCAAGGAGCCGGTCGAGGTCGACCGGCGCACCGGCAAGGACCGTCGCCAGGGCCCGCGCCGCAAGCGCAGCATGAACCAGTACGACATGAGCGAGGACGTGCTGGAGTTCATCAACGCGATCAACCGCTTCAAGAGCAGCACGGGCCGTTCGTTCCCGACGTGGAGCGAGGTTCTCGAGATCCTCCGGGGCCTGGGCTACGAGAAGCAGAGCTAGTTCGAACGCCGTGCGCCCTGCCGGGGCCGGCCGCCAGCAAGGAGAAGCAGCATGGAGATCCGCGTCGCCGACACCGCCCTCGGACGCCACCGTGACGACGCCGTCGTCCTCTTCGTGACGCAGGGCGAGCGCGTGCGTGCGCGCGTCAACTCCGCCGGCAAGGCCTTCCGTGCCGGCTACCAGACGCTGGTCAACACCAAGGCCTTCGGCGGGGAGTCGGGGCAGCTCCGTGTCCTGACCCAGTCGCAAGACGAGCGGCTTCCGCACCTGCTGCTCGTGGGCCTGGGCAAGGAGAAGGCCGTCGACGGTCAGTCACTCCGCCACGCCGCCTCCTCGGCCGCCCGTGCCGCCCGTGACCTGGGGTGCCGTGGCGTCACCTTCGTCCTGCCGGACGGCCGCGGTTCGGCCTTCCGCGCCGACAACCTGGCCGAGGCTCTGGTCGAAGGCACGGTGCAGGGGATGTACCGCTTCGAGACCTACAAGAAGAAGCCCTCCGAGGACGGCATCGATCAGCTGACCCTCCTCGTGGGGGAGAGCGACCTCAAGCGCGCACGCCGCGGCGCGGACGAGGGTCGCGTACTCGGCGAGGCCGTGACGTTCGCACGCCAGCTGGGCAACGAGCCCGGCAACACGGCGACGCCGACCTTCCTCGCCGAGGAGGCCGCGCGCATCGCCGAGGAGAACGGGCTGGGCCTGCGCGTCCTCGAGGAAGCCGACATGCGTGCGCTCGGCATGGGCTCGCTGCTGGGCGTCTCGCAGGGCAGCTCGCAGCCCGCGAAACTGATCATCCTGACGTACGAGCCGAAGAAGCGCGGCAAGAAGCGTCCGGAGACGATCGCCATCGTGGGCAAGGGCCTCACGTTCGACACCGGCGGCGTGTCGATCAAGCCCTCCGCCAAGATGGAGGACATGAAGTTCGACATGTGCGGCGGCGCGGCCGTGCTCGGCGCGATGCAGGCCGTCGCCGGCCTCCAGGTGGGGGTGCGCGTGGTCGGGCTCGTGCCCGCGTCCGAGAACATGTGCGGCGGCAACTCGTACAAGCCCGGCGACATCCTCAAGGCGATGAACGGCACGACCATCGAGGTGCGCAACACCGACGCGGAAGGCCGCCTCATCCTGGCCGACGCGCTCGCCTACGCGACCTCGAAGATGCGCCCCAAGCCGAAGGCGATCGTCGACCTCGCGACGCTCACGGGCGCCTGCGTCGTGGCCCTCGGCGACGGCCACGCCGCGCTCGTGTCGAACCACGACGGCCTGGCCGATGAGCTGCTCGACGCCTCCCAGACGTCGGGCGACGCCCTCTGGCGCATGCCGATCAATGACGGCTACCGGGCGCAGCTCGACAGTCCGTACGCCGACGTGAGCAACCTCGGCAGCCCGGGTGCCGGCACGCTCACGGCTGCGGCCTTCCTCGAGAAGTTCACGGGCAAGGTGCCGTGGGCGCACCTCGACATCGCCGGCATGGCGTGGACGGCGAAGAAGTCCGGCTACTTCTCCACCGGCGCGACCGGCTTCGGCGTCCGCGTGATCGCCAAGTTCCTGCAGGCCCGCGGCTAGCCGCGGCCTGAACGCTAGACCGCCACCCGCCCCCGTGGCGTCACGCGAACGAGACCTCGCGTGAAGAGGAACGGCTCCACGTGGCGTAGGAGCGTGCGGCAGTTGAGTCCGAGCATGCGCGCGATGCGCGCGAGCGGAGTCGGCCCACGGCACGAACGCAGCAGCCGCAGATACCGGCGCTCGGTCGGGTTCAGTCCGTCCCGGTCGAAGCCCAGCCGCGTCAGCGTAGCTTCGACCTGCAACGCGCCGAGCGTTCGGCGCCCCGCGGCTGCCGCCTCGTCCATGGCTCGTTCCGCCAAGCGTAGCGCCTCGCGCGGCGTGCCGCGGGCAGCACCGGCGATCCGCAGAGCCGCCTCTGAAGCGACGACGAAGCCCTCGCGCTCGGCGCACGCCTGGACGATGCTCGCCAGGTCTTCGACGGCGAAGAAGGTCAGGGCCTCCACGAGACCGAAGCGCGAGTGCAGCGGATCGGGCAGGTCGCCTTCCTCTGTGGTCGCGGCGAGCAGGGTGAAGCGACCCGCGTCCATCGACTCGTAGAGCACCTCCAGCACGGGGCGGGGAACCGCATGCACCTCGTCGACGAACACGACGTCACCCTGTCCGACCCCGTCCAAGAGCGCATCCAGAGCCCCCGGCTGTGCGAGCAGCGGGCCGCACGTCGTATGAAAGCGCGCGCCGATGAGTGCGGCGATGCCACGCGACAGCGTCGTCTTGCCCGTGCCTGGCGGGCCAACGAGCAGCGTGTGGGGAAAGGGGCGGCCGCGCGCGCGAGCGCCGCGCTCCGTGTCCACCAGCCGATCCAACAGCGAGTCCTGGCCAGCGATCCCGTCGAACGCCTCCTCTCTCGACTGGGGTCGGGGCGAATCGCTGAGCGCATCGTTCGGCAGAAGCGCCGAACGTTCGGCGCTTTTGTGCAGGATCGGAGCTGTACGAATCGACGTGCCCT
>JASJDY010000025.1 GCA_030065025.1 Planctomycetota bacterium
GCCGAGCGCAAGGCGCGGATCGCCGAGGCGCGCCGCAAGCTCGAGGCCGACAAGGCCGACTTCAACGAGCGCGTCAACAAGGCGATCGACCGCGGCGCCGCCTGGCTGCGCAAGCAGCAGAAGAACGACGGCAGCTATCCCGGGTTCAGCGAAGACCTGCCCGCGAACACCTACAACCTCATGGAGCCGGGGCTCAACGCCCTGGTCGTGCTCACGCTGGCGCACACGGGCGGCACGGCCAAGGACAAGACCATCCTCAAGACGCTCAACTGGTGCCGATCCCACTACTCCGGCAAGACCGGCCTGAACCTCAAGGGCACGGACAAGCTCACGATCTACGTCGCTTCGACCCTCGTGCTGGCGCTCGACGCGCTCTACAACCCGGGCGGGGAGAAGAAGCAGAAGATCAAGCGCGATCGGTACGGCAACGCGAAGGTGCCGAAGCCGATGAAGTGCAAGTACCCGGCATCGGTCCGGCGCTGGATCGAAGAGCTGGTGCAGTTCATCGTCAAGCACCAGGTGGACTCCGGCGGCTGGCGGTATCCGGGTAACCCGCTCGGTGCGCCGGACGGCGCGAGCGATCTCAGCAATGTGCAGTACGCCCTGCTGGCGCTCGACGCCGCCGCGCGCTGCGGCATCCGAGCGCCTGCCGAGACGTGGCGCAAGGCGGCCGAGTACCTCCTCAAGGAGCAGGAAGAGGACGGGCTCGACGCCCCGATCTGGATGGAGAACGAAGCCTGGGAGCCCGGCTTCGATACGCCGCCGCGGTTCGTGAAGGTGGGCGAGACCCTGGCCAGGGGCTGGGGCTATCTGCAGGGCGGCGTCGACCTGCCGACCGGCTCGATGACAGCGGCGGGCGTCACCTGCCTGGCGATGTGCAAGGAGCACCTGTGGCTCCTCAAGAAGCTGGACGCGAAGGTGCGCGGCCGGATCGACCGGGGCCTGTTGAGCGGGATCGCCTGGCTCTCCGAGAACTTCTCGGTGACGGAGAACCCGACGCCGGGCGGCGCGTCCATGTGGCACTACTACTACCTGTACGGCCTCGAGCGGACGGGCTCGAAGCTGGGCATGCGCTGGATCGGCCAGCACGACTGGTACCGCAAGGGCGGCGAGCATCTGCTCGCGGCGCAGGAAAAGGGCGGCGGGTGGAAGGAGCCTGACGACACCCAGCGGCCGGTGGACGCCACCGAGTCGGCGATCACGCAGACGTGCTTCGCGCTGCTGTTCCTGAAGCGCTCGACGCGCAAGCCCTTCGTGCCGATGATGCCGCCGGTCACAGGCGGTGGGGGAGCGCCGGCCGACGGGCGCTGATTCCACCCCTCCCGCCCTGGGGTCGCATGGGGCTATGATCCCGGCCACCGGAGGGCAGCAGGCATGGCTGGAGCGACCCCGAGCACCTCTTCGAGCGGAGCCGACGTGACGACCGATCCCACGCAGCTCGCGACGAAGACGATCAACACCATCAAGACCCTGTCGATGGACGCGGTCCAGCAGGCCAACTCGGGTCACCCCGGCACCCCCATGGGGCTGGCACCGCTGGCGTACGCGCTCTGGTCACGGGTGATGAAGTACGACGCGGCCGACCCGCACTGGCCGGACCGTGACCGCTTCGTCCTCTCGTGCGGCCACGCGTCGATGCTGCAGTACGCCCTGTTACACCTCACGGGCTACCCGCTCACGCTCGACGACATCCGCAACTTCCGCCAGCTCGGCAGTCCCGCCGCGGGTCACCCTGAGTACGGCGAGGTCGAGGGCGTGGAGACCACGACCGGCCCGCTCGGTCAGGGCATCGGCAACGCCGTCGGCATGGCGCTCGCGGAGCGCATGCTCGCTGCGCGCCACAACGCCGAAGGCGCAGCGCCGCTCGTGGATCACCACACGTGGGTGATCGCCAGCGATGGCGACCTCATGGAGGGTGTCGCAGCCGAGGCCGCGAGCCTGGCCGGCCACCTCGGCCTGGGCAAGCTGTGCGTGTTCTGGGACGACAACCGCATCACGATCGACGGCGGCACGGACCTCAGCTTCAGCGAGGACATCCCCCAGCGCTTCGCCAGCCTGGGCTGGCAGGTGCTGCACGTCGACGTGGCCGAGGGCATCGACGCCTACGTCGCCGCAGCGGACCAGGCGCGCGCCGACACGTCGCGCCCCACGCTGGTGGCTTGCCGCACGCACATCGGCGAGGGCAGCCCCAACAAGCAGGACACGTCGGCAGCGCACGGTGCGCCGCTCGGCGAGGACGAGGTCCGACTCACCAAGCAGGCGCTCGGCTGGCCGGAAGACGCGGTCTTCGAGGTCCCCACGGACGTCCGGGAGCACATGGCTTCGGCCGGTGCGCGCGGAGGTGCCGAGCGAGCGGCCTGGCAGGAGCGCCTTGATGCGCTGCGCACGAACGCTCCCGACCGCGCCGCCGCGTTCGAGGCCGCTCTGGCGGGCGAGCTGCCCGACGACTGGGAGTCCTCGCTGCCGTCGTTCGACGCCGGCGCGTCGCTGGCCACACGCAAGGCCTCGGGCAAGGTCCTCGCCGGGATCGGCCCGTCGTTGCCGCAACTCGTCGGCGGCTCGGCCGACCTCGCCGGCTCGAACAACACGACCATCCCCGGCTCGGCCGACGTCGCCGCAGGCTCGTACGCCGGCCGTACGCTCCACTTCGGTGTGCGCGAGCACGGCATGGCCTCGATCTGCAACGGCCTCGCGCTGCACGGCGGTCTGCGTCCCTACTGCGGGACGTTCCTCGTCTTCAGCGACTACATGCGGCCGAGCATCCGGCTCGCGGCACTGATGAAGCTGCCCGTGATCTACGTCTTCACGCACGACTCGATCGGCGTGGGCGAGGACGGACCGACGCACCAGCCGGTGGAGCACGTCGCCGCCTTGCGCTCCATTCCCGGCCTCCAGGTGATCCGGCCCGCGGACGCCACGGAGACCGCCGAGGCGTGGGCTCTGGCCTTGCGTACGCCGGGTCCCACGGCCCTGTGCCTCACGCGCCAGGGGCTGCCGATCCTCGATCGCCCGACGGGTGGCGTCGCGCGCGGGGCGTACGTGCTCCGCGAGGGCGCCGTCAAGCCGGACGTCTGTCTGCTCGCATCCGGGAGCGAAGTGAGCGTCGCGCTCGGAGCCGCTGATCTGCTGCAGAAGGAAGGCGTGGCTGCGCGGGTCGTGTCCATGCCCTGCTGGGAGCAGATCGACGCAGGGTCGAGCGAGGACCTCTTCGGCGGCTGCGACGTGCGCGTCGGCGTCGAGGCCGGCTGCTCGCTCGGCTGGCACCGCTGGGTCGGCCCGGCGGGCGCGCTGGTGACGATGGACCGCTTCGGCGCCTCCGCGCCCGGTGGCGTGTTGATGGAGCACTTCGGCTTCACACCGGAGAACGTGGCGCAGGTCGCGCAACGTGCTCTGGCGGAAAGCGAACGCTCCAGCTGAGGATCGCGCGGGAGACCGCCGCCGCGAGGCGGCTGACCGGGTACGATGACTCGCCGTTCCGCAGGGAGTGGGGCGCATGCGCATCCTGATCGGCGGCGATGACGAGGTGGCCTTCCGGCTCGTCGAAGCCCTCATGGAAGATCACGAGGTCATCCTCGTGTGCCCGGAGTCGGCCAAGCACGAGAACCGCATGGCGCGCATGGACGCCGAGCGGGTGATCGGCTCGATGACCTCGCCGCCCATCCTCCGGCAGGCGGGCGTGGCCGACGCGGACCTCTTCGTGGGCTGTTCGCCGGTCGACGAGCGCAACCTCGTGGCCTGCGTGAGCGCCAAGCGCCTGGGGGCAGGACGAAGCGTCTGCTTCCTCAGCCGTCCCGACCTGCAGATGCCGGGCGAGGACGCGGCGGCCCTCGCCCAGAGCCTCGGGATCGACGATGTCGTCCGTCCCGGCAAGCAGCTCGCGACGGAGATCCTGCGCATCATCGCCGTTCGTGGCGCGCTCGACGTGCAGGTCTTCGCCGGAGGACGCGTGCACCTGCTGCGCTACGCCGTCGAGGCGGGCGCCGCGCTGGTGAAGGGGCCCCTCAAGGACATCGGCGTCCCGGAGGGTGTCGTGCTCGTGATGGCGAGACGGGGTGACGACGTGTTCGTGCCGAACGGGGAGACCTGCTTCGAGCCTGGCGACAAGGTCACGGCCATGGGCAGCCTCGCGGGCATCAACCGACTGCTCGCGGGCTATCTGCGCTCGGGCGCCTCACGACGTCGCCGCATGGAGGCAACGGTCGTGGGGGGGGGCAGCGTGGGGCTGGCCGTCGCCACGGGACTCGAGGACGGCGGCTGGAACGTCAAGGTGATCGAGACCGATCGCAAGCGCTGCGAGGAGATCGCCCCCGTGCTCGACGGCCTGGTCCTCCACGGCGACGGCACGGACCTCGACCTGCTCCAGTCCGAGCGCATCGGCGAGTCGCCGATGCTGGTCGCCGTCACGAGCAACGACGAGAAGAACCTGCTCGTGTCCCTGCTGGCCAAGAGCCTCGGGGTGAGCCGCATCGTGACGCGGGCCGATCACCTGTCCAACGAGCGTCTCTTCGAGCAGGTCGGCATCGACGTCGTCCGGTCCGCGCGCGGCGCCGCCGTGCGCTCCGTCCTGCGCATGGTCGACGTGGCCCGGGCCGAGCTGCTGGCGGAGCTCGAGCACGGCGACGCCGAGGTGCTCGAGCTCGTGATGCCCGACGACCTACCCGAGATCCCGATCATGAACATGCGCGCGTCGCTGTTCGGGATCATCGGCGCGATCCTGCGCCGCGGCCGCGTGATCATTCCCCGCGGGACAGATCACGTCGAGGGCGGGGACCACCTCCTCGTCTTCTGCATGAGCGATCAGGAAGATGCTGTGCGTCAGTTCTTCCTGCATCGCCTTCCGAACCTCGCACCGACGGAGAAGTAGGTGCGCCTCTCCCTCGTCCTCGGCGTCATCGGCAACCTACTGCTGCTCTTCGCGCCGGCATTCCTGCCGCCCTTGGGGCTGGCCTTCCTCCAGGGCCACTACGAGAGCGCCGGCTGGTTCGCGATCGCCTTGGCCATCAGCGCGGCGGTCGGCTGGGGCCTCGGGCGCCTCTATCACGGCGCGCCGCTGCTGTGGCGCGGGGAAGCACTGGCGATCGTGGCCGGCACCTGGCTGGTCGTGGGCGTCTTCAGCTCGATCCCCTACATGTTCTATGGCCTCGGTCCCGTCGACGCCGTGTTCGAGGCAATCTCCGGGCTGACGACGACCGGCGCCACCGTCCTCACCGACTTCGGCGCGTACGACGACGCCTTCTTCCTCTGGCGCGCCATGACGCAGTGGTTCGGGGGGCTGGGCGTCATCGCCCTCTTCGTGGTCGTGCTGCCCCGGCTGGGCATCGCCGGACGCCAGCTCTTCTTCGCGGAGGCCTCGATCTCGACGGGCGAAGGCATCAGCCCGCAGATCCGCGACGCGGCGCGCAAGCTGTGGATCCTCTACATCGGCCTCACGGCCGTGCTCGCCGTCCTCCTGATGCTGGCGGGGTTCGATCTCTACAACGGCATCGTGCATGCACTCACGACGATGTCCGCCGGCGGCTTCTCGCCCAACGGCCGTTCGATCGAGGGCTTCGCCAACGCACACGCCGAGTGGATCCTCGTCGTCTTCATGGTGCTGTCGGGCACGAGCTTCCCCCTGCAGTGGCGCTTCTTCTCGGGGCGGCTGACCGCCTTCTTCCGGGACGGTGAGTTCGTCTTCTACCTGGTCTTCATGGCCGCGTGTGCCGTGATCATCAGCGTGCTCCTCCCCGGTGGCATCACCGGTGGGGGCAATCTGCGGGCCAGCGCGTTCCAGGTGGCGAGCCTCACCTCGTCGACCGGCTATGCGAGCGTCGACTACCAGGTGGAGTGGAGCTACGCCGCGAAGGCCATGCTCGTGGTCGTGATGCTCGTCGGCGGGTGTGCCGGCTCCGCGTGCGGTGGACCCAAGGTGATCCGCTACATCCTCACGCTGAAGTTCCTGCGCCGCGAGCTGACGCAGGTGCTCCATCCGACCGCCGTGCTGCCCCTGCGGTACCAGCGGCGCAAGGTGAGCGATCCGATCATCCGAGCCGTCGTGACGCTCGTGATCATCTACCTCGCCGGCTACGGCGTGCTCGGTCTGTTGCTCATCGTCGTCGAGCCGGATCTCGACTTCACGGTGGGACTCTCGGCCAGCCTGGCGTGCTTCGGCAACATCGGCCCCGCCTTCGGCGACGCCGGTCCCATGGGCAGCTACGCCCTCTTCAGCCCGCTCGGCAAGGTCCTGCTGACCCTGAGCATGTGGCTCGGCCGACTGGAGATCGTGACGGTGCTGGCCCTGCTCCACCCGCACGTCTGGCGCTACACCTCACTGGGACGTCCGCGTTCCGGTCGTTCCGCGAGTGGGGAACGGACGGAGAGGTGACCTCCGTGCGTACAATCCGGAGGTCGACGAGCCGCCGCGACCGGAGGAACGCCATGCCCTGCCGCCCCCTGCGTCACGCCGCGCTGATCGTCCTTCTGGCAGCCGCCCTCGTCGTCGCGGCCGAGCCCGCCGACGCGGCCAAGCAGTGGCGCGACCTGAACGGTCGCGTGGCACCGGACCTCACGTTCGGCGAGACGGCGCTTGGGCTCGCCCCGGGCACGCGGCTGGCGTCCTTCCGCAAGAAGCGCGTCGTCCTGCTGGCCTTCTGGCTGCGCGACTGCCAGCACTGCAAGCGGGAGCTGCCCAAGGTCCAGCGCCTGCACGACCTCTACGGACGCTCCGGACTGCAGGTGATCTCGGTCTGCCACGGCTTCCCGCTCGGCCAGGTGTTGCCCACGATGAAGAAGCGCGGCTGGACATTCCCGGTCGCCCGCGATCCGAAGGGCACGCTCGCTTCGTACTACGGCGGCGGCCGCCGTCCCGGCTTCTACGTCGTCGGCATCGACGGTCGGATCAAGGCCAGCAACTCGCTCGCGGAACGCGTCATCCGTTCCGAGCTCGGTCGCTGGCGCCTGGCCGAGCTGGGGGCCGTGCCGTCCGAGCTGAAGGCCGCCCGCGACAGCGTGTGGGCCGGCGACTACGGAGCGGCGCTCCGGTCGGCCGAGGCGGTGGGGCGGAAGCCCGGTGCCAGCGCTGCCGTGCGCGCGGCGATCGCACGCCTCACGCGCATCGCGGGCACGAAGCTCCAGAACCGCCGAGACCGGGCCGAGGCCTGGCACGCCCGCGGTCTGATCCAGCGCGCGCAGCAGGAGTACCGGGGCATCGTGGCGACCTTCAAGGGCACGTCCCTCGAGAGCACCGCGCGGGCGCTCGCGCAGAACTACGCGTCGCGCGTACGGGGCTCGTGACACGGGGGTGACGCTGCGCCGCGCAAGGCGGAATCGCGGCGCCCTGCGACCCCAAGGCGACTTCACGGAACCTCTTTCCGGCTAGGGGCTTCCGGCGCGACGGTGGTAGTCTTCCCGCAGTTCGAGGGAGGGAGGACCGCATGGTTCGTCTGACGTCCTGGATCGCTTTCTGCCTGTGTCTCGCCCTGCTCGTCGGCTGTGCCGGCCAGCGCACGGGCGGCGCTTGCGCGCCGGCCTGCGAGCCCGCTTGTGAGCCGGTCGTCGAGCCGGTTGCCGACCAGAACTGTGGTCCGCGTCCCGAGGGCGCCAAGGCCGGCGAGGCCTGGTGCTGCGTCTGGGTGCCGCCCGTCATGAAGGAGGTCGAGAAGCGCGTCCTCGTGCGTCCGGCCAGCCAGCGGCAGATCCAGGTGCCCGCCGAGTACGGCACGCGTCCGAAGCTCGTCTGCGTCGCGCCGGCGAAGCTGAAGGAAGTCGAGAAGCCTGCCGTGTGGGCGCACACCAAGGACGACGTCCTCGTCCGCAAGGGCCGCACGGTGTACCGCAAGGTGAAGTGCGACAACGACCCGAGCGGCGAGTGCTACAAGCTCGTCGAGTGCCCGCCGGAGTTCGAGACGAAGTGCAAGGCCGTCTGCGTCCAGCCCCCGCGCAAGTGCGTCGAGTACACCCCGGCCCAGTACAAGCTCGTCGATGAGCGCTTCGTCGTGAAGCCCGCGTACTGCCGCACCGAGTGCATCCCCGCCGAGTACGAGATGCGCCGTGAGACGGTCGTCGTCGAGCCCGGCCGCTGGGAGTGGCGCCGCAATGACGCCTGCGAGGTCCCGGAGGAGGAAGAGACCCTCCCGGCCCTCGAGGTCGAGATGATCGACAGCAACGAGAAGGGCACGGCCCAGGGCGTGTTCGAGGTCGGCGAGATCGTCCGCTACGACCTGACGGTCCGCAACGACGTCGGGAGCGAGGCCTTCCCGACGCTCACGGTCCAGTTCGAGCTGCCCGCGGAGCTCGAGTACGTCTCGGGCAGCGGCGACGGCGTCACGATCAACGGCAGCGGCCTGCAGGCGGCCAGCAGCGCCTTCCAGCTCAGCATGGACGCCGAGGTCAAGATGCACATCCTGGCCCGCGTCAAGTCCGTCCCGCCGACCTCGCTGATCCAGACCACCGCCTCGGTGCGTCTGCAGTCCGGCGAAGAGGTCGCCCGCGACTCCGAGAGCACCACGCTGAAGCAGGCCGGCGGCTAGCCAGATCGACCGCGAAGCGGTCCTCGAGACGACCAGGGAGGCGCAGAGCAATCTGCGCCTCTCGTCGTTTTGGCCGCCATCTGCTGGGCCGCTGAGCCTTTGGTCGGCAGGGGCGATTCGGGCCGGAGGTGCGATCTTGCGGGCTGCGGCCGTGCAGCCTACCTTGTTGCGCAACCTGAACGCGCGACGAGAAAAGCGAACATCCTCCGGCGTGCCTCGCTCGGGCTTGCAGCTCTAACTGATGAAGGCGCCTAGGGTTACGACAATGTGGGGGTAGGTGGGGTGTTCGGCACCCGGAATGCTCTCCGCGTGTCGAGGTCGCGGTCCCGAGGGGGGCCGTGGGTATTCGTTCGCACTCCCGTGTCCTGCGGAGTCCAAGATGTTCAATCGTCTCCTGATCCTGGCCCTGTGTATCGGCCTGACGGCCCTTCTCGGCACCGGCAGCGACGCCGTGTTCGCCAACGAGGGCGACTCGGCCTGGCTGACCGACGGCACCATCCAAAGCGCTGGCTGGCAGGGCTTGCCCGACAACCAGGACCGGACCGCCAAGTTCGTCGTCCTCGACGGCACGGCCAACAACGGCCTCGGTCGCTTCGCCGCCGCGGGGCAGGTGTCGACGATGGTGCTGACGTTCGACCGGGCGCCGACCGACGACTGCATCCGCGTCGCGCTGTTCGACCCGAACACGATCGGGCGCTGGGATCAGCGCGTGGACATGCGCCTGGTCGACAAGGCACCCGACGTGGTCTACGAGGTCTTCGCACCGACCGCGATCGTCGACGGCGAGGTCCGGTGCACCGAGGACCTCCTGTTCGATGCGAACTTCCAGAACGATCCCGCTCCGTTCCTCGTGACCTCCGCCTACAAGGACTACAACAAGCTCGCTCCCGGTCCGAACCCCCAGGGTCTCACCGTCGAGGACGATGTCTGGGTCAGCCTCATCGACCTCAGCCTCGCCCAGGCGGAGGCCAACGGCCTGAAGCTGGATGACGGCCGCTTCCGCCTCGTCTTCCGCGCTCGCCTGCGTCCCGCGCCGAGCGGCATCGACTTCCTCGAGAACCACGATCCCCTCACGGTCTCCCGCGACGTCTCTTCGTTCACCGGCCGCGAGCGCGCCGCCTACAAGATCGCCTTCAACGGCACGTACCTGATCCCCGCTGGTGGCGTGGTCGGCTTCGCCGGCGGCATCATCGACGAGCGCGTCGGCTGCGACCCGATCACGGGTGTGGGCTGCGGCGGCACCGAGGACGATGTCGACGCGACGACCGGCGCTGCCGATCCGGTCCGCCAGGTCGATCCGACCCTCTCCTTCGACCAGAAGGACGACGGCGAGAGCTACTTCTACGACGGCGTCTTCAACTTCCACATCCACAGCACGCAGGCCTGCCGCGGTGACATCGACTTCGGTGACGCCGACGCCGACTGGGTGGACGTGGCGAACCTCACGCCGAACGACTTCGACGCGAACGGCTTCCTCACCGGTCCCAAGCTGACGGGTATCCCGCCGGAGAACGTCGGCCGCTACATCCGCCCGAACGACCTCGCCTGCGACGGCAAGCGCGACATCGGCGGGCCGAACACCTGTGCCGACGTCGACCGTCTCGTGGGCTTCGACGCCGATCCGACGCTCAACGCGAACGGCGTCATCAAGTGGAACATCTTCCCGGTGGCAGGCTTCCCCGGCCACAACACCGATCCCCTCGATCCGACGATCGTGCCGACGTTCAGCTCCGACCAGGTGGCGTTCGGCGGCCGCCCGTCGATCACCGCCGACCAGCAGCTCCCGCTGCCGCCGGCCAACGACCCCTTCAAGATCAACTCCCTGGACGCCGCCACGCTGCAGGCCACGGCTGGTCTCTGGTGCCTCCAGTGGCAGGGCGTCGACTGCGCGAACTTCGTGTTCCTGCGCTTCAACCGCCCCGTCGGCACGACCCCGCGTCCGACGCTGAAGATCGACGTCTTCTGCGACGAGAACGGCAACTGCGAGCGTGACGACGCCGACTTCCCCGTGCCGCTGAACGACGGCAAGGTCGCGCTCAAGCTGACCGAGATCGACTGCGAGACCCAGCTGCCGATCCCCGGCGGCCTGGTCATGAACATCACCACCGACGAGAACGGTGTGTGGGACTCGCCGACCTGCCCGGCCATGCTGCCCGCCTGCTACCGGCTCGAGTTCGACGGTCCGCCGCCCCTGACGGCCGGCACCGACTGCCTCGACCTGCCGACGGTCATCGACCTCCGCGGCGAGGGCCAGGACAGCCAGTGCGTGACCGTCGAGCTGCCGCGTGACTGCACCGGCATGCTCAGCGGTAGCGTCTACTGCGAGCAGACGCCCGACGACTGCTCGTACGATCCGACGACCGACGAGCCGCTGCCCGCCGGCGCGCGGATTCGCATCATCGCGACGCCCACGGGCCCGATGGGCATGGGCACCCCGGTCGAGACGGAGGTCACCGGCCCCGCGACGGACTGGATGATCGACGGGCTCGAGTTCGGTACGTACATCGTCAGCTACGAGTGGATCACCGATCCGATCCCGCTGTGGGACGCCTGCTCGGAGACCCGCCAGGTCGAGCTCACGGCCCAGACGCCGAGCGTCGAGGACATCGACTTCGGCTTCGACTGCGCCACCGGCGAGATCTGCGGTGACGTCTACTGCGAGAGCACGGACGACTGCCTCTACGACGACGGCGTCGCGGACTTCCCGCTGCCCTCCGGCAGCGTCGTGACCGTGACGCTCAGCGACGCCACGGGCGCGGTCGTCGACACGCAGACCGTGACGGCCCCGGCCACGCGCTACTGCTTCACCGAGCTGCCGCGCGGCACCTACACGATCACGTACGCCTTCGCTCCGGGTTCCGTGACCTGGGATCTCGCTCCGGGCTGCGACGACGTGAAGACGGCGACCATCAGCGCGCAGAACAACAAGATCGACGACTGCGACTTCGGCTTCGAGTGCGTCGGCGACATCTGCGGCGATGTGTACTGCGAGTTCGGCCGCGACTGCCAGTACGACCCCAATGGGGGCGACGAGCCGCTGCCCGCCGGCACGAAGTACATCGTGACGGCGACGCCGATCGTCGGCGGTCAGGACGTGCCCGCCGGTGCGGTCACGAAGAACCTGACGGCGCCGGTCACGAGCTACTGCTTCGAGGACCTGCCGCTCGGCCAGTACCGCATCACGGTCAGTGAAGACCCGACGACGCAGGCCAGCGCGAAGCTGCCCGATCTGTCCCCGAGCTGCGAGCCCAGCCGCACGGTGACGCTCTCGGCGCAGACGCAGAAGGTCGACGACGTCGACTTCGGCTACATCTGCTTCGTCGACATCTGCGGCGACGTGTACTGCGAGGAGACCGAGAACTGCCTGCTCGACGCCGGTACGGCCGACGGCCCGCTGCCGGACGGCACGCAGGTCACCGTCACCATCGTCCAGCTCGTCGGCGGTCAGCCCGTCCCGGCGACGCTCCAGACGCGCACCGTCACGGCCCCCGCGACGCGCTACTGCTTCGAGAGGCTGCCGTTCGGCACCTACGAGATCAGCTACGCGTTCGTGGCCGGCCTCGTGCTCGACCTCGCGCCCGACTGCGACGACGTCAAGACCGTGACGGCGAACGCGGCCACCGGCTCGATCGACGACTGCGACTTCGGCTTCGTCTGTGACGCCGACCTCACGGGTCGCGTGTTCTGCGACGTCAACCTGAACGGCAAGGACGACCTGCCGCCCGACACCGCGCCCATCAGCGCGACGGTCGAGGCCCAGCTCATTCCCGCGTCGGGTCCGCTGCCGCCGGCGCTGACGACGAGCGTGGGGGCCGCCGGCACCTTCGCCTTCAACGACATCCCGCCGGGCACCTACCGCGTGCGGGTCATCACCATCGACCCCGCGACCTGGACGCCGCTCTTCGACAACGTGAACGGCATCGAGGTCACGATCCCGACGGGCGAGTCGCGCAACGTGCTCCTGCCCTACGACTGCCGCCTGTGCGAGATCCACGGCACGGTCTACTGCGACGACGACCTCAGCGGCACGCTGAGCCTCGGCGACCTGCGCTTCGAGGGTGTGACGGTCACGGCGACGGGCCCCGGCGGTCCGTTCTCGACGACCACGAACGCGCTCGGCGAGTACTCCTTCGTCGACCTTCAGCCGGGTCTGTGGGTCATCACGGTTCCGACGAACCAGGCTCCGTACAACACGGCGCCGCCGCGTCCGACGAACCCGCAGCCGGTCGAGTACCGCCTCGACTGCGAGCGCGGCGACCGCGTGATGGACAAGGACTTCCGCTCGCTCTGCCTGGGCCGGATCTTCGGCTACGTGTTCCAGGATCCGCTGCGGGACTGCGACGGCATCTACCAGCCCACCGACGTCCCGGTGGACGGCGCGCGCATCCGCCTCACCGGTCCGGGCATCCTGCCCGCTCCGAACCCGCGTGAGACCGTCACGAACGCCGACGGCTTCTACCAGTTCGGCGACCTGCCGACGGGCGTCTACAAGGTCGAGATCCTCGATCCGCTGCTGAACAAGTGGGTCGTGCTCGGTCTCACCCTGAACGAGGCCGCGACGCCGCGTGAGGTGCCGGGCATCGTCCTGCCGCGCCTCGGCGAGCAGCGCGTGGACTTCGGGTTCTGCATCCAGCAGCTCGAGGGCTACGTCTTCCAGGACAACCCGCGTCAGGACTGCGACGGCATCTACCAGCCCGCCACCGACATCCCGGTGGACGGCGCTCGTATCCGTCTGACCGGTCCCGCGAACCTGCCGGATCCGAACCCGCGCGAGACGACGACGGACGCCAATGGCTTCTACTCGTTCCCGAACCTCGTCCCCGGCGACTACACGGTCGAGATCCTCTCGCCGCTGCCGGACAAGTGGGAGGCCATCAACCTCACGCTGGTCGAGGACGTCACCGCGCGCGTCCAGGACGCCAACCTGCCGCTGGGCGAGGTCGAGCGTCGTGACTTCGGTCACTGCACGCAGGCCCTGAGCGGCAAGGTGTTCAAGCAGCCCTTCGGCTACTGGGACGGCGTCTGGAACCCGGACATCGACACGCCGCTCGAGGGCATCCTGGTCGAGCTCACCGGCACGTCCGGGAACGCGCTGAACTACACGGACAGCACGCGCACGAACGCGGACGGCGACTACTTCTTCGTCAACGTCCCGACGGGCTCGTACGAGATCCGCCTCAGCGACAGCGATGCCCAGACGATCGCGATCCTCTCGGGTCTGATCGACGACGGGCAGGACGTCCTGACGCCCACCGTGGACGTGGGGGACCGCATCCCGGACCTCGACTTCCCGAAGTGCGAGTGCGAGCAGCAGCTCTGCGTGAACGTCTTCCGCGAGGAGGCGTCGCAGTGTGACGGCAAGTACGACGAGGGCGTCGACACGCTGGCCGAGTTCATCAAGGTTCGCTTCGAGCAGCTCAGCACGGGCCGCAACACGACCCTGATGACCGACGCCGACGGCCGCATCTGCCTGCCGATCCTCGAGCCCGGTGACTACAAGATCAGCATCGAGCCCAACCAGCCCGAGCTGGAGGACTGCCGCCCGTCGCCGGGTACGGTCCTCGAGCGCGTGGTCTCCTTCGATCCGAAGGACTGCGCGGACCAGGAGCTGTGGTTCGGCTTCTGCTGCTGCGTCAAGATGGGCTGCTGCGAGGGCAAGCTCCACGAGGTCGTCATGGAGACGCGCTTCTGGATGTGCGCTCCCGAGGGCTACCAGGCCACCGCGCGTCTCTTCATGGACTGCGGCGGCGATGATCTCGTGGACGAGGCCGAGGCCTCGCTCGTCGACGGCAACTTCGGCTCGGTGCCGGGCATCGACGGCGTCGTCAAGATCGAGAGCATCAAGACCGACGGCCCGCTGGTGACCGTGCGCATCCGCCTCACGGCCACCGGCACGCGCTTCCCGGGCAAGAGCTTCGGCAACCGCAAGCACCTCGTGACGGTCACGCTGAACGGCGAGACGAACCAGATCTGCGAGGTCTTCCGCGCCGAGGTCATGCGTCCTGGCGCCATCCCCGGCTGCAAGCGGTGGGACGAGGAGCTCTGCAAGTGGGTGCCGGTCGTGTACCCGTGCGAGCCCGGCGTCCACTACCGCGAGGTCGACTGGGACGCGAACGAGTGCGAGAACCTCTGCTGGCGCTTCGGCATCGTCGAGATCTGGTGCTTCGAGGACTGGTGCCGCTGCAACTGCTTCTGCCCGCCGCCGGAGTGCGAGCCCTGCAAGGGCAAGCTCACAAACCTGAAGCTCCGCTACGACGGCAAGGAGAGCATCTGGACTGTCGTGCTTCAGTCGTACGACGGCCGCCTGCTCTTCGAGGGCGAGGTGAAGCCTGGGGACGTCATCCCGCTCGTCGCCAAGGGCGATGACGGCACGATGGGCCACGAGATCAAGCTGTTCACGAACCAGATCTGCAAGGAGGTCCCGACCGACTGCGATCCCAGGCTGGTGATCGGCTCGAAGTGGGGTCCGTTCACGGTGGTCGACGGCGCGAGCAGCCAGGGTGGTCCCTTCTGCGACAAGAGCCGTGATCGCTACGGCAACGAGATCGATCCCGAGTGCCGCGAGTGCTGCAAGCCGGAGCGTCCGTGCGACTGCATCGCCGGCGTGACCCATCTCGCCTTCCGCTACAACGGCGACACGCCGAAGTGGGCCGTGATCCTGCAGGACTTCGACGGCCGCACGCTCTTCGAGGGCATGGTCCGTCCGGGCAGCATCATCCGCGTTCGCGCCGCCGGCGACGACGGGACGATGGGTTCGACGATCAAGCTGCTCACGAACGAGTTCTGCGGTGAGCTCGACGTCTCCTGCGCGAAGCCGATCGGCATCGGGACCACGTCCGGTCCGTTCGAGGTGATCGGCGGCGCGAGCCGCGACGGCGGCCGCTTCTGCGGTTCGCCCGAGTGCAAGGAGTGCCCCGAGCACGAGCCCGTCGACTGCCCGACCTGCCCCAACGGCGGCGAGCAGGACGACTAGGCGAGGTCAGCTGAGCTGAGCGCGCCCTCCGGGGCGCGCCGGCTCACCTGCGACCGTGCTCCCACACCGTGGTCTTCCACGGACGGCCGGGCGGGCGCTCCCCAGGCGGCACGACGTAGGTCCAGGCCGCCACGACCTGATTGCGGGTACCGTCGTCCTCGGCGGCGACGACCGGGAGCAGGACGCGGGCGTAACCGCCGCCCGTGCTCGGGTGGAATCCCTCCAGCGCGTCGAGCAGGGTCAGCCGCTCCCGCGGATCGGGGAAGCGCAGCAGCTCCCCATGAACCAGCCGCCAGCGCAGCGAGAGGCGTCGTCGCAGCCTGAGGTCCGGTCCCGGGCGCGTGAGCAGCTCTTCCGCGCCGGCGAGGTCCGACTCCACGTCGCTGGAGCCGAGGAACAGGATGTCGGAGTTCGGGACGTCCAGGATCGGGATGCCCTCCGCCCACTCGTGGAAGCGACCCCACACGCGGGCCGGGGCCACCTCGATGACGCCGTGGCAGTAGCGTTGATGGTTGCGGAAGCCCTCCTTCAGCGTCCCGTACACGAAGACGAGCAGCTCACGGCGGGGGTAGGGAGCCGGACCCGACATGGGTTCGACTCTAGCCGCGGGAACGCTCGGAGGCCATGTCGCCTCGTCGCACGGCTTGGTATCGTCCCCGCATGACCCACGACAACGTGCTCGCCTGGAACGACGTCGAGGCCTGTGCCGATCTCCTCGCGGAGCATCTACCCGCAGCATGCGGGGAACCCGAGTTCGACCGCATCATCGGTGTCGCCCGGGGCGGGCTGGTTCCCGCCGTGCTCGTGGCCGCCAAGCTGCGCGTCAAGCGCGTGGAGAGCGTGCAGGTGCGCTACTACGACGGGGACCGTCGCCTGGACGCTCCCGTGATGCTCGGCAGCGCGCCGACCCCGTACGGGCCGAGCGGCAATCCCGCGAAGACGCTGATCGTCGACGAGCTCGTGGACTCAGGCGAGACGATGCGCCACCTGAGCACCATCTTCCCCGACGCCCAGCTGGCCACGCTGATCGCGCGGCAGCGGGGCGAGGCGCCGGCCGCCCGAAGCGGCCTGCTGCCCTGGATCAACGACCCCGAAGGCGCAGCGGACCGTCCCGTGTGGGTCGCCCGCGCCGTGCCGACGGAGCAGTGGATCCTCTTCCCGTGGAGCTCGGCGGCAGACGTGGCTGCCGGATCCGGCACGCCGTGACCGAGGGCTTCCGCCGGCACACCACGGACGAGCTGGTGGCCGGTCGGCCGGATGCCGCCGCGCGTGAGGCGAGCCGTCTGCCGGTCATCGTGGTGCTCGACGACGTCCGCAGCGCCTACAACGTGGGGCTGATGTTCCGCCTCTGCGACTGCGTGAACGTCCAGGCCCTGTGGCTCACGGGCATCACCGCCTATCCGGGCGTAAGCGAGCACGCCACGAACCGGATCGCGAAGACGGGTGTGGGGGGGAGCATCGACGTGCTGTCCTGGCGGCACCTCGAGGATCCGGTACCCGAGGTGCGGCGGCTACGGGAGGAGGGCTGGACCGTGGCCGTCCTCGAGCAGGGTGACGGCACCACCCCCTGGCGCGAGGTCGATTACGGCGAACGGACCGTGCTCGTCTTCGGGCACGAGCGCCGCGGCGTGCGGCCCGAGCTACTCGAGCTCGCCGACGTCTTCGTGGAGCTGCCCGTCCGCGGCATCACGAACAGCCTGAACGTCGCGACGTGCGCGAGCGCCGTCCTCTACGAGATCCTGGGTCGGCGGCTCAGTCGATGAGCGGCGGCGCTTCGGGCGCGGGCTTGCGCTTCTCGCGCTCCGCCTTGCGCTTCGCGTCGCGCTCCTTGCGCTTGCGCTTGGCCTCCTCGCGCTT
Source organism: Planctomycetota bacterium (assembly GCA_030065025.1). Lineage (GTDB taxonomy): Bacteria > Planctomycetota > PLA2 > PLA2 > JAEUHO01 > JAHEIK01. The sequence goes on from JASJDY010000025.1 coordinate 17,338, forward strand.
CTGCTTCTTGCGCTCCGCCTTGGCCTCTCGCTCGGCTGCAGCCGCCTCGCGGGCCTCGGCGATCGCCTCGAGGTCGATCGACTTCTTGTTGTCCTTCCACCAGGCGCGCCAGCGATCCGCATCCTTGCCGGAGGTGCGGTGGTCCTTCGGGCTGCCGCCCGTGAGGTAGCGGAGCGCGTCGTGCGCGGCGCGGCGGTGCGGCCCGCGTCCGCTGCGCCGGCCCAGGGCGAGGAAGTCGATCAGCGCTTCGACCGAGGACGCGTGGGGGATGTCGGCCACCGCCTGGAGGCGGACCTTCACCTCGTCCATGTCCATCTCGACCTCGATCGGAGCCAGCAGCGGCTTGATGCCGGAGGACTGACCGAGCGCGCCGACGGACTCGATGAGCAGGAGCAGCTCATCGCGATCGGCGCGGCCCTTGTTCAGGCGGCTCAGCCGGGACGCCAGGGAGGACCCCGCCTTCTTGCGGGCGCTCTTGTCGGAGCGGGCGGCGAGGGCCTCGATGGCCGCCATG
>JASJDY010000181.1 GCA_030065025.1 Planctomycetota bacterium
CAACGAGTTCCCCGACTGGAGCGGTGACATGCTGGCCGGCGGCCTGGTCCTCAAGCAGATTCGCCGCGTCAAGTTCGACAAGGCCGGCAAGATCGTCGGCCAGACCACCCTGCAGTTCCAGGACCGCATCCGCTGGCTCGAGCAGGGCCCCGACGGTGGCATCTACGTGCTGACCGACGAGATCGACGGTGGGCTGCACCGCATCGTGCCGGATAAGCGGTAGCGAGCACGCTCCCGCTGGTCAGGGGAAGTAGACGGTGAACCTGTCGCTCCGCTTGCGGTGCTTCCAGGTCTCGTAGCGCTTCCAGGGCTTCCTCTTCGCGGGCCCTGACGCAATCCGCTCGTAGTTCTTGAAGTACTCGCTCTCGTCGAACTCGCGCGGGTTGCGCATCGCCCCGTTCATCTCCACCGTCTTGCCGTACGGGTCGACGAAGATGTACTTGCTGTGGTAGAGCGGCCTCGAGATCAGGTACTTGAGGCGGCCCTTGCTGCGGCCCGCACGGATGTCTTCCAGCACGGCCTTGATCTTCTTGCCGTTCCACGGGTGCCACTTCCTGGCGCGATCGCGATAGCTCTGCGTGCCCTCCACGAGATCGTCCGCGCGCTTGCCGAGCTGCTCGATGCGCGAGTACCAGCTGATGTCCTTCACGCAGCGGCGCTTGGCCATGGCGTGAGCACGCGAGAGCAGACCGCCCGCCATGTGCTTGGCCGCCCGCTCCTGCCACCACGCATCCTTGGGCAGTTCCAACGAACGCGGCAAGGCCTCCAGCGCCCGGGGCGTCGTGAACTGGATGCGATCGAACACGGCCTGCTCGGCCGCGCTCAGATCCGAGCGGCGAATGCGGCCCATGACCTTCATCATGTCCCTGCGCACAAGCGTGGCACCACGGACTCGCTGGTCGAAGCGCCAGCGTTGCTTCTCGAAGATCTCGTACTGCTTCTTCCAGAAGTCGAGCTTGGACTCCACGGCGGCAATGCGCTTCCGGGCGGCACCTAGGAACGCCTGGTCGCCCTGCCTGGCGGCGGTCTCGTAGGCAGCGAAGTTGCGCTCGGCCCGGCTGACGCTGCCACGGATCTTGGCGTGGATCTCGTCGATCCGCGGGTAGGCCTTGTCGAGGATCTTCCTGCGCTCGGCCTCGGTCCTGATGTTCGAGGCCGCCTTGTTGACGCGCTCCACCCCGGCCTCGAAGCGCTCGAGATCGACCTTGCCCTTCGCGTGGCTCTTGCGAAGCACCTCGATCGCCGCCTCCGCCGATCGGCAGTGGGTCGGGCGCATGTCCTCAATGTCCTTGCGCGCCTCGGCCTCCAGCTTCCGGATGTCGGGCATGCCGCGAACGGCAGCCGTACCCCGCTGGTGGTGCTCCTGCGCCTTGCGTAGGGACAGCGTCAGCCGGGCGTCGAGCTCCTGCAGCTCGTCCAGCGCGTCGGAGCTGTTGCCGGCCTGCGCCGTGCCCCCGAGGAGAGGCACCAGGCCGGCGGCGAGGAAGAGGAAGGAAAGTCTGCGTAGACGGGCCATGGGCTGGCTCCCGGGTCGGGTGCGCCCCCATGGCGTCCCCGCTCGTGAGGCATGTACGGAAAGCCCTCGCGGGATCGCAGGGCCGGAAACCGAGAGCAGGCACGTGCCTCCAGAGCCCCGCCCTGTGCTAGAACACCCGCCCTCGTCACCCGACCCCTGCTCGCTCTGGATGGTGCACCATGAACCGAGTCGCGATCGCCTCCTGGGACGACCTGCCGGACCGCTCCCCCACGTACGCACTCGTCGCCGACGTCGATCTCGTCGTCGTGCGCTACGACGACCAGGTCAGCGTGCTCTACGGCCGCTGCGCGCACCGCGGCGCCCTCATGGCGGACGGGCACATCGACGGCGACAACCTCATCTGCGGCGTGCACGACTGGGACTACCGCTACGACACCGGCGTCAGCGAGTACGACAACAGCGAGGTGCTGCCCAAGTTCAACGCGTGGGTCGAGGACGGCAGCGTCTTCGTCGACCAGGACGAGATCGCCGCCTGGGCCGAGGCCAACCCGCAGCCGTACCAGCGGGACACGTACCAAGGGCTGTATCAGGACCACTCCAAGGGCTCGCCGGCCGAGCCGCACGTGAAGCTCATCCGCAAGCTGGCAGGCGATGGCCTGAGCAAGGTCGGCCACCACGGTCCGGTCTCCGCGATGGGCGTATCGCGCACCGAGCTGCCCACGTGGGACGACCTCCAGTTCGTGACCGCACAGCTCGCGCGCGTGCCCCAGCTCGACGACGTGCCCGTGGGCACCGAGCTGGTGATCGGGCCGCGCGCGGCCAAGCCGCTGACCCTCGACATCCCGCTCTTCGTGTCCGACATGAGCTTCGGCGCGCTCTCGTTCGAAGCCAAGGTCGCGCTCGCCAAGGGTGCGGAGCTCGCGGGCACGGGCATCTGCTCCGGCGAGGGCGGCATGCTCCCGGAGGAGCAAGAGGCCAACAGTCGCTACCTCTACGAGCTCGCGTCGGCGCGCTTCGGCTTCACGATGGACAAGCTCGACCGTGTCCAGGCGTTCCACTTCAAGGGCGGCCAGGGGGCCAAGACCGGCACCGGCGGCCACCTGCCCGGCGAGAAGGTCAAGGGCAAGATCGCCGAGGTGCGCGGCCTCGAGGAAGGCCAGGGCGCGGTGTCCCCGGCCCGCTTTCCGGAGTGGGACGACGAAGACGGGTATCGCCACTTCGTCGACGAGGTGCGGGAGCGCACCGGCGGCATCCCGATCGGCTTCAAGCTCTCGGCCCAGCACGTCGAGGACGACATCGACGCGGCGCTGCGCATCGGCGTCGACTACGTGATCCTCGACGGCCGCGGCGGCGGCACGGGCGCGGCGCCGCTGATCTTCCGCGACAACATCTCCGTGCCGACGCTCCCCGCACTCGCACGAGCACGCCGCCACCTCGACAAGCGCGGCGTGAGCGGCGACGTCACGCTCATCATCACGGGCGGTCTCCGCACGCCGGCCGACTTCGCCAAGGCCCTCGCCCTGGGCGCGGACGGCATCGCGGTGTCGAACTCAGCGCTGCAGGCCATCGGCTGCCTCGGCATGCGCGCCTGTCACACCAACAACTGCCCGGTCGGCATCGCGACGCAGAAGGAACACCTGCGCGAGCGGCTTCCGATCGACGTGGGCGCGGAGCGTCTCGACCGCTTCTTCCGTGCCTCGGTCGAGCTGATGCAGGTCCTCGCGCGCGCCTGCGGGCACGTCCACCTGAACCAGTTCCGTCCCGCCGACCTCACCACGTTCAAGCGGGACGTGGCCTACCTGACCGGCGTCGCCTACGGCGGCGCGGTCCCGCTCTAGGCCGGAGGTTCGCTCTTGTCCTCCGCTACCCAGCAGCGCCTGATCTTCCAGCTCGGCACCAACAACTGGCAGTCCGAGGACGAATTCGCTCCGGGGAGTGGGATCCTCCACGAGCAGCTGCACAACACGTTCAACGCCATGGAGGGCGTGACGTGCCACAGCGTGTTTCCCTCGCGCGTGCAGCGTCTCCAGCGCCCCGACGTGCGCGTCTTCGAGCTGGATCACGACATCCCGATCTGCGAGTCCGTCTCGCCCGTCTCCTCCTACCGCTGGCACAGCATGAGCGAGGCGGAGTTCGAGGCGTACCGCGACCGTCTCGTCGACTTCGTGACGGCGTACATCGACGAGGTCGAGGCCGACCTCGGGCGCCCGTTCGATCTGTTCGTGGCGCACCACGCCTTCCTCAACCCGATGGTCATGGTGGAGATCAATCGGCGGCGCATCGCCGCAGGACGCGACGCCGTCCCCCTCGCCGCGTTCGTTCACGGGACGTCCCTCCTGATGTTCGCACACGAGCTCGAGGGTGAGCACCCGGAGTACCCCCCCCGCTTCCACGCCAAGATGTTGGAGGCTGGCGTCTTCGACCAAGTGCAGGGCGTCTTCGTGATCTCGGACTCGCAAAGCCAGCACTTCCTCTCGATCTACCCGGACTACGACCCTCAGCGGGTCTTCGTCACGCCCAACGGCATCGACCCGGCTGTGTTCCGCGTCATGCCGGAGCTCACCCGGGTCGGCGTCCTTTCGGATTTCCCGACGAAGCCCTACGAAGGCAGCGCCCAGCAGCCGAGCGCCATCCCCGACGACGTCGATCGCATGGTCCTCTTCGTAGGGAAGTTCGCCGACGTGAAGCGCCTGGACGCGCTGCTGCGCGCCGCTGTGATCTACGAAGCCGAGGCGGCTGCGGCCGGACTGCGCGTGGCCACGGTCATCGCCGGATCGGGCCCGCTCGCGGAGCAACGGCGCTATCAGGATCTCGCGATCGACCTGGGCTTGTCCGGAGCCTACTTCGTCGGCCCGCACGATCAGCCGGCACTCGCGACGCTCTACGGCGTCGCGGATGTCGGCGTCTTCCCGACGAAGTTCGAGGCCTTCGGACTCGTGTTCATCGAGTGCCTCGCCTGCGGCACCCCCGTGATCGGGACGGCCGCGGGCGGTCCTCTCGAGTTCGTCGACGACACGGTTGGCGCGCTGGTCCCCGATCTCGAGAGCGACCTCGCCTTCAGCGACGCTCTGGGCGAGACGATCACGCGCGCCCTGCTCGAAGACTGGAAGCACCAGAAGCACGCGGCGGCTGTCGAGCGCGCTTCTCGCTACACCCTGACGGCGCAGTGCCAGTCGATCCTGGCCGCCGTAGACGAGCACGTGCGCGGGGGAACCTAGCCCTCGACGGGCGCGTCCGGCGCGTCGCCCGCCTCGCCCTGCTCCTGCGCCTCCTTCAGCGCCTTGCGCGCCTTGCGGCCCTTGGGCAGGAGCGAGAGCGCCACGACGACGTGCTCGCCGATCGTGGGGATCTCGAAAGCGCCGGAGACCTCGGCGAACCCGTTCTTGGCGTAGAAGCGCAGGTTCTCGGTTCGTGCGTTGCCCCACGCCTCCGCCACGCCGCTCGCACGTCCTTCCTCGAGCAAGTGCCCGACCATGGCCGCGCCGACACCCTTGCCCCGCCAGTCGTCCTCGACGGCGATTCCGCGGATGCGCATACCGGGCGTGCCGAACGGCGGCTGGCCGGCGACACGGTCCTCGAGATTGAGCGTGCCCGACGCGATCACCTGGCCCTCGGCGTCCTTCGCTGCGAAGTGCCGGCAGGTCTCCTGACCGTCGGTCTGGTAGCAGACGGCGTCCTCGGGCTGGTCCGGCCGCAGGTACTTGTGGCGCAGCGGTCGGATCACCTCGACGCCCACCTCATCGATCGAGAAGGCAGCCGGTGCTTCGGCCGCCTCGTCCTTGGACTCGTCACGCGGAGCCGTCATCGTCAGCTCGCGGCCTCGGCGGTCTCGGCGGTCGGCGGCTCGGAAGCCTGGTTCGGCGCGAGGTACTCGAGCAGTGTCTGCAGCTCCTGCTTGAGGTCGCGGCGGTTCACGATGCGATCGACGTAGCCCTTCTCGAGCAGGAACTCCGCCCGCTGGAAGCCCTCGGGCAGGGAGGTCTTGATCGTGTTCTGGATCACACGCGGGCCGGCAAAGCCGATGAGGGCCCCGGGCTCGGCGAGCGTGACGTCACCCTGCGCCGCGAAGGAGGCGCTCACGCCGCCCGTGCAGGGGTCGGCGAGGATGACGATGTACGGGATGCCCTCTTCGCGCAGGCGCGCGATGGTGGCGCTGGTCTTGGCCATCTGCATGAGGGAGAGCGCGCCCTCCTGCATGCGTGCGCCGCCCGAGGTGGCGACGACGATCAGCGGCGCCTTCCGCTCGTAGGCGTCATCGGCGGCGAGGGCGATGCGCTCCCCCACCACGACCCCCATCGAGCCACCGCGGAAGGTGAAGTCGAGCGCGGCCAGCGTGACGGGGATCCCGCCGATCGTGCCGCGGCCAGCGGTGCAGGCTTCGGAGACGCCCGCCTTGGCGGCCGTCTTCTTGAGCTTGTCCTCGTAGGAGTGCTCGTCCTTGAAGCGGAGGATGTCCTTGGGCTCCAGCTCCTCGCCGATGGGCTCGAAGCTGCCCTCGTCCAGAAGCTGCTTCGCCCGGGTGGGACCGTTCACCTTCATGTGGTGATCGCACTCGGGGCAGCAGTTCTGCTTCTCCTCGACGGTCTTGGTGAAGGCCATCTTTCCGCAGGCCGGACACTTCATCCACAGGCCGACGGGGATTTCCTTCTTCTTGCGGAAGAACGCCATGCAGGGCTCCCTGGGGGGACAGCCCTACAGGTTACGCGGCGTCGGTGCGTAGCGCACGGATCGCGGCCGCGCGGTCCTCCTGGCCGAAGACGGCGGTACCGGCCACCATGATCGTGACGCCCGCCTCGATGGCCGCAGGGGCCGTTTTCTCGGCGATACCGCCGTCGATCGAGATCTCGCCCCGGAAGCCCATCGCCCGGAGCGCGGGCACCTTGTCGAGGACGTCCGGGATGAAGGACTGCCCGCCGAAGCCGGGGAAGACGGACATCACGAGCACGAGCCCGACGTCCTCGAGGAACGGCTCCGCCCGCTCGACGGGCGTATCCGGGTTGAGCACGATGCCGGGCACGGCCCCGGCAGCACGGATCGTCTTCAACGCCCCGGCGACGTCGTCGGGCGCCTCGACGTGGATCGAGATCCAGTCGGCGCCGGCCTTCGCGAAGTCCTCCACGTACTTCGACGGCTCCGAGATCATCAGATGGCAGTCGAGCACCGCATCGGTGGCCTTCCGCAGGCTCTTCACCAGCGGCGGCCCGAAGGTGATGTTGGGCACGAAGTGGCCGTCCATCACGTCGAGGTGCAGAAGGTCGGCCCCTCCGTCCAGGACGTCGCGGACCTCCGTCTGGAGGTTCGCGAAGTCAGCCGAGAGGATGGACGGGGCGATCTTGACGTCGGACACGGCGGATCTCCTCCGAGGTGCCCGGCAGCCTACGCGAGCCCTACCCCGCAGGGTCTCAGGACATCCGTTCGATCAGGTCCACACACCGGGCGCTGTAGCCCCACTCGTTGTCGTACCAGCTGCAGACCTTGATCGTGCTGCCCATGGCCATGGTCAGGGGCGCGTCGAAGATGCTGCTGTGCGGGTCGCCGATGATGTCCGTGGAGACGATCGGGTCCTCGTTGTAGCGGAGGATGCCCTTCATCGGGCCCTCGGCGGCCGCCTTCATCGCGGCGTTGACCTCGTCGATCGTCACCTCGCGAGCGAGCTGTGCGGTGAGGTCGACCATGGAGCCGTCCGGCACCGGCACCCGCATGGCGAAGCCGTCGAGCTTGCCGTCGAGCTCGGGCAGCACCTTGCCGACCGCGCGGGCGGCGCCCGTGGTGGTCGGAATGATGTTCGTGGCCGCGGTCCGCGCCCGGCGCAGGTCCTTGTGCTCCATGTCCAGGATGCGCTGGCCGTTCGTGTAGCCGTGGATCGTGTTCATGAGGCCCTTCTCGATCCCGAAGGACTGATGGAGGACCTTCGCGACCGGGGCCAGGCAGTTCGTCGTGCAGGACGCGTTGCTGACGATCTTGTGGTCGGGGCTCAGCATCTCGTCGTTCACGCCGAGCACGATGAGGGCGTCGACGTCGTCCTTCGGAGGGACGGTCAGGAGCACCTTGGCGGCGCCCGCCGCGAGGTGCTGCTCGAGCTGCTCGCGGTGGCGGAAGACACCGGTCGACTCCACGACGAGCGGGCTGCCCATGTCGGCCCACGGGAGCTTGGACGGGTCGCGCTCGGACAGCACGGGAACCTGCCAGCCGTCGACGACGATCTTGCCGTCCACGAGCGCCACGTCGCCGTTGAACTGGCCGTGCGTGCTGTCGTACTTCAGCAGATGCGCGAGCGCCTCGGGCTTGCCGAGATCGTTCACGGCGACGACCTCGAACTCGTCCCGGCGAGCGTGGAGGATGCGGAAGACCTGACGGCCGATGCGGCCGAACCCGTTGATGCCGACGCGAATGCTCATGGTGGACTCCTTGCCTACGAGCGGGAGTCTACGATCCGTGACGCGCGGCGGGGACCCTATCCCCTAGCGCCCGGGCGGGTTGCACGTCCGTCTTCCCCGGACGAACATGGAGCGGTGCCGACCGCGCTCGACTCCACCCTGCCCGAGCACGTCGTCGAGGCGTGCCGGGGCGCCCTTGGGCTCCGCCCCCGGGACGGCGTCCTCGTCGCCGTCAGCGCAGGCGCGGACAGCACGGCCCTCGCCTGCCTGCTCGCGGAGGCCGGCTCGCGCGGCCTCCCGCTGCGCCTGGTCCTCGGGCACGTCGACCACGGCTGGCGCGGCGCCGAGGAGGCGCGGGCAGATCGCGAGCACGTCGAGGCCCTGGCCAGGCAGCTCGACCTGCCCCTGGTCTTCGCCGGCCCCCCGCCAGAGGGCGCGGCCGCTGGCGAGGACGCTGCCCGCCGCTTCCGCTACCGCGCCCTGGCGGCCATGGCCGCGGAGCACCGCTGCAAGCACGTCGCGACCGGGCATCACGCCGGCGATCAGGCCGAGACCTTCCTGCTGCGTCTGCTGCGCGGCGCGGGGCTCGTGGGACTCGCGGGGATTCCAGCGCGCCGACCGCTTCACCCGGGCCTGATCGTCGTGCGCCCTTTGCTGGACGCGGAGCCGGAGGCCTTGCGGCGCTGGCTCCGGGCACGCGGGGTGCCCTGGCGTGAGGATGTCACGAACGCGGACCTCAGTCGCGACCGCGCGGCCGTGCGCGCTCGTCTCGAGAAGACGCACGCACGGAGCCTGGCGGCCTTTGCCACACGCTTACGGCGACGTCTGGAACGTCGCGTGGCGCGCATCCGTGCGAACGCGGCCTCTTCGTTCCGGCATCACGCGCTCGCAGGCGCCGTGACCATGCCCCGCGCGGACCTGCTGGACCTCGAGGGCGAGGACCTCGCGCTGGCCCTGCGACTGGCAGGTGAGCACCTGGAGGCGGACCGGGATGGTCCCTGGTTCGTGCGGCGGCACGTCGCGCGCTTGCGCGAGCTCCTGCAGCACGGTGGCGAGCTCGACCTGCCCCGTGGTCTCTTCCTGCACGTGGCGGGCAGCACGGCATGGCTCGCGAGCCGCCAGCAACCCGACGTCTCGTTGCCGGAGCTCCGCGTGCGCATCGTCGACCGCGCCGCATTCGACCTCGAGGCCTGGCGTACCCAGGTGCACGGTCGCCGCGCCGCGGTGGACGCGGATCGGCTTGGGCACACGGCGCTACGCCGACTGGAGCGTGGCGATCGCTTCACGCCGCTGGGTGGCGGGGGCCGTGAGACGACCGTGAAGGCCTGGCTCTCCAAGGCGGGCGTGCCTGCGTTCGTGCGCCGCGGTCAGCTGGTGGTCGTGGGCGAGCGCGGCGTCGCGTGGGTCGTGGGACGACGCCTGGATGCGGGACATGCCGTGACGGACGAGACCAAGCGCGTTGCCATCCTCACGGT
>JASJDY010000027.1 GCA_030065025.1 Planctomycetota bacterium
AAACGGAAACGGAGACGGAAACGGGGTCTAGCGGCGAAGCCGCTTGACGTTGATATCCACGTCACCCCCCAGCCCATCGAGATAGGGCTGCAGCGCCGGGTCCACGTGCTCCGCCAGGAACCGCTCCGTCTGTCGCGTCGCCAACCCCGTGAACCGCGCCGGCTGCAGCATGTCCTGCAACTCGTCCTTCACGGCGAAGAACGCCTCGTCGTCGCGTAGACGCAGGATCAGGTCGTTGCGATCCGAGCCGCCGACGATCTGCTCCTTCGCCGCGAGGCTGTGCTGCCGGATGCGCTCGTGCAGCGCCTGCCGGTCACCGCCCATCTGCACGGCGCGCATGAGGATCTCCTCGGTCGCCATGAAGGGCAGCTCCTTCACGAGACGCGCGCGGGCGACCGCCGCGTTCACGTGCAAGCCGCGCGCGACGTTGATGACGAGGCGCAGGATGGCGTCGGTCGCGAGGAACGCCTCGGGCAGGTAGATGCGCCGCGCCGCGGAGTCGTCGAGCGTGCGCTCCAGCCACTGTGCGGATGCCGTCGACGCCGCCTCGGGCACGAGCGCCATCAGGTGGCGGGCGAGCGCCGTGATGCGCTCCGTGCGCATGGGGTTCTGCTTGTAGGCCATGGCGCTGGAGCCGATCTGCTCCTTCTCGAACGGCTCCGCCATCTCCCGCAGCCCGGAGAGGAGGCGCACGTCGTTGGCGAACCGCGTCGCGCTGACGGCGATGCCGCCGAGCACGGCCGTGATCGTGTAGTCGGCCTTGCGCGGATAGGTCTGGCCGGACACCGGCAGCGGCTTGAGGAAGCCCGCCTTCTTGGCGGTGAGCTCGTCGAGCTGCTCGCACTTCGCGGCGTCGCCGCCGAACAGCGTCAGGAAGCTCGCCTGGGTGCCGGTCGTGCCCTTCGACGACAGAAACGGCACGCTGACCTGGGCCTTCGCGACCGCCTTCAGGTCGACGAGAAGGTCCTGCAGCCACAGGCACGCCCGCTTGCCGAACGTCGTCGGCTGGGCCGGCTGGAAGTGCGTGTACGCCAGGCACGGGATGTCGCGCGTCTTCTCGGCGAAGCCCCGGAGCGCGGCCACGGCCTCGGCGACGCCGCGCTCGATGTGCTCGAGCGCGTCGCGCAGGATCATCGCGTCCGCGTTGTCGGTCACGAAGCAGGACGTCGCGCCGAGGTGGATGACACCCTTGGCCGCGGGGGCGACATCGCCGAAGGCATGGACGTGCGCCATCACGTCGTGGCGGAAGCGCGACTCATACTCCGCCGCCTTCTCGAAGTCGATGTCGGTCGCTGCAGCCTGCATCGCCTCGATCTGCTCGTCGGTGATGTCGAGGCCGAGCTCCTTCTCGGCTTCGGCGAGCCAGATCCACATCCGGCGCCAGCACTCGATGCGGTGGCGCTCGGAGAACAACCGGCGCATCTCTTCGCCGGCGTAGCGCGAGGTGAGGGGGCTGCGGTACTCGTCCTGGGGTGTGCTCACGCGTCAACCTCCGGTGGGCTCGCTCGCCGTGGCGGTTACGAGCACGAGGTCCCCCGCCGGATCGACGCGCACATGCGGACGTCCGGGCGAGACCTCGGGGTAGTGGGGATCGGACAGACGACTGTCCACGTACTGGGCGAAGTAGTAGAAGCTGCGCTGGATCGTCGCGCGGATGTAGCGCGTACCGGGGTTCGCGCTCTCCATCTCGGGCGTCACCTGGAGCACCTCCAGCCGCCCGCCGAGCTCCGTCTTGGCGGTGGCCGCGCGCTTGAGGTCCGTCGGGTTGGTCCACGGCTGCAGGCGCAGCGTGAGGTCCGCGAGGCCGTGGTTGAGGAGCTCGTACTCGAGCGGCTCGCCGGCCTCGAGGCGCCGGTAGTTCTCGCGGATCAGCTCCAGGTTGTTGAGCAGGTAGGCCTGGGCCTTGGGGCGGGGCCAGTCGGGCTTGCTCTCGAAGTCCCGGAACCGCGGCGGGATGAAGGCCATCGCCGCGTCGTCCGACGCCCACGTGCGCTGGAGGTTGAGCAGAGCCGTCCAGAACCGTTGTTGGTCGGGGTACACGGGCTCAGGGTACGTGTGAGGCGGAACGCGGGGAAGCCGTGACGGGGTGTCCGTCGCGCTCGCGCTCACGTGCGCGCTCGAAGATCGGGCGCCCGGCTCGAATCCGTCGAATGGCGAGCGCGAGCGAGATCGAGAGCGCGATCGCAGGCCTACAGCTCACCATCCCCGAACGGCTGATCGAACTGGTCCAGCAGATCCAGCAGCTGCTCGCCGCCGGTCTTGTCCAGGGAGCCCTTGCGGCGGGCGACCTCGATCGTCTTGCGCGCGAGGTGGCGGTAGAGCTTGCCCAGCTCACTCGGCAGCATCTGCAGGGCGCGCAGATGGCGCCGGACCGTGCCGACGTCGCCGCGTGCGATCGGTCCCGTCAGCGCGTTGGGGAGTCCCACGCTCTCGAGGTTCGACAGCGTCCCCTGCATCAGCGGCACCAGGGCCTGCAGGGCGACGTCGCGACCGACGCCCGTCTTGCCGAGGAGCGTGACGGCGAAGTCCACGAGCGTCACGAAGAAGTTGGACGCGACGGATGCCGCCGCGTGATAGAGCGCCTTGTCGCCGACGTCGATGGTGATCGGCTTCCCGCCCAGCGCGGCGACCAGCTGGCGCATGGCCTCGACCGCCGGCCCGTCGCCCTCGAGGAAGAAGTAGGTCTCCGGCAGCATGCGCACCGCGGAGCCCACGTCGGCGAACGACTGCAGCGGGTGCATCGCGCCGCGGTAGCCCCCGGCGGCCCGTACCCCCGAGAGGATGCCGGAAGGCAGGCCCCCCGCGAGGTGGACGACGGCCGCGTCGCGCTTGAGCGCACCGCCGGAGGCGACCTCGATCGCCACTGCGGGGATGACGCGGTCCGGCACGGCGAGGATCACGACGTCCGCGCCGAGCGCGGCCAGACCGGGGTCGCCGACCACGTCGCAGCCTCCGATGTGGCTCGCGGCCTCTTGGGCGGAGCGCCGGTTCAGGCTCGAGATCGCCGCGATCTCGTACCCCGCGCGCCTCAGCAGGACGCCCAGCGACGTGCCCAGCACGCCCGCCCCGATGATCGTGACCTTCACCTGCTCGACCCCTTCCGCCGAAGCGGCCTCTCCGAGGACTCGGGCCGCAGCCTACTGCCTGTGCGCTGCTGCGGGAAGGGGCAGGCCTTCCTAAGGCAGGGTCGTGGAACCGCTTGCGTGCGCCCGTGCGATCTCGCCGTGCAGCCAGTCACCCGCCGCGCGCACGGCCTCCTCCAGCTCCACGCCCGCCGCCAGGTTCGCGGCAATCGCCGACGCCAGCGTGCAGCCCGTCCCGCGCAGCGTCGGGCCGGGGACGCGCGGGCGCTCGAAGGCCTGCTCGCCCGTGGCCGTCACCAGCCGGTCGACGCACGTCGTGCCCGCTCCGTGGCCACCCTTGAGGAGCACCGCGGACCAGCCGAGCTCGCGCAGCGCATGAGCCGCCTCGACCTCGCTGCCCTGTGCGAGCTCGTCGAGACCGAGCAGCCGGGCCGCCTCCGGCAGGTTCGGCGTCAGCACGGTCGTGTGGGGGGCGAGCCGCTCCGAGAGGGCCGGCAGGGCCTCCGCCTCCAGCAGGGCTCCGCCTGCTCCGGCCGCCAGGACGGGGTCGAGCACGAGAGGCGGGGCGCCGTGCTCGTCCAGCACGTCCGCGGCCGCCTCCAGCAGCTCGCGCGTCGCGAGCATGCCCACCTTCAGCGCGGCGGGTCCCGCCTGCAGGGCCGCCTGCAGCTGCGCCCGGAGGACCTCCGGATCGACGGGGTGGACGGCCCGGACACCCTCCTCGTCCTGGAGCGCGATGGCGGTGACGACGGCCGTGCCCCAGCCGCCATGGGCGGCGAAGGTCCTCAGATCGGCCGCGATCCCGGCACCACCGGTGGGGTCCAAACCAGCCAAGGTGCACAACACCCTGTGGTTCGACCGATCAATAGGGGTAGAGTCGGTCCCGCCGGGCGCCCCCGTTGCGTCTGCCCGGTGATGAGATCGGGAGGAACTCATGATCGTGCGTAGCGCCCTGAACCTGTTCGTGCTCGTCCTGGCCTGTGCCCTGATCGCCGCCTGCAGCAGCACGCCGCCCACCGCCCAGGATGCCAACGTCCACCTCGGCGACACCCTCCACGGTCGCATGGTTCCGGGCCGCACCCAGCAGACGTTCACCTTCGAGGGGGTCGAATCGACGCTGCTCGACGCCTACGTGCGGGCGGACGAGAACGGCGAGCCGGCCCCGTCCGTCGCCATTCACGACCCCTCCGGCGAGCCGCTGGACGTCGCTGCCGCAAGCACGAGCAAGGTGGACGACCACGAGTTCGTCGTCCGCAGCCTCGTCCTCCCGAAGACGGGCATCTACAAGGTCATCGTGACGCCCCGCGACACCAGCCGGCAGGTGTTCTACACGTTCAAGCACAACATCCGCTGGGCCTCGATGCCGGACCGCAAGGCGCATATCTCGGCCGCCAAGCCCACCCCGGTCTACGTAGCGGCCCCGCGACGCGGCCTGGTCGTGTTCAGCATCAAGCCGGATCGCGGCTCGAAGCTCGTGCCCCAGGTGCAGGCCGTGAAGGACCCGTGGGGCGGTCCCGCGCTCGACAAGAGCCAGATCCCGGCCGGCGCGCCCGCGCCCCGCGTCCACCACACCCGCGACGGCAAGATGATCCTCACCTTCACGGCGCCGCGGCCGGGCATGTACACGATCCTCGCCGGCGCGAAGCCCGGCACGGAGGGCGTCGGCACCCTGCGGGTCGGCGTGACGCCGCCGAAGCGGGCCGGGCGCCAGGTCTTCCACAACGACGGAGCTCCCAGCAGCTTCGGGGTCCCGGGCCAGCCGGGCGCTGCGACGCCGGTCCGCTCGATCGGCGCCGTGCCGCCGCCTCCGCCCCCGCCCGCGCCGGTCCCGGTCGACTCGGCTCTCGCTTCGCGGTAGGGGCGGCCCTCAACGCGCGTCGGCCGTCCGCTGGCGCCGGATCAGTCCCGTGAGCATCGCTCCGACGCGATCAGCCAGGCGTCGCAGCGATTGCACATCGCCAGCATGCGCCAACTCCAAGCGCAGGATCATCTCCAACGCCGCATCGCACTCGCCAGCCTCGCCCCGCGCGATGACGAAGCGGGCGGCCTTGTCTCGAGGGGCCCAGCGGTTCGCGCCCTCCGTGATGTTGCGCATGGTCGCCGAGGCGGCCCGCCGGACTTGGTCCTTGAGGTCGGCGTGACCCCTAGGAAGCGTGGCGGCGAGCTGCTCGACTCCGAGGGTCAGCTCCATGGCCGCATGGAAGGCGTCGAGTCGCTGGTGGGCAAAGCCGGTCGTGGTCCTGGTCATGGACTGGTTCTCCAGAGGTGGAGGGCGCCTGTCGCCCTCACCCTGGAAGGGGGCGGCGGGCGCCCGTCTGCCGGGGAGAGGCGCTCCAGGCCCAGCCCGCATCGGCTTGGGCACCAGCGACGTCGATGGGCCGGCCGTCACGAGAACGCGCACTCACCCGCGCTCGCCTGACGTAAGGAAACGGATACGGAGGACCGCGAGGCGATCCAGGACCAGCAGTCCGCCCACGACCCACCCAGGCCACCCTGCGCCCGTACACTTGGCCGCCCTTGTGCCCATCCAGGGAGGACCAAGATGCGCAACCCCCTTCGCCTCGCAGCGGCCGGCCTGCTGGCCCTCGCCCTCGCCCTGCCCGCGGCCCCCGTGTCCGCGGCAGACAAGGGCAGCGACGAGCTCCGTGACGCGGTCGCCTTCGCCAAGCGCAAGGTCTACCCCTGTCTCGTCAACATCAGCGTCGTCGCCCGCCAGTTCACCCAGGGCCGTGAGACGCGCGGTCTGGGCATGGGCAGCGGCGTGATCGTCAGCCCGGCGGGCCACGTAGTCACGAACCACCACGTCGCCGGCGACGCCAGCCGCATCACGTGCAAGCTGCCGAGCGGTGAGGCGATCGACGCGGACATCGTCTGCCGCGACCCGCTGACCGACCTCTGCGTGCTCCGCCTGCGGATGGATCAGCGCGCCGATCCGAACAAGCCGATCCCGTTCGCGCCGATCGGCGACTCCAGCGCGGTCAAGGTCGGCGACCACGTCATGGCGATGGGCAACCCCGGCGGCCTGAGCAGCACCGTCACGCTGGGCATCGTCTCCAACACCGCCCGTGTCTTCACGAACTTCGGCGGCTCGGCCATCCAGACGTTCGACTTCGGCGGCGGCCAGGTGACGGGCATCTTCAACCAGTGGCTGCAGCACGACGCCCTGATCCTGCCCGGCAACAGCGGCGGCCCGCTCGTGAGCCTCCGCGGTGAGGTCATCGGCATCAACACGCGCGGCGGCGGGGGCACGGGCTTCGCCGTACCCGCCTCCACCGTGAAGAAGGTGCTCGCCCAGGCGCTGACCTGGGGCGAGGTGCGCCGCGGCTGGCTGGGCATGTCGGTCGTACCCGTCAGCAACATGGACCGCAGCAAGGGTGCGCTCGTCTCCTCGGTGTTCCCCGACGGCCCGGCGGCGAAGGCCGGCATCAAGCCGGGCGACGTCATCATGCGCATCGGCGACGATCCGATCACGGTGACCGGCCTCGCGGACATCCCGCTGTTCCTGGCCAAGGTCGCGGATCTGCCGCGCGACAAGACGATCGCAATCGAGTTCGAGCGCGACGGGGACATGAACGGCGTCGAGGCGGTCGTCGCGCCGATGGAGAAGTACATCGGCGAGGAGCGCGTGTTCCGCTACTGGTCCGTGACGGCCATGGGCATCACGCGTCCCATGGCGTTCAACCGCCGCTACCCCGACACGAAGGGCGTCGTGCTCACGAGCATGCGTCCCGGCTCGCCCGGCGACAAGGCGAAGCCCGCGCTGCAGCGCGGCGACGTGATCCTCGAGATCGACGGTAAGCCGGTCGAAGGCCTCGAGAGCTTCGCCGAGCTGACGCAGGCGAACCGCAAGAGCAAGGCGCTCTCCGTCCGGTTCCGCCGCAGCAAGCGCGACATGGTGACCGTCCTCGACATGTCGAAGCCGCCGCGCCCGCCCCGCAACACGGAGCTCGCGAAGGCCTGGATGGGCGTGAACACGCAGGTCCTCACGACGAAGGTCGCCAAGGCGCTCGGGCTCGAGGGCACGAAGGGCTTCCGCGTCACGCGCATCATGTCCGGCACCGAGGCCGAGAACTCCGACCTCAAGGTCGGCGACATCATCACGTCGCTCAACGGCGAGGCCATGGAGGCGTACCGCCTGCAGGACGCGCAGATGATGACGCGCAAGATCGAAGACCTCCCGATCGGCGAAGAGGCCAAGCTGGGTGTCGTCCGTGACGGCAAGAAGCTCGAGATCGCGGTGATGCTCGAGGAGACGCCGAACACGGCTGCGGACGCGCGCAACGCCGAGGATCCCGTCCTCGAGTACAAGGTCCGCGAGATGACCTTCATCGATCGGGTCAACAAGGACCTCCCGAAGGACTACGAGGGTCTCATCGTTTCGGCCGTCACGCAGGGCGGCTGGGCACAGGTCGCGAACCTGCGCGCCGGCGACATCCTCCTCGAGATCAACGACGAGCCCGTGGACGGCATCCGCACGTTCAAGAAGCTCGTCCGCAAGCTGGGCAAGGAGAAGCCCAAGCGCGTGAAGCTGTTCGTGCAGCGTGGTCGGTCCACGGCGTTCGTCTTCATGCGTCCCGAATGGCCGCGCGACTGATCGCGGCGAAGGAGAATCCCATGCGCATCCCCACTCTCGTCGCCGCCTTCATGGCGATCGCCCTGCTCGCCGCGGCGCCGATTGCGCACGCGGACGACGAAGCCGTCTTCCCCAAGCTCATCAAGGACAAGGCGCCGAGCGTCGTCGTCGTGAAGATCGTCCTGGCCGTCAAGTTCAGCGGCATGGGCCAGTCGGGCGAGCGCGAGGTCAACGCCGAGGCCAGCGGCATCGTCGTCGACTCGTCCGGGCTGATCATGCTGCCGGGCGGTTCGCTCGACGCCGCCCTGAACATCCCGCCGCAGATGCGTTCGCAGATCTCGATCCAGTCGATCCCCACGAGCCTCCGCGTCATCTTCCCCGGCGACACGCGCGAGTACGACGCCGTGCTGGGCGCCAAGGACAGCAAGCTCGGTCTCGCGTTCATCCTGGTCAAGGACCTGGCCGAGAAGAAGGTCACGCCCGTCGACATGGCGAACGCCGCGGAGCCCAAGGTCGGCCAGACGCTCTTCGGCGTCTCGCGTCTCGATCAGGGCTTCGACTACGCCCCGATCGTGAGCCGCACCAAGGTGGCCGGCAGCGTCACGAAGCCGCGCAGCATGTGGGTCATCCAGGGCGCGGGCGGACAGGTCGGCAAGCCCATGTACGACGCGAACGGCGCCATCACCGGCATCGTCGTGAGCCAGGAAGGCGTCGGCGAGACCACGAGCTCGCGTCCGTTCCTGCTGCCCCTCAAGGTTGCCAAGCCCGTCGTGGCCAACGCCCTCAAGAAGTCCAAGGCCGAGCTGGACCGCATCCTCGAGGAAGAGGAGGAGGCCGCGGCCGAGGCTGCCGACGAGAAGGGCGACGAGAAGAAGGACGAGCCGAAGAAGGACGATGAGAAGAAGGACGGCGAGTAGCCGACTCCTCGCCGTCGTCTTCCTCCTCGGCCTGGTCGCCGTTGCTTCGGCAGCGGATCCGGCCGAGGACGCTCGCATCCGCGAGGCCAAGACGCTCATCGAGCGTCTCGGGACCCTCGCCAAGGCCGCCGACAAGCCGGGCGTCGAGCGGGCGCTGCCGCGCCTCGTCAAGCTGCACAACGAGCTGAAGTCCGGCTCGACGCGCGCCAAGCTGCAGAAGGCCGCGGGCGCACTGCTCGGCGAAGAGAGCCTCGGCGGCACGCGGCTCGCGGTCGCCGACGCCTTCGGACGCCTCAACGATCCGAAGGGCGCGTGGAAGGTCCTGAAGGGGTATCTGCCGGCGACGAAGCTGACGGCGGTTGGACCCCTGCCGCTGCGCGTCATCCAGGCGGTGGGGGCGCTGGCGCCGGACGCCGCGATCCCCACGCTGCAGCAGCTGATGCACAAGTCGAAGGACGCGAACGTCTCACGCTATGCGATCCAGGCGCTGGGCCGCTATGGCTGGTCGAAGCGGCGGGTGGCGGTGCTGGACGAGCTGCTGGGCTTCCTCAAGCGGCTGCGTCCGGGCAACGTCGCCTACAAGAAGGGCCAGGCGGGCGGCGATGCGGCACGACGTCGCTATGCGTTCCTGCGCGAGACGTTGGTGGCGGCTCTCGACACGCTGACGGGCCGCAAGCTCGGCGATCCGGACAAGTGGCTCGAGGCGTACAAGGAGAACAAGAAGCAGCTGGGCCGGTTGTTCACCTTCGAGAGGTAGGTGCGTCGCTGGTGGTTCGTGTTGGAACCGCAGAGGACGCAGAGACCGCAGAGGACCTCAGTGCGTCCGCTGCATGAAGCCCGGATTGAAACCACAGAGAACACGGAGCGGTGCCTCGTTGCAGATGGGGGCCTGATCAACTCCCCACGGCTCCAGGAATCCGAGTTCAACGGGGGGAGCTTGCGAACGGGACTCGCGCTCCGTGTTCTCTGTGGTTCAAGTCGCAGTACCAGCGGTAGTCGTACCCCCAGCCTCTGCGGTCTCTGCGTCCTCTGCGGTGAGACAACGGATCACCAGTTGCGTTCGCTGGCCTAGCCCTCCAGCGGTAGCTCGTACAGCTGCTCCACCGGGCCCACCATCGCGTCGTCGAACGCCATCACGCCCGCTCGCTCGATCTGACCGTCCAGCGGCAGGTTCGCCGTCCTCGCGATGTCGAGCGCATGCAGGACCTCGCCCGGCTCCAACAGGATGCCGACCGTCGCGTGCGGCACCCACGCGCCCGGCCGGTAGTAGGGCCACGCGTCACGGTCATGCGCCGCGAAGCGTTCGTGGAACCGCGCGTGCAGCCCGAGCAGCTCTGCCGTCACCACCGGCGCCAGGAACGCGACGCCGCTGTGGCCGCCGAACGTGCCGGCGCTCGAGAAGCGCACCGGCACCGGGGGCTCTCCTGCGAAGAAGGCCGCGGCCTCCTCCCGGAAGTCGTCCGCGTCGAGGCGGTTGTAGACCGCGAGCGTCACGTGCGGGCGCGAGCCGATGTCGAGCATCGTCGCGCTCACGTCCTCGTCGCGCAGGCGCTCCCACACCGTGCGGATCGCCGCCTCGGTTGCGGTATCCAGGAGCATTTCCACCGCGTGATGCATGCGATGACTCGGGCCAGCTTCGTGTTCGCGGGGCGTTCGCCTGCTCGATCGAACCTCTCCGCGATCCATGACGTATCCTAGGCGAAGCGTGACGAGCCCTGCCCGCCGCCTGCCGATCTTCCTGCTGGTCTTCCTCCTGATGACCTGGGGCACGTGTCCCTGCGTCTTCGCGAAGATGCTCGGCGCCGGCAGTCCCGCGGATGCCGAGACGGCTGCGCAGCCCGCCTCGACCGCTCCCTGCTGAGCGGTGCCCTCGGCGCCGGAGGCGCCGGAGAGCAGCACGAAGTCGGGCGAGCGCCCAGGCGACAAGTGCCCCTGCTGCAAGCGCGGCGGCTGGATCCGCGACCTGCCTCCGCAGGCGCAGGCCGTCCAGCTCGAGCCGCTCGTGCCGGCCTTCCTCGATCTGCCGGCGCCCGAGCTGTGGGACGCCCCCGCCCTCCCGGAGCAGCGCGAGGTCCTCGAGCTCGTGCATGCACCACCGGATGACCCGCGGCCGCACGCCGCCCCGGTGGGCATCGTCCGCCTGAACACCTAGCCCTCACGAACGCGTGCGTGCGCTCCCGGTCGGAGTGCGCGCGTCTCGACGTTCCCTGCCGTTCGTGAGGTTCTTCGTGTGCATCGTTCGACATCGTTCCTGATCGCGCTCTGCGCGCTGCTCGCCGCCGGCTGCGTCGGCTACCGCACGCAGGTCGTGCGTGTCGAGAGCAGCGCGGCCGCGCTACCCACCACGCCGTCCGGTCCCCTCGCCTTCGAGGACGCGGTGCGTCTGCTGGTCGATCGCAATCCCCAGCTGAAGGCGACACGCGCCGCCGTCCTCGCTGTCAACACGCGCCCCGGTCCCAGCCCCCTCCTCGGCCGCACGCGGATCCAGGACGGCAACATGACCGAGGCCACGTTGCGCACCGACGTGCTCTCGCTGTTCGGCATCGGACCGCGGGCGACCCAGATCGCGCTTGCTCGCGCCGTGCGCGACGAGCGCGTGCGCCGACACCACGAGCGTGCGCGCGACCTCGTGGCCGAACTGGCGGAGGCGTACGCCATCGAGCACGTGCTGCGCGGACTGCCCGCGCCGCAGGCCGCCATCGACGTCTCGGCCTTCGAGCAAGCCGGCCTCGCCTCGCGCTCGCTGCTCGCCGCGGCGCGCTCCGTGGAGGCCGAAGGCAACGCCGAGGCCGAGGTGATCGCCGCGCGTCTCGCTGACGTGCGCCGCGAGGTTGCGCATCTCGTCGGCGCCGCCCCGCAGACCGATGTCCGGCCAGAGGGCGTCACCGACGCATGGCCGCAGGTCGCGGAGCCGGAGCGTGAACGCCTCGTGCTCGCGCGCGGCGACCTGCAGCGTCTGCTCGCGTCCTGGCGCGTGGCGGATCGTGCCTACCGGCATCAGGTGCAGCGCCAGATCCCCAACGTCATCTTCGGGCTCGGCGGCAACGTCGACCTGGGCGTACCGCTGCAGCTGATCCAGGTGGAGCTGCCGCTCGACGCGCCGGAGGAAGCGCGCGCGGCGGAGCACGCACGCCGCGTTGCGTTCCACGAGCTCGAGGCCGGCATCCTCGACGCCGTTCACGAGGCGGCCTCGGGCCGCTTCGAGGTGCAGGCCGCCGAGGCGCGCCTTCGCGCAGCGACGGAGCGTCGCAGCGCAGCGCGCGAGCTCCTCGCTGCGCGCAAGGCGAAGCTGGAGACCGACCCGGAGGCGCTCGAGAGCGTGGTGCTCGTGGCCGGTCGCCTCGTGGACGCGGCCCGCGCGCAGCGCGAGGCCGCCGTGGCCGTGGCGCGCGCCCGCGTCCATGCCGCTCGCGCCGCCGGCTGGCCGACGCCCGCCGACGCGGGCATGGGAGGTGGGGCATGAGCAGCCATCCCGATCTCGAGGCGCTGCGCCGCAGCGAACCCGTCGCAGAAGCCCCGCGCAAGCCCTGGCTGCCGCGCCTCACGGCGATCGTGCTGGTCCTAGGTCTGCTCGGCGCTCTGTACGCCGTCCTCCGCCCGGTCTTCTTCCCGCCGCGCGAGGTGCGCATCACGAGTGTGCGCTCCGTCGAGGGCGGCCCGGGCAGCATCGTGCGCCGCGGTGCGACCGTCACCGCCGCCGGGTGGATCGAGGCCTATCCCTTCCCCGTCACGGTGCGGCCGCTCGTCAAGGGCGTCGTCGCCGAGGTGAAGGTGCTCGAGGGTACGCCGGTCACGAAGGACGAGACCGTGCTCGCGATCCTGCGCAACGCGGACATCGAGAACGCGCTCGTGCTCGCACAAGCCGAGCTCGACCTGCGCGCCGCAGAGAAGAAGAAGGCGGGGACGGTTCTCTCCGTCGCCCGCTCCCTGCTGGAGCAGAAGATCCCGCTGCGCAGCGCCGTCGCCCAGCACGTGGGTGAGCTCGCCGCAGCGCGCGCCGAGCACGAGCGGTCCGAGGCCGCACACGTCGCCGCCAAGGCGGCACTGGCCACCGCGCAGGTCGATCTGCGCGCGCAGCGGGAGCTCGAGCGCGCCGGCCAGGCCACGCCCACGGCGCTCGCTCGCGCCCAGGCGCGCGTGCGCGAGCGCGAAGAGAACGTCACCGCGATGGGGCGCGCCGCAACGCGCGCCCGCGCCGAAGTCGGCCGACACGAGGAGCTGCTCGCATTGGCGCGCGAGGCCGTGAACGATCCCCGCGGTCTCCAGGGTGCGGTGGACGAAGCCCAGGCCGAGCTCGAGCGTGCCCAAGCCGCACACCGCCGTGCGGCGGCCGCTTTGAGCGTTGCGCAGCGCAACCACGACCTGCTCACGATCAAGTCGCCCATCACGGGTGTCGTGCTCCGGCTCGAGAGCGCGCCCGGCGCGCTCGTCGGACCGCAGGGTGAGTTCAAGGGCATGGGCGAGGGCGCCGGCTCGACGGGACTCCTCAACCGCATGACGGGCACGGTGTGCTCGCTCTACGACCCCAAGCAGCTCCAGGTGCGTGTCGACGTGCCGTATGCGGACTTGCCCGGCATCGCGGAGGGCACCAGCGTCGAGATCGAGGTGAAGGCCCTGCCCGGTCGCACCTTCCCCGGCGTGGTCGACCGGCTCGTGCGCGAGGCCGACATCACCCAGGCGAAGCTGCAGGTGAAGGTGCGGCTGCAGGAGTCCGACGACAACCTCCGGCCCGAGATGCTGTGCACGACGCGCTTCCTCATGAAGGACGAGGCTGCGGCTGCACGCACCGCCTCGTCGGCGCGCCTCGTCGAGGTGCCGGCCGCTGCCGTGCGCGGCGAGGCCGTCTTCGTCTACGACCCGACGGGCGGCGGGCGCGCCCGTCGCGTGAGCGTGCGCATCGTGCGCGACCAAGGTGACCGCATCCAGGTCGCCGGCGATCTCGGTCCGTCCTCCAAGGTCATCCTCGATGCCGTCGAGGACGGCGAACCCGTGAAGGTGACGCGATGAACGATCCCCTCATCCAGGTGCAGGCCGTCACGAAGACGTTCGCCGGCAACGGCGAGCCGGTCACGCCGCTCGCCGACCTCGACCTCGACATCGGACGCGGCGAGTTCGTCGCGCTGATGGGGCCGAGCGGCAGCGGCAAGACCACGCTACTGCACCTGCTGGCCGGCATCGACCGGCCGACGGCCGGCGCCGTCGTGGTCGGCGGCACGGACGTGGCGAAGCTCGGCTCGCGGGCTCTCGCACGCTGGCGCAACCGCCATGTCGGCTTCGTGTTCCAGCAGTACAACCTCGTGCCCGTCCTGACGGCGCGCGAGAACGTCGAGCTGCCGCTGCTGCTCACGAAGCTCAGCGCCGCGGAGCGCGCGCGCAAGGTGCAGGTGGCGCTCGAGGCGGTGGACCTCGCCGACCGCGCGAGCCACCTGCCGCGCCAGCTCTCCGGCGGTCAGCAGCAACGCGTCGCGGTGGCCCGCGCCATCGTCGCGGGCCCGGAGCTGATCCTCGCGGATGAGCCGACCGGCAACCTCGACGAGAAGGCGGCATCGGCCATCCTCGACCTGCTCAAGGAACTCCACGCGCGCTTCCACCAGACGCTCGTGATGGTCACGCACGACCCGCGCGCTGCCGCGGTGGCCGGACGCGTGATCCACCTCGACAAGGGGCGCATCACCGACGAGCAGACGGCCGCGCCGCAGGAGGCGCCGGCATGACGACCTTCTTGCGCCTCCTGACCTACGTGCGCCGGACCGTGCTGCGCGCGCGACTGCGCAGCCTGTTGACGATCCTCGGCACCGCCCTGGCCATCGCGCTCTTCACCTTTGTGCGCATGCTCGAAGGCGGCGTCGACCGGATGAAGGACCAGGCGGACCAGCCCGTGCTCGTCGTGTTCGAGACGAGCCGCTTCTGCCCGCTCACCTCCTTGCTGCCCGACCGCTACGGCGACGAGATCGCCGACATGGACGGCGTCGCATCCGTGCTGCCGACGTTGCTCTTCATCAACTCCTGCCGCGCCAACCTCGACCTCGTCACGCTGCACGGCGTGGAGCCCGAGGTCGTGGAGACGATGCACGACTTCCGCGTGATCGCCGGCGATCCCACCAGCTGGAAGCAGAAGAGCGACGGCGCCCTCGTCGGCAAGCGCATCGCCGAGAGGCGCAAGCTCGTGCCCGGCGACCGCCTGCGTGTCGCCGGAATCAACGTCGAGGTCGGCGGCATCATGGAGTCCTCCGGCGCCGGTCTCGACAACGTCGTGTTCATGCAGCTCGATCAGCTGCAGCTCTCGCGCAAGCAGCAAGGGATCGCGACGCAGTTCTTCGTGCGCGTGAAGGAAGGCGCCGATCCCGTCGCCGTGGCGCGCGCGATCGACGAGAAGTTCGCGGGTGACGAGCGCCAGACGGACACGAAGACGATGCAGGCATTCGTTCAGGGCGCGATCGGCGAGGTCACGGAGGTGATCGACTTCGCGCGCGTCATCGGCTATCTGGCCGTACTCGTCGTCGTGCTGATCCTCGGCAACACCGTCTGGATCAGCGCGCAGACGCGGCAGGCCGAGCTCGGCGTGATGGAGACGCTCGGCGCCACCAAGCCGACGCTGATCAGCCTGCTCGCGGCCGAGAGCGTGCTGCTGAGCATCGCCGGTGGCGTGGTGGGCGTGGGCGCGGTCGTGGTGTGGCTCTCGATCTCTCCGCTCACGCTGGGCATCGAGGGCTGGGGCATCGACATCCTGCCCGACACCGCGCTCGCGTTCATGGCGCTGGGCGTCGCCGCCGTCATCGGCGTGGTCGCCGCGCTCGGGCCCGCCTTCGAGACCCTGCGCCGTCCCCTGGCCATCGCGGTGAAGGCCGACTGATGCTGCCGCTCTCCTATGCCCTCCGCAACCTGTGGCGCCGGCGGGCGCGCACGCTGATCACGCTCGGTGGCGTGGCGCTGATCTCGATGCTCGTCGTGCTCATGGGTGGGTTCGCCCAGGGGCTCGCGGGGACGGTCCGGGACAGTGCGTCGAACGACGTCATGATCCTCGCGGGCAGCGCCGGCGAGCACGACATGGTGCGCTCGGTCATCTCCCGCGGGAACGCGGAGGCGGCAGCGGCCGGCGTGCCGCATGCGCTGGAGGTCGAGGGCCTGCGTGCCGTGAGCCTCGAGCTGCACATCGCGACGCGCGTCGGCGATCGCATCGGCTTGCTGCGCGGCGTGACCGACGGCGCCTACCTCGTGCACGACAGCATCACCGTCGTCGAGGGACGCGAGCCGCGCGACGAGCGCGAGATCATCGTCGGCCGGCTGGCTGCATCCCGCATGGACCTGGACGAGACCGAGCTCGCAGTAGGGAGGACGATCTCCCTCGAGGGCGTCGACTGGACCATCGTCGGTCGCTTCGCCGCTCCGGGGACCGTGCTCGAGGCCGAGATCTGGGGTCGCCTCGACGACATCTCCCTGGCTACCCGGCGCCTCGACGTCTCCTGCGTGGCCGTGCGCGTGGCGGACCGGTCCCAGCTGGGCAAGGTCGCGTTGTGGGTCAACCGCACGGGCGTCGACTACGAGATCGTCGCCCTGCCCGAGGCGAAGATGTTCGAGGCGCTGCAGAAGGCGCTCGATCCGATCGCGGCGCTCGCCTGGCTCATGGCGCTACTCGTGCTCGTGGGCGGTGTCTTCGCGTGCGCCAACACGATGTTCGCAGCGGTCCTCGCGCGCACGCGCGAGGTCGGCACGCTGCGCTCGCTCGGCTACGGCCCGGTGGCCGTCGCCTTCTCCCTGTTGACCGAGGCGCTCCTCCTGGGGCTGCTCGGTGGTCTCATCGGCTTCTGGATCGCGGGCCTCTTCGGCGAGGTGCCGCTCAAGTTCCCGATGGGGGCCTTCTACCTGGACCTTTCACCCACCATCCGGTTGGCGGGCCTCGCCAGTGCCTTGCTCGCCGGCTTGATCGGCGGCATCGTGCCGGCGCTACGCGCCGTGCGCATGCCGCTACCCGACGCTCTCGGAGGAAAGCTATGACCCCGCGCCTGATTCTCGTTCTTGCCCTGACGTTCACGCTCACCGCCTGCGGCAGCGAGACCACGACGACCACGCTCCCGAACGTCACGTCCCAGGTCCTGCTCGAGGCGGACTACAAGGACGCCGTCTCCGTCATCGACGCCAAGGGCATGAAGGAGGGTGACGAAGTCGCCGTGTTCGGACGCATCGCCGACATGCCCACGGAGTACGTGGCCTTCCGCGTGACGGACGACGAGCTGAACTACTGCGGTCGCGGCACGGACTGCGCGGGTACCTGCAAGACGCCCTGGGACTACTGCTGCATCCAGAAGGAGACCGTGGCGGCGGGCTCCATGCCGGTCGAGATGCACGACGCCGAGGGCAACCCGGTGAAGCGCAGCGGCGTGGACCTCCGCCTGCTCGACCTCGTGGCGATGAAGGGCACCCTGACGAAGACCGAGAGCGGCGGCCTGATGCTGGTGGTCAAGGACGGCCTCTTCAAGCGCGAGCGCCCGACCGTGAAGGAGCACGTGGTCTTTCCGGATTGAGGGCCGCGGACGAGCCAAGGGCGTCGACGTGAACGTGAACGTGCACGTGGACGTTCACGATCAAGGGGCTCACGCCCGCGCCAGCGCCTTGCGAGACCGAACAGGCCGGGCCAAGACTCGGCCGGCGCTTCGCGCCCGGCCTCCCGTGGCCCCTACGGGGTCCAGCCCGCCCCACCCGCCCATGTCCCCGCCGTCGGGGTAGAGCGCAGATCGCACATCCGGCTACCCTGTTGACCATGTCTTCGCCGGGCACCCCCACGGACGACCTCGGCCGCCCGCCCGAGGTCGAGGGCAGCGCCATCTCCGGTCACGTACGTGACTTCCAGGGGGTACCGATGGTCGGCGTGCGCGTCGAGGCCGCGGAGTCGGGCGGAGGCGACCTCGACCTCCTGCCCGTCCTGACGGACGGCGACGGCGCCTTCTCCGTCGAGGGCCTCGTGCCTTCCGCTCGCTACGACCTCCGCTTCGCGCTCGGCACGGTGCGGTCGCGCGCCCTCGCGGTGCCGACCGGGACCGACCAGCTCGAGGTGAAGCTCGCGCGTCCGCAGGGAATCCTGCTCGTGGCGAAGGTCGAGGCGGGGCAGCCCCCGCCGCCCGTCTTCTACGTGGTGCTCCACCGCGCCACGCCCAAGGGCGTCGTGCGCGAGTACTACGGCCGCACCCTGCGCTCGCGCCTGCTCCTGTGGAGCATCCGCCCCGGCCGCTACACCGTCACGGTGTGGGGGGGCTCGTACCTGCCGGTGCAGGCGACGGGGATCGACGTGCTCGAGAACACGCCGGCGCCTGAGGTCGAGGTTCTGCTCGGTCCGCTCGGAGGGACCATCGGCGGGGAGATCTCCGACGCGAGCGGTCACGCGTGTCCGGCCATCGTCTCCTGGCGTCGCATCGACGCGCCCGGCCACGTGCCGCTGCACATGACGACGGTGCCGACGACGCCGCACGGCGACTTCGTGCTGCGCGGCCTGCCGGCGGGACGCTACCGCGTCTCCGCCTTCTCCGAGCAGAAGGGCGTCGGCGACGTCGAGGTCGAGGTGCACGAGCAGGAGAGCACGTCGGTGGACGTGATCCTGGCGTAGGGGATGCCCCTACAGCAGTCTGCCGATCGCTTCGCCCATCCGGAGCTTCGTGCCCGGCGGCAGCGCATCGAGCGTGCCCGCCTCTTTCGACAGCACGAGCACCACGGTCGAGCCCAACTCGAAGCGACCGAACTCCTCACCGCGCACGCCCCACCGCCGACCCGTCGGCTCCGCGTCCTCGAAGCGCAGCGGATTCGTGCGCGCGCCTGAGAACACGAGCTGGATCGAGCCCACGTTCAGCGCGCCGACGGGCACGTAGGCGAACGTGCCGCCCGAGGAGAGCCGGCCGGTGCACGCGACGCGTGCGTTGCGGGCGAACAGCCCCGGCACGCTGTTCACGGCGCGCTCGTTCACCGGCCACAGGTCGCCCTCGATGCCGTGGGCCTTCGTGACCGTGCCGTCGAAGGGCCAGTGGTAGCGGTGGTAGTCGCCCGGCGCGAGGTAGATGACCGCGTACGTGCCGCCCTCCAGCGCCGCCGCCGCGTCCGCGTCGCCGAGCAGGTCGGCCAGTGCGTACGTGTGACCCTTCACCTGCAGGAGCGTCCCGGCTTCGACGGAGCCTGCCATCGAGACGGTGCCGTCGCACGGCGAGGCGACGGCTCGCGGATCCTCCGGCATCGGTCGCGCCTCGGGATGCAGCTCCCGCGTGAAGAAGTCGACGAAGCTCGTGTAGGCCTCGAGCGGACGCACGGCGTCCGCGAGGTCCGCTCCGTAGCGCCGCGCGTACCACCGCAGGAGCGGGCGTAGCAGGAAGCCGGGCAGCTCACGCCGCGCGAACCAACCGGTCAGGCGCGAGAGCAGGCGCCGGGGCACCAGCCGGACGATCAAGGGGGGCCGCTGCTCCATCACGCCGCGTGCACGCGTCGGGCGCGAAGCGCCTCCCACGTGGCGTAGTGCACCTCGATGGTGCCGTCACCCGTGCCGAGCTCGAGATACGGCTTCGCGCTGCCGTGGTAGTCGCTGCCCGCCGACACGACGAGATCGAGCTCGACGGCGAGCTCTTCGTAGATGCGGCGCTGCGTCGCGTCGTGGCTCGGGTGATGCACCTCGATGCCCGCGAGGCCCGCTTCCTTCAGCTCGCGGAACACCTGCCGGTAGGCCCGCTTCGATCCGAGCTTCAGGGAGCGCGGATGGGCGAGCACCGCGGCGCCGCCGGCCGCGACGATCGTGCGCACGACCTCCGTCGCGGAGGGCACGGGGGCGCGGGCGTAGGCGGGGCCCTGATCGTGCAGGTACAGCCGGAACGCTTCGCGCAGATCGTCCACGTGGCCCGCCTCGACCAACGCCTGGGCGATGTGGGGCCGCGCGATGACTTCGCCTTCGGCGTGGCGGTGCACGTCCTCCATGGCCACCGGCACGCCCAGGTCCGCGAGCTTGCCGAGAATCACCTCGTTGCGGCTGTCGCGTCCGTCGCGCACCTTCGCGAGCAGCGCCTGCAGGCCGGCGTGCTCCGCGTCGAAGCCGTAGGCAAGGACGTGCGCGATGCCGGACGGCAGCAGCGCCGTCACCTCGCAGCCGTTCACGATCTCCACGCCCAGCTTCTCGCCGACGCGCCGTGCCTCGGCGAGTCCGGCGGTCGTGTCGTGGTCCGTCACGGCCAGGGCGCCCAGGCCGCGCTGCCAGGCGAGCCGGACGAGCTCCGCGGGCGTGCACGTGCCGTCGGAGTGCGTGGTGTGGGCGTGCAGGTCGATCCTCATGGAGCCCCGTGGGCACGGCGTGTGTCCGTGTGCCAGTCGTCCGAGCCGTCGGCGGCCGCGAACGTGACGCCCATGTCGCGCGCCGCGCGCACCAGGTCGCCGTCGGGGGAAACATAGCGCACGCCCTGGGTGACCTCTTCGAGGGCGGTGTGGGACATGACGCCGCTCTTGTAGGCGACCATGTTCCCGAAGGCCTCGTCGTCGACCAGGGTGACGGCGTGCTGGCCCATCACGGAGGCCAGGATGCGATCGAACGGGCTGGGCGTCCCGCCGCGCTGGATGTGTCCCAGCACGATATTGCGGACCTCGAGGTCGATGAATTGGCTCAGCTCGTGCGCGACGCGG
Organism: Planctomycetota bacterium; assembly: GCA_030065025.1. Classification (GTDB taxonomy): domain Bacteria; phylum Planctomycetota; class PLA2; order PLA2; family JAEUHO01; genus JAHEIK01. The sequence continues at coordinate 20,214 of JASJDY010000027.1, forward strand.
TAGGACACGCCGCCCAGGCGATCCACGAGGTGACCCTCGTCGCCGCCGATGCGGTAGACCGGCGCGCCGTCGGGGCGGCGCGCGCCCTCGCTCACCACGACGATCGAATAGTTGCGGCCCTGTTCCGCGCGGGCGGCGACCTTCTCGGCGATCAGCTCCGGGTCGTAGGGGATCTCGGGGATCAGGATGACCTCGGCGCCGCCGGCGAGCCCGCCGTGCAGGGCGATCCAGCCGGTGTCGCGGCCCATGACCTCGACGAGCATCACCCGGTGGTGGCTCTCCGCCGTCGAGTACAGGCGGTCGATGGCGCTGGCGACCACGCCGACCGCGGTGTCGAAGCCGAAGGTGCGATCGGTGCCTTGGATGTCGTTGTCGATCGTCTTCGGCACCCCGACGACGGGCACGCCCTGCTGATTGAGCCGCTGTGCCATCTTCATCGTGCCGTCGCCGCCGACGGCGATGAGCGCCGAGATCTCGCGGGAGTCGAAGAGACGCGTGACGCGGTGGGACATGTCGCGCGTCGTCCCGTCTTCCTGCGGCACGGCGAAGAGGTCGCAGCGGTTGCTCGCGCCCAGGATGGTGCCGCCGCGCGTGAGCGTGCCCGCAACGTCGTCACGCGTGAGGTGCACGAGGCCCGCGCCGCCCGGGAGCAGGAAGCCCTCGACGCCCTGCTTGATGCCGTAGACCTCCCAGCCATGGACGTTCTGCGCGGTGCGCACGACGGCCCGGATCACGGCGTTGAGGCCGGGGCAGTCGCCTCCTCCGGTGAGGATCGCGATGCGCTTGGAACGGGTCATGGTGACGCTCTCCTGGGGCTCAGGGCACCGGTCACGGCCCAGGAGTCTACCGTCGGTTGAACACCGCCACCCGCACCCCCCAGGAGCGGTTGAAGAGGATCGGCTTGACCGCCTGGAAGCGTCCGCTGCCGATCCAGCGCGGCCCCAGGATGTCGCGCAGGATCCCGAAGTAGTGGTCGGGGTCGTCGGTCTCCTCGTGCGCAAGCACGAGGAACACCCGCGAGGGGCCTTCGAGCGCGTCGCCGAGGTGCTCCTCCGCGTTGGCCTTGTCCAGCGTCTCGCGTGGGAGCGTGGCCAGGTCGTACGTGTCGCGGTCGTAGTAGCGCCAGACGAGCTCGAGGTAGGGCGGGTGGAGGACGACCAGGTCGCCCGGCGCCGCGTGGTCGTGGACGAAGGCCCGTGCCTGACGCCACGGCTCCTTGCCGAACGGATGCCCGTGGTGCAGCGGGCGCGGGAGATCGCCGCTCCACGGTTCGTACGAGGTCGGCACACGCAGGCTGCCCAGCGCCTGGTTCACGCCCACGGGCTCGAGCCGGACCGTGACCGTGTGGTACGCGAAGCCGCCGAGGCCCAGCAGCAACGCGAGCCCCGCGACGAGGCCGGTCTTCAGCGCACCGCGCGCCTCGAACGCGCCCATCACCGCGAGCAGCACGGGCCAGGGCGCCAGGAAGACGAGGTAGCGCTCGTGGATCAGCGGGAAGACCGGGAAGACGAGCAGCAGGAGCACGATCGGCAGCGCGAGGTTCGCGACGACGAAGGACACCAGACCGGGATGGCGCTTCAGACGCAGGCAACCCATCACGACGGGCGCGAACCAGAGCAGGCCCGTCACAGAAGCGATGACGGCCTCCTCCTTGAGCACGCTCGTGACGCCGGCCTCCTGCCGCAGGCGATCGACCACGACCAGTCCAGGACCGACGCCGATACGCCACAGCACGTAGAAGAGCCGGCTGAAGGGCTCGAAGGGATCCCCGGTGGAGATGCCCTCGTAGTTGCCCAGCATGAAGATCAGCCACGGCACGAACAGCACGCCGGCGCCGACGCATGCCAGGAGGAACGGCCGGATGTCGAGCGGCGCGTCCTCCTTGCGTCCGCGATGCCACAGCCACAGCGCGTGGCCGGCGTGGCCCGCGATGATCCAGATCGCGAAGTACTGCGTGTGGAGCGCGACCGCCGCCAGCAGCGCGTAGCCGACCAGCGACAGCCGCTCGCCGCGGTCGAGCCAGCGGAGGTAGAGCAGGGCGAGCCCCAGCGCCTGCACGATGAGCGCCGCGTACATGCGCGCTTCCTGGCTGTACTCCGTGAAGTAGGTGCTCAGCGCCACGAAGCCGGCGAACCACAGCGCGATGCGCCCGCCGCGGCCCTCATCGGGCATGCGGCTGAATCCGCCGCGCCGCGGCCGGTAGTCCGGGTCGAGGAGCCGGCGCGCCAGCAGCCACGCCAGGGGCACGGTGGCGATGCCCAGGATCGCGGCCGGCGCGCGGAGGGCCGCCTCGTTGTCGCCGAAGGCCTCGATCCACAGGCGGGTCACGATCCACCACGCGGGCGGATGGTTGGCCTCGGCGAAGATCGTCCCGCCCCAGGTCGCGCGCACGCACCACGACCAGGTGGCGCCCTCGTCCAGCCACAGCGAGTGCACACCGAGGCCGATCAACCGCAGCAGCGCCGCCGCCAGCACGAGGTTCAGGAGGATCCGGTAGTGGCCGCGCGGGGTCGCCACGACCCGATGGAACCACCCCGCGGCCCGGGTGTCCAAAGGCATGTCCACGATCCGTGGGGACCGTCTGCACGCGGATGCACAGCCGGGGTACCGTGCCCATGGAAGTTGGCTCGATGGGAGATGCGTCATGACGTACCGTCGCGTGCTCGTTGCCACCCTGTTCTGCGGCCTCCTGCTCGGCGCGCTCACCGCCTCCGCCGACGACCGGGCCGACCTCGACCTGGCGCTGCGCCGGGCCCAGGAGCCCTTGCGGGATCGGGACTGGCCAATGGCCGCCCAGGCGCTGAACGCCTTCCGTCAGGCCCACGGCGGGACCGCCCACGCCGTCGAGGCGTGGGTGCTCGAGGCCGACGCGCTGCTCCGCGCGGGCAAGGCACGCGAGGCCCTGGCCGCGACGACCGACTTCCTGCGCGCCCACGGCGAGGACGCCTGGGCGGCGCGCGTGCGGCACACGGCCGCCGCGGCCTACGAGAAGCTCGGTCAGCCCGCGAAGGCCGCCGAGGTCCTGCACCAGCTCGTCGACGCCGCCACGGCGCCCAAGGCGCGGGCGGCGATCGCGGCCCTGCACATCCGCCTCGCGGACCAGGACTTCGACGGCGTCGAGACGAAGGACGACCTCGGGCGCCCGACGAAGAAGCGCGACCTCGCGAAGGCCCTCGAGGGCTACCGCCGCGGTCTGGGCATCGGCGTGGACAAGGCCGAGACGCGTCGCGTGCTCGAGCGTGTGGCCACCATCCTCGAGGAGCGCAAGCAGTGGCAGCAGGCCGCTGTGACGTGGACCGCGCTCATGACGGAAGCGGGCCACGCGAAGCGGCCCAAGGACCTCAAGCAGCTGCCCGCGGCGGAGGCCGCGAAGCTGACGCGCTGGCTCGTCGGACGCGGTCGGGCGTACTTGCGCTCCCGCAACCGCCCGGAGGCCCGCGCCGACCTCAAGGTCGCGCTCGGGTTCGCGAGCGGGGCGCTGCACATGGAGACCCTGCTGCTGCTCGGCGAGGAGCGCCTCGCCCTGGCCGGCGACGGCCCGTTCCAGGAGGGCGTCGACTACATCCGCCAGGCGATCCGCGAGCACCGCAACGAGAAGGGCGCGGTCCAGGCGCAGCGCAAGCTGGCCGAGGCCTACGACGCGCGCGGGCAGGCCGAGCAGGCCGCCGCCGAGTGGCG
>JASJDY010000182.1 GCA_030065025.1 Planctomycetota bacterium
GCTCGTGCGCCGCAACCCGCGCCGCATCCCCGGCGATCTCGACACCGCGCGCGCCATCGCGTTCGCGTACGAGGGCGTGGGCGAGGCGGAGGTGGCCAACGGGCTGTTCCGGGACCTCGTCGCCCGCGGGTTCGGACTCCAGACGGACTGGCTGCAGGCGCTGACCGGCCGCGGCCGCGAGGTCGACGGGCTCGACCACGTCGGGGAGGCTCTCAAGCGCTTCCCGATCAGCAACGCGACGGCGCAGGCCGCCTTCCAGCGTGCGCGCCGGTACCGCGAGCTGCCGCGGCCCGAAGGGCGGACGCGCAAGGCCCGCCGGCCGATGGACGAGGAGACCCTCGACGCGCTCTGGAGCCTCACCGCGCATTTCGCCGGCACCACGATCGCGGACCCGGCCGGGTACGCGCTCGTCGAGGCCATGAGCCGCGCGGGCGATCTCGACGGTGCGGCGACGGCTGCCGAGGCCTTCCTGCGACGCTTCGCCGACAGCCGCTATCGCGATGACACCTGGTACTTCCTGGCGGACACGCGCTTCCGGCGCTTCGAGGAGAAGCCGACCGGCGAGTCGGCCGCCCTCGTGCGCGAGGCGGCGGACCCGCTCGTGAAGCAGAAGTTCCGTGCGTCGGGCCGCCAGATGACGTGGAGCCCGTTCCGCGCACGTGCCTATCACCTGCTGGCGCGCGTGCACCACGTGCTCGGTGAACTGGACCAGGCGATCCGCATGTACCGCGAGGCGCGCAGCGTCGAGGATGCGCGCGAGGCGCTCGCCTTCCTGACCGAGGAGCGACTGCGCCTCGAGGAGACCGTGATGCGGCCGCTCGCCGCGGACACGACCTTCCCGATCCGCTACCGCAACGTGCGCACGGTCGCCTTCAAGGCGTACCCCGTGGACCTGCAGGTGCTGTTCGCCGTGCGCAAGACGCTCGAGGGGCTGCACAAGATCGACCTGTCCGGCATCGTGCCGCAGCACGAGTGGACGGTCGAGCTGCCCAAGCACGCCGACCACGGTGAGCACACGCGCGACGTCCGGCTGCCCGTGAAGGGCGCCGGCGCCGGCGTCTGGCTGGTCGTTGCGAAGGCCGGCAAGCACGAGGCGAGCAGCCTGGTGCTGCGCAGCGACCTCAAGGTCGTGCTGCAGCGCGTCGGCGGCAAGGTGCGCGTCTACGTGACCGACCCGCGCGGCATGCCCGTGCGCGGCGGGTACGTGACGGTCTCCGACGGCAAGACGATCCGTGCACGCGGTCTTACAGATGGCCGCGGCGTGTTCGAGGCCCCGGGCGTCGGCGCAACGCCGTTCGTGGTGGTGAGTTCGGGGGATCGGTACGCCATTGGGAGATAGGCAGCAAGTCAGCCTTCCTCGCGCTCCCGCTCGCTGACGCGCTCGACCCTCGGTAGAGCCGGGTGTGCGTCCGTAGGTCGAGCGCGAGCGAGATCGCGAGCGCGAGGTCGTGCGGCTTGGCAGACGCTCACACGCGCGTCCACACTCGATCGGCAACGGCAACGGCCAGGGGCCACGCAGGCGCAGGCGCAGACGCAGGCGGGGAGGAACGTAAGCGACATGGTGTCCGCAGGCGTGCCTCAGCCCCGTTGGTAGGTCATTGAAAGGACCCAATCGAGGCTAAAGAGGATCGGCCACTCTTACGATGATGCAGACGGCGCCTCGCGCCTTCTGCCATCCCTACCCTCTCGGAAACGCCATGTTCCAGGCCGACCTCTTCCAGAGCATCTTCCGCGACGCCAGCGACCTGTTCGTGATCGTGCGTCCCGACCGAACCGTCCAAACCGCCAATCCTGCGTTCCGACGCACGATCTTCGGAGCCCAGGACGGCATCGACTTCATGGATCTCGTGCCCATGAAGGCACGCGATCGCGTCCTCGGCGAGCTTGTGCGCGCCGCCGGCGGCGAGGAAGTCCTCGTCGAGGTGCCGCACACGGATCCCGACGGCCGGGCCCACATCGTCGAGTACCGCTTCTTCCCCGTGGAGGGCGGCATGGTGGCCGGCGTCGGCCGTCCGCGCGGCGGGCGCCTGACCGACAAGGAGGCGCTGGACCGCGTCCGCGCCGAGCTCAAGTCGCAGACCCGCATGCTCGACGAGATCCAGCTCGAGCTCACGCAGGTCCCGTTCATCGACCCCGTCACCGGCGTCTGGAACCGCATCCAGGTGTTCGAGCGCCTCACGTCGGAGTGGAGCCGCTGCGAGCGCTTCTCCAGCTCGCTGGCCCTGCTGCTCGTGGACGTCCCCGGCCTCGACGACCTGCGCTCGAACCAGGGCGCCGCTGCGGCCGACACGATCCTGAAGAACGTCGCCCGGCGCCTGAAGGCGACCGTGCGCGATCACGACATCCTCGGCCGCTCGACCGGCGACCAGTTCATCATCGTGGCCGTCCACGCCGACTTCGAGGGCGCCATGTCGCTGTCGCGGCGACTCCAGGGCAGCGTCGCGGTCGACCCCATCGCGATCGAGCAGGGCGAGGTCCCGATCACGCTTCACATCGGCGGCGCAACGAGCCGCTCCGAGGGCGTCGAGATCCTCGAGGATCTCTTCCGCGTGGCCGAGGACGCGCTCCAGGATGCGCGGGCGACCGAGCACCTGATGAAGGTGGCGACCGAAGCCGGCGTATAGGAGTCGGCACAAGGGCGGACGGTTCGCCCCAGAGCGTTCGATGCTCTCGACCTGACGATGGTCGAGGTCGTAGTCGTGGTCGTAATCGTGGCAACGGGTTGCCGTGAGCGATTCTGCGTCGTCCCACGACCTCGACATCGACTTCGACCACGACCTCCGTCACCCCATGAGGGTCGCGCGACCTCGGCCGTGGCGGTATATGTCCTAGCCGCCCATGTGCTACTTGCTTCTCCACCACCGCGTCCGCGATGACCATCCGTTGGTCCTGCTGGCCAATCGCGACGAGTTCTTCGATCGACCGTTCGAGGGGCCGGCGCTGCGCGACGGCGAGCTCGGCATCGTCGCTCCGCGCGATCTGCGGGCCGGCGGCACCTGGCTCGGCGTGAACGCCGCGGGCCTCGTCGCGGCCATCACGAACCGGCGTGGACCGGAGCCCGAGGGCGACCTGCGCAGCCGCGGCTTGCTCGTGAGCGACGTCCTCGCGCACGGCGACGTGAAGACGGCGTCCGTTTGGGTGCAGGAGCACCTGCACGAGACGCCGTACGCGGCGTTCAACCTCCTGCTCGCCGACGGCACCGACGCGTGCGTCGTGCGTCACGATCCCTGCGAGGAAGGGCGCCCGCGCGACGGCGTGCTCCTACCGCTCGCTCCGGGTGTCCACACGATCACGAACCTGCACGAGCTCGACGAGGTCGGTCCCCCGGCCGATGGCCTTCCGGTCGTCGACGAGCCGCTCGCCGCGACGCTCATGCGACTCGAGATCCTGGCCCGCGACGAGACGACCGTGCTGCCGGGCGATCACCGCATCCTCAAGCGCGGCGCGGAGCGCGGCACCGTGTGCAGCGCGCTCATCGCGCAGCCGGCGGACGATGTGCAGGCACGCGTCTTCCGGTTCGCCGACGGCGTGCCGGGCGAGGTGCCGTTCGTGGAGGTAGAGGCGTCCGCATAGCGACAGGGCTCGGCCTGTTGGCTCTCGTCTGACGTACGCCGGATCCTCGCGCTCGCGCTCGCGATCCCGCTCGCGCTCGCTCATCGGACGAAGTCCATGGTCCGTTCGTGGGTCGAGCGCGCACGCGAGCGAGAGCGCGAAGTCAATGGAGCCGTCTCTTAAGCCTCGTACGCGAACTGCGGCTGCCAGTCGCCGATGCCGCCGTCGAGCAGGCCGAACATGTGCCACACCGAGCAGTACGGGTCGCCGGGGCCGAAGTGGTCGTACGCCACGCGGAACACGGAGCCGTCGGGACGGCGCTTGAACGTCGAGTAGCCGGGCAGCATGTACAGCCGGCCGTCGTGTTCGGTCGTGAAGCCCATCTTCTTCGTGAAGCGCTTTTCCACGTCCGAGACCATCCGGAAGTGCCAGCCGCGGCTGACGGCGAACTCGCCCTGGACGTCATAGGGGTCGGGCGAGACGACGACGAAGGCCGCGCGATTCTCGAGGTGCGGCAGCACGCCGTTGAAACCGTCGGCCCACAGGGTGCAGTACGGGCAATGCGTGCCCATGTTGTGGATGACGACCAGGTCCTGCTTGTCCTCGAACAGCTGGGACAGCGAGACCGGGTGGCCCTCGCTGTTCAAGAAGCCGTAGTCCTCCACGACCTCGGGCCCGAGGCTCTTGCGTAGCTCGGTCAGCTTCTCGTGCTTCGCGCGGATCTCGCCCTCCAGCGCTTCGATCTCGGCCTGGACCTCGGTGGTCTCGGACATCACGCATCTCCTGGCAACCGCGAGGAGTGTACCGAACTCCCGGGCGCTCACGACCCCTCGAGTGCATCGAGTCTCACGACGTCGCGCGCGTCCAGCGTGAGCGAGCCGTGGTCGTCGCGCACGATGCCGCTCACCAGGAACGGGCCCGCGCTGCCCAGGCGATGGCCGACACGCGCGTAGGCGTCGGGGAAGAGCGTCACCTCGACCGTTCCGTGCAGATCCTCGAGCATCAGGAACTTCATGTAGCGGCCGTTCGGGCGCTGCGGCCGCTCGCCGCGCGTCCGCTCCCGCACGCGCACGCGGCGGTCCGTCACGATCCAGCCGGCGACCTTGACCCTGCGCCCGACCTGCGTGTGGAGCTCCGTCGTGGGCCGCGCGCCGGCCTCCCGTGCGGCCTCGGCCCACAGCTCCTGCGGGTGGCAGGTCGCCGTGAGTCCCAGGGCCTCCACCTCCATGGCGAGCAGCTCCTCGGTGCGGTACGTGGGCGGCACGGGGATGCTGCGCGGCGGCGGCAGCAGCGCGGTCGGACCGAACAGCGAGCTGCGCTCGCGCCGCTCCCGGCGGGCGCGCACGTAGCGCTCGAAGTCGAGCGTCAGCAGCCACAGCAGCTCGCCGCGCGGCCGGTCGAAGACGTCGAGCGCTCCCGCCAGCACCAGGCGCTCGACCTCGTGCTTCTCCACCTCGGTGCGCAGAAGCAGGTCGGTCGGCGAGAGGTACGGCCCCTGTGCCTCGCGGATGCGGACCAGCGCTTCCGGCGTGCCCTGTCGCAGGCTCTTGATCTGGTCGAGGCCGAGGCGCAGGACGCCGAGGCGGCCCAGCGGTCCGACGTCCGAGCGGTTCACGCACGGCAGCTCGATGCGACAGCCCAGCCGCCGAGCCTCTTCCACGTAGGCGCGCGCCGCATAGAAGCCGCCGCCGTTGCGCAGCACGGAGGCGATGAACTCCGCGGGATAACGAGCTTTGAGGTAGAGCCCCTGCCAGGAGATGCGGCTGTAGGTCGCCGCGTGCGCCTTGTTGTAGGCGTAGGCCGAGAAGCGGCGGATGCCGGCCCAGACCTCGTCGATCACGTGGGGCGGCACGTCGCGCCCGGCCGCGCCCTCGCGGAACGCGCGCTCCATGCGCGGGAGGTCCTCGGGCTCGCGCTTCTTGCCGAGCGCGCGCCGCAGCAGGTCGGCCTGCGCCAGATCGAAGCCGGCCACGGCCGCCGCGGCCCGCAGCGTGTCCTCCTGGTAGAGCATCACGCCGTACGTGGTCTCGAAGAGCGGATCGATCGTCGGATGCAGCGCGGGCGTCTCCTCTTCGCCACGCCGGCGACGGACGTAGGCGTCCTTCATGCCGGAGCCCGCCGGCCCGGGCCGCACCAGGGAGAGCGCGATCATCGCGTCCTCCTGGGTGTGGGCGTCCATGCGCACGACGAGGTTGCGCATGGCGGGCGACTCGACCTGGAAGCAGCCGAACGTGCGACCCTCGCGCAGCAGCGCGCCGGCCCGGGCGTCGTCCTCGGGCAGTCCGGCGAGATCCACGTCGTGGTCGTGGAAGGTGCGCGCGTCGCGCGCTGTGTCGGCGATGACGGCGAGTCCGCGGTTGCCGAGGAGGTCGATCTTCACGAGGCCCGTGTCCTCGACGCCGTGCATGTCGTACTGCGTCACGACCAGACCCTTCGCCGAGCGCTCGAGCGGCAGCGAATCGGCCAGCCGGCCGTCGCCGATCACGATGCCCCCGACGTGGATTGAGAGATGGCGCGGCAGCCCGTGCAGGGCGTGCGCCGCGCGCAGCAGCCCCTTCCAGGGGTCCTCGTGGACGGGAATGCCCGCCAGCTCCGGCGGCAGCCGCCGGAAGTCCAGCTCCCCTTCGAGATGCCAGGGAAGGTGCTTGACGAGCTTGCCCACCTCGGGCGGCGGAAGTCCGAGCGTCTTGGCCGCCTCGCGCACGGCCGACCGCGCGCGGAACGTGATGTGGGTCGAGATCATCGCGACGCGCTCTTCGCCGTACGTGTCGTAGGCGTGCTCGATGACCGTGTCGCGCCCGCGCCAGTCGATGTCGAGGTCGATGTCCGGGCAGTCGCGGCGCGCGGGCGAGAGGAAGCGCTCGAACGGCAGGTCGAAGCGCAGGGGATCGACCGACGTGATGTCGAGCGCGTAGGCCACGATCGAGTTGGCCGCGGAGCCCCGTCCCACCGCGGGGATGCCGCGCCCGCGCGCGAACTCCGCCAGTCCGTGCACGATCAGGAAGTAGTCGGCGAAGCCGCGCATCTGGATCACGCGCAGCTCGCGCTCGAGGCGCGCGAGCACGTCGGGACGGATGCGGCCGTAGCGGCGCTTCACGCCCTCCAGACAGAGGTGGGCCAGCCGGGCGTAGGCCGCCTCGTGGGTGCCGTCCTCCTGGCTTTCGCCCAGCATCGCGGGATCCAGCGCCGGCAGGCGCGGGCGCTCGGGCTTGCGGAACCGGAAGCGGCAGCGCTCGGCGATCTCCAGCGTCGCCCGGGCCGCTTCCGGCAGGTCGCGGAACGCTCGTGCAGCGGCATCCGGCGGCAGCAGCTCGGCCTCGGGCGGCGCGAGGTCCAGGGGGCGGCCATGGCGATCGACGCCGCCGGGCGCGATCTCGCGCAGGAACTTCAGCTGGCCGATCGCGAGCAGCATGCGGTGCAGGCCGTGGCGGCGCCGGTGATCGAAGAAGACGCGGTGCGTGCCGGCCAGCGGCCGCGCGACCGCGCCGGCGGTCTCGATCAGGTGCCGCTGCGCCGTCTCGGGGGCCGAGGCGATGACCTCGGCATAGAGGGCGTCCGGAGCGAGGTCCTCCGCCCACTGCCTCAGCAGTGTCGGGGAAGGGGTGAGCACGAGCAGCCCCGCCGCTTCCCGGGGCAGGTCGTCGATCAGCGAGAAGCGCTCGTCCAGCCGGCGCCGGGTGATCAGCCGGCAGAGGCTGCGGTAGCCCGCTTCGCCCTGGGCCAGCACCACGGCGCGCTCGCCGTCGAGTCGCGGATCGTGGATCTCGGCCCCGTGGATGGCCTGCAGCTCGACGGCGTCGCAGCAGGCCTGGAACAGCGGCAGGCCGTAGGCGGCGTCCGTGTCCGTGAGGGCCAGGGCCGCATGCCCCTGGGCCGAGGCGCGGGCGACCAAGGCCTCGACGGAGCTGGCACCTGCGAGCAGGGAGTAGGCGGAGTGCACGTGCAGGTGCACGAACCGCGGGTTCGCGCGGCGGCGGGACGGACGGGACGTGGGCATGGCTGCGGCCTGGACCCTTCCCGCAGGCGCGCCAAGGTATGCTTACGGAACACTAACGTCAAGGGGGCGGATCGTCCCCATCGTGAGCCCCCCGGCCGCCGCGACGGGTCGTCAGAGCGCCGGCTCGAGCACGTCGATCAGCCGCTCGATCTCGGCCGGGCTGTTGTAGTGCACCGCGCTCACGCGCAGCACGCCGTCCACGGGCCGGAGCCCGAGCGCCGTGCAGAGCCGGTGGGCGTACATGTGGCCGAAGCGGATGCCGATGTTCTCGCGGTTGGCGACCAGCGACAGCGACTGCGACGACTTCGTCGCGTGCACGACGCTCACCGTGGCGACGCGCTCGCGTCCCGCGCCCGCCGAGCCGATGAGGCGCAGCTGCGGATGCTCCTGGGCCCACGCCACCAGGCGCTCCTGCAGCGGCATCTCGTGGCGCTCCATCACCTCGAACGCGCGCGTCACGGTGTCGCGGTCGTAGGTGTCCCGGCCGGCGAGGAACTGCAGGTAGCCACGCAGCGCGGCGATGCCCGCCGCGGCCTCGTGCGACACGCCGCCGAGCTCCCACTTGTAGGGAACCGCGTCGTCCGGCACGAAGAAGTGGTTCGGCCCGACCAGCTCGGCGAACGCGTCGTGCCGGCCGAACATCACGGCCGCGTGCGGGCCGAACACCTTGTAGGTCGAGTAGACGTACCAGTCGACGCCCCACGCCTCGACGTCGACCGCGCGATGCGGCGCGAATGCGACGCCGTCCGCCACCACGCGCGCCCCGACGTCGTGCGCGGCCTTCGTCACCGCCGCGAGATCGACGACCTCGCCGACGAGGTTCGACACGTGGGGGAGCGCCACGATCTTCGTCCGCTCGGAGAGCACCTCGTGCAGTCCCTCGAGGGGCGAGGATCCGGTCTCGGGATCGACGCGCCACCAGCGGATGCGCGCGCCCTGTCGCTCCAGTCGCAGCCACGGACCGACGTTCGCCTCGTGGCCCGACTCCGCGATCACGATCTCGTCGCCCTGCTCGATGACGTCCGCGTAGCTGTCGGCGAGCATGCGCAGGAGCATGGACGTCGAAGGGCCGAGCACGACCTCGCCGCAGCCGTCGCCGTTGACGAGCAGTCGCGCGTCGTCGTGGGCCTGCTGCACGACCTGGCCGCAGTGCTCGCTCAGCGCGTAGGGGGCGCCCAGCTGCACGAACGTCTTGCGCGTGTAGGCATGCATCACGTCCGCGACCTCGCCGGGCATCTGCGAGCCGCCGGCGTTCTCGAGGAAGATCGTCTCCTGGGCGAGGGCGGGAAAACGCTCGCGGATGGCGTCCAGATCGGGCACGGCGTGGGTCGTCGTCATGCCCGGGACTCTACCGGCGTGTCCATCGGTTCATAGCCGAGGCCGTATTCCCTCAAGCTGCGACTCCGAAGGGCCGTCGAAGGAGTATGCGGCTCCGTCGCACTGCCGTTCTGCTCCTCCTCGCCGGCGTCGGCCTGCTCGCCGTGGCCGGGCTCGTCGTGGGCGTGCGCGACTGGAGCGGCGAAGATGAGCTCGAGGCGGCGCTGGCTGCTACGGCGGCCGACGAGGCCTGGCTGGCGGCGCTGCCGGAGGTGGATTCCGCACTCCGCGATCGCGCCTGGGCATGGATGAAGACGTCCTGGCCCGTGCGCTTCACCTCGGCCCACAAGCAGGAAGCCTGGTTCTTGCG
>JASJDY010000180.1 GCA_030065025.1 Planctomycetota bacterium
CAGGTCGTCGGGCATGAGCAGGTCGGCGGGCATGTCGCCGGCAGACGGCATACCGGCGGGCATCGTCTCGAGGCCGGGAGGCGTGCCTTCGGGCATGAGCCCCGTCTCGCCCTCGCCAGGGATCTCCGTGTCCGGCACGCCGAGCGCGGGGCTCGCATGCGTCGGGAAGCCCACGTCCGGCGTGGCGGGATGCCCGGCCTGCGGCATCCCGAAGAGGCTCGGGACATTCGCGAACATGGGCGCGACGAGGGCCTGGAGCCGGTCCGGATCGAAGTCGCCCTCCGGCCGTGCAGCGTCCGGGCTCGCCGGCGTAGGCGGGGAGTCCGGCGTGGCGCGCGGCAGGTCGGACGGCGTCTCGTCGACAGCCGGGGTCGGGACGTAGCCGGCAGGAGGGGGCACGCTCTCGACTTCGGCGGGTACGTCTTCCTGGGCGCCCGCTGCGGCGGGCGATGCCGCAGCTGCGGCGTGAGATGCGCCTCCCTGCATGGACAGGGGATCCACGGACGACTCGGGATGCAGTGCATCGGCCGGCGTCGTGGGCATGGGCGTGGTGGGCGTCCCGGAGGGCATGTCGGGCGCCTCCGGATGCTCCAGGAAGTAGTACGCCGGATCGGCCATGCCGTGCGGAGAGGCCGCGGCCTGGGCACCGAGCAGGTTCTCGGGCGCGTTCGGCACGTCCGAGAAGCTCGACATCTCCTCGGTGACGTCGCGACCGCGGACAGGGTCGCTCTTCGGCACGGCCGACTCCGGCTCGTGCGGCGGGGTGTCCGCATAGAACTCGTTGGCGATGCGGCTCACGAGGTCCGCATCGAACGCACCTTCCGGCGTGGGCGCACCTCCGGGTACGGCGCCCGTGACACCGCCTCCGCTACTCGTACTCATGGTAGAAGCCGACCTCGACGTTCTCGAGCACGCCGAGCGCATCTTCGGTCAGCACGGCTGCGGCGAAGTACAGCGTGACGAGGTAGGACGACACGGCCTTCGCGTTCACGCCCATGAAGCGCACCGACAGGCTGGGCATCTGCTCGCCGGGAATGCCGGTCTGGTGGAGCCCCACCACGCCCTGCTCCTGTTCGCCGACGCGCATCAGCAGGATGTCGGTCGTGCCGACGTCACCGTGGGCGTCGCGCACTTCCAGCTTGTCGCACGGCACGAGGGGGATGCCCCTCCACGTGATGAACGGCGAGCCGAACATCTGGATCACGACCGGCGGAACGCCGCGCCGCGTGCACTCGCGGCCGAAGGCCGCGATGGCGCGCGGATGAGCGAGGAAGAAGGCGGGCTTCTTCCAGACACGCGCGATCAGCTCGTCGAAGTCGTCGGGCGTGGGCGGGCCGCCGCGGGGCTGCACGCGCATCGCCGGCGCGACGTTCGCCAGCAGGCCGAACTCGGGGTTGTTGATGAGCTCGTGCTCCTGGCGCTCCTTGATGCCCTCCACGGAGAGGCGCAGCTGCTCGCGGAGCTGGTTGATCGGCTCGTTGTAGATGTCGGTGACGCGTGTGTGCACGCGCACGATGTTCTGGACCACGCTGAGCGGGATCTCGCGCGGCTCGGTCTCGTAGTCGACGTACGTCTCGGGCAGGTCCGGCTCGCCCGTATGTCCCGAGGCGACCTCGACGGCGGGCTCACCGTGCTCGTCGGCATGGGCCAGCTCGTCCATCCGCTGCACGCAGTGCGCGAGAAGGTTGGCCTTCACCTCCGGGGCGTCGGACATGAGCGTGTCGAAGTCCGCCTTCGAGAGCTCGAGCAGGATCGTCGGGACCATGGCGGTCACGTCCGCCTTGCGGGGGCAGTCCTGGAGCAAGGCGATCTCGCCGAAGTAGTCGCCCTCGCCGAGAACGGCCAGGCGGAGGCGTTCCCCGTGGCTGCCCTTCGTCGTGACCTGCACCTTGCCCTGCGCGATGACGTAGAAGCGATCGGCGGTGTCGCCCTCGCGCACGATCGTCGTGCCCGCATCGACCGATTCGCTGATCATCTTCTCGGCCAGCTTCGCGACGAGATCGTCGTCGAGCTCGTGCATCAGGGGAATCGCGCTGAGGTCCTCCGCGGTCACCGAGGCCGTGCCGTCCTCGATGCGGGTCTGCACCTTGCCCACACCCTTGGTGACGAGGCGCTTGCGGTTCACGCGGTAGGTGCCGGAGTCGACCTGTACCCACGGGAGCAGCTTCAGCACCCAGCGCGGGGTGACCCCCGTGAGCATGGGGACGGTCTTGGTCGTGGTCGCGAGCGTGCGCGCGGCATCGGTACCGACACTCTGCCTGGGTGTGTCCAAGCTCTCATCCGTCGACATGGAGTCTCCTCTGGAAGCGACTCGGCGAGGGCCTCTCAGGGCCCAGCCAAAGGACCTGTGGACGTTGCCACAAGGAATGCTAGCGCGGCATTCTCACCCGCCGAGCACAGCCTGATGGTGCGGAATCTCGCGCAGGGGACGCACGTCCCCGCGCCTGTGGCTGCAGACGGCTAGCGCGGCGGCTTCCCCCGGACCGCCACTCTGCGGCTCTTCCCCTCCTCGTACTTCCGGTAGTCGTTCAGCCACCGGGAGATGCGCCCCTCGAAGGCGTCCATGGTCCAGCCAAAGATCGCCTGGACGGCCGCCGCGGCATCGCCGTTCTTCGCGAGGTGGCGATAGAAGGCGGGCGCCTTGTCGTGATGGACGACCGACACGTAGTACGCGTAGATGTAGCAGGCCAGCAGATCGGTCACCCAGATCTGGCGCCTCGACTGGGGCTCGAGCTGCAGGACGGTCGGCAGATTGCCGTCGTTCTTCGTGTCGCGCGCGTACGCGCCCCAGTCGGCGCCCTGCGTGAAGAGCACCGCGCGGAGCCGGCGATCGAGGGCGTTCTGCGTGCTGTCATCCCAGCCGAGGATCGAGTAGCACGTGGAGGTCTGCATGTAGGTGAACAGGACGCTCACCCCCTGCATAGCCCACTCGACGTTCGGCCGGTAGCCGAAGTGCTCCTCGTAGAAGCGGCTGTACAGGAAGCGCATGGCCGTGTCCCGACGTACAGGCCAGCCCTGCCAGCGTCCAGTGACGATGAGGTTCGTCCCAGGCAGCTCGTAGCCCGGGGCCGTGCGAAGGCGCCCTCCGAGCTCCAAGCCCTCTGCGAGGATGGCGACCTCCTTGCGGGACGTCACGACGACGAAGCCGAGGTCCTTCGGGAGTTGGACCTCGACGCCGAAGGCGTTGGAGAACATCCGGGCCGCCACGTGTGCGTGCTGACCGATCGTCTCGGCCTCGAGGCGCGGACACGTGCCCCACACCTTCACGCCGCCCACGTCCACGCGCGATTTCCAGATCAGGTTCCCGATGGGCTCGAGGCGGGGATGGAGTGCCGTGTCCGTCGCGTCGGGGACGCCCTCGAAGGCCGCCTTCTTGACCTCCTGCCAGTCGTTCCAGGTCGTGCGGGCCTTCCGCGCCTCGAGCGTCAGCCAGTGGCCATCCTGCATCTCATGGGTGCGCTCGCGCGCCAGACGCTTGTCATCGGGCGCGAGGGCGGCGATGTCCTCCAGCACGAAGCGGCGGGCTTCGGTGTCGAGGTCTTCCGGTGCCTTGTCGAGCATGCGCCAGAACGAGCGTGCCAGGGACCTGGTCTTCTTCGTCCAGCGCGAACGAAACGTCGACTCACCCTTCGGCTTCGTGCTCTTGTGGCTCGCGAGGGTCTCCGGACGCGTCCAGCCATCGTCGCCACGCTCGTAGCCGAGCCACGTGTGAGCCTCGGCATGCTCGGCGTCGAAGTGGACGATCTGCAGGGCGACGCCGTCGGCGACCGCTTCGTAGCCCTTCTTGCGCGCGTCCTTGAACAGCTTCGCCAGCTCCTTGGCCGTGCGCTGAGCCAGCTTCGCGTGCGCCTTGTAGATCGCCGAGGCCGCGCTCGGCTCCTTCGCGCTCGCCGGGCCGGCGACGCAAGCGAGCAGCAGCAGGCCAGCGGCCAGGGCACGCAACAGGGGTCGCCGCTTCACGGTCCACCTCCTCGCTGCGAGCCTAGTCCTGCCTCGCCGGCGGCCTAGAGGATCCCGACCGCGGCGCGTAAGGTGGGCACATGGCGGCTTCCGGCAAGTCAACCCCGCGACGACTCCTCAAGCGCGAAGCGCGTCGCGAGCAGATCCTCGCCGCCGCGCTGAAGGCGTTCTCGCGCGGCGGTTATCACGGCACGCACGTCGCCGACGTGATCGCGGAGGCAGATATCGCCCGCGGGACCTTCTATCTGCACTTCCAGTCGAAGCACGACGTCTTCGCAGCCCTCGTCGACCGCACGCTCGCCATCCTCCTCGACGTGCGTCCGGCGGGTGAAGAGCCGCCGGTGCGGCGCCGTGCCGACGCGGAGGCAATCCTGCGCGCGTCCTATGCGACCGTGCTGGAGACGATCCACGAACACCGGCAGCTCATGCGGCTGCTGTTCGACGAGGCTCTCGGCATCGACAAGGGCTTTCGCAAGCAGCTGGACCAGCACTTCGGCGTGTGGCACGAGCGCATCGTGCAGACGCTGGCCTTCTTCCAGGAGCGCGGCGTCGCGCGTGCTGACCTCGACGTGGAGGTGACCGGCCAGCTGGCGCTGGGCATGGTCGAGCGACTCGCCCGCCGCTATCTCTTCGGCGCGCGGAAGCCGGACATTCCGCGCCTGGTCGACGCCCTCGTCGCCTTCGAGCTGCGCGGTATCGCGGGCCGCTGAGCCCCGCCCCCATCACGGCGACTCCCCCTGCGCAACAAAACTAGACTGATGTGTCAGTCTATATATGCTGTCGAGGCGTCAACACGCGCGAAGGGAGGCGAACCCATGCGAAGCCAGATCATCTTCGCGATCCTGCTCGTTCTCGTGAGCCTGCTCCAGGGGGCCTGCCTGGGCAACGGGCCGAACCCCTACAAGACGTTCGGCGACCACGTGGCCGGCGTCGTCGACGGCGTCACGGGGGTGATCCTGTGGATCCCCATGACCATCCTGTTCGTCGTCTGGCTGTTCGAACAGAGCGTGACCGCAGCGATCCGCTCGGACGGCGGCAGCGGGAACGTCGTGGAACCGACGGAGACCCCGTGTCCGGACGAGGAGCACGTCGAGTTCCCGCCCCCCACCGGCGACGAGCCCTCTGACTGCTGGGCCGGCAAGAGCTGCGGATAACGGGCGTAGCGAAGCGGGCTGTCTACGCCCGCGCGGCCAGCGCCTCCGCCATGGTGGAGCCGAGCTCCGCCGGGCTCTCGGCGACCGCGATGCCCGCGGCGCGCATGGCTTCCATCTTCTCGATGGCCGTGCCCTTGCCGCCGGCAATGATCGCGCCGGCGTGGCCCATGCGCTTGCCCGGAGGCGCCGTGCGACCGGCGACGAAGCCGACGACCGGCTTGTCGACGTGGTCCTTGATGAAGGCCGCCGCCTCCTCCTCCGCGGTGCCGCCGATCTCGCCGATCATCAGGATCGCCTCGGTCTCGTCGTCTTCCTGGAAGAGCTTGATGGCGTCGATGTGCGTCGTGCCGATGACCGGGTCACCGCCGATGCCGAGACACGTCGTCTGGCCGAGGCCGAGCTCGGTCAGCTGCCAGACGGCCTCGTACGTCAGGGTGCCCGACCGGCTCACGACGCCGATCTTGCCGGCGCTGTGGATGAAGCCCGGCATGATGCCGACCTTGCAGTTGCTGCCGGGGGAGATCACGCCAGGGCAGTTCGGGCCGATCATGCGCGCGCCCGCGGCCGTGACGGCCTGCTTCATGCGCGCCTCGTCCAGCGCCGGAATGCCCTCGGTGATGCACACGATCAACTCGATGCCGGCATCCGCCGCTTCTTCGACGGCGTCTGCGGCGAAAGCGGCCGGCACGAAGATCATCGTGCAGTTCGCGCCCGCCTTCTCGCGCGCCTCGGCCATCGTGTCGTAGACGGGGATGCCCTCGACGTCCTGGCCGCCGCGGCCGGGCGTGACGCCCGCCACCACGTTCGTTCCGTACTCGCGGCACGCCAGCGTGTGCATCCGGCCGTACTCGCCCGTGATGCCCTGCGTGACGACACGCGTATCACTGCCTACGAGGATGCTCACTGGGCCGCCTCCACGATCTTCTGCGCCGCGTCCCTCATGTTGTCCGCGGGGATGATCTTGAGTCCGCTGTTCTCGAGGATCTCGCGACCCTGCTCCATGTTCGTGCCGTGCAGCCGCACGACGAGCGGGGCCTCCAGGCCGAGCGCTTTGGTCGCGTCGACCACACCCTGCGCCACGACGTCGCAGCGCATGATGCCGCCGAAGATGTTCACGAGGATGCCCTTCACCGCCGGGTCCTCGAGGATGATCTTGAAGGCCGTCGTCACCTGCTCGGTCGAGGCGCTGCCGCCGACGTCGAGGAAGTTGGCCGGCTCGCCGCCGTGCAGCTTGATGATGTCCATCGTCGCCATGGCGAGGCCCGCGCCGTTCACCAGGCAGCCGATGTTGCCGTCGAGGTTGACGTACGAGAGGCCCGCCTTGCGCGCCCGCACCTCCGTCGGGTCCTCCTCGCCCTCGTCACGCATGGCCTCGAGGCCCTTGTGGCGGAAGAGCGCGTTGTCGTCGATCGACATCTTGCCGTCGAGGCAGATGACGCGGTCGTCCGTCGTCGTGACGAGCGGGTTCACCTCGACGAGGGACGCATCGTCCGCGAGGAAGGCCTGGGCCAGGCCCTTGAGCACCGCGCCGAAGGCGCGCTGCTGGGCCTTCGGTACGCCGAGGCCGAAGCACGCGCGACGTGCCCGGAAGTCCGGCAGGCCCTGCACGGGATCGATCGGCTCGCGCAGGATCAGCTCGGGGGTCTTCTCGGCGACCTCCTCGATGTCCATGCCGCCCTCGGAGCTGACCATCAGCACGGGCACCTCGAGGCGCCGGTCGAGCGTGACGGCCGCGTAGTACTCCTTGGCAATGGGCAGGCCCTCTTCGACGAGCACCTTGCGCACGATCGTGCCGTCGGGCGCGTTCTGCTTCGTGATGAGCGGCTTGCCGAGCATGCCCTCGGCTGCTTCGTGCGCCTCGTCGGCCGAGCGGACGAGCTTGACGCCGCCCGCCTTGCCGCGGCCGCCTGCGTGGATCTGGGCCTTCACGACAGCCAGCTCGCCGCCGAGCTCTGCGAAGGCCGCCTTGGCGCCCTCCGCGTCCTCGACCACGATGCCGTGCGGCGTGGGCAGACCGAAGGCGCGGAAGCGCTCCTTCGCCTGGAACTCATGGAGCTTCACGGGCTTCTCCCTCCGCTCGATAACCGTGGGCGGAAGCCTACCGTCCCCCTGACGGGGGCCGGAGGGAGAACCCGGCGCTGGCGGCGCGGATGCGGCTAGCCCGACCTATGCATGAACGAAGGTGAATCGCGCGGTTCTCGCTCGTCCTCGCGCCCGATCTCTTTGCCACAGCTCGTCCGAGGGGGGATTAGCCCCGCATCCTCACTTTGGCTTCGACCTCAGGCGCGAGTCCGTCGCGAGAACGATGTGGTCCGACGCGGGTGCTGTGCAGGTCAACGCAAGTCTCCGCAAGCCAGGTACTTGGGGTCCGAGCGACGCGCGCTTCATGCATAGGTCGGGCTAGTTGGGCTGGGGCGGCGGCGGTGCGCCGATCTGCAGCAGCTGCACGTAGCCCGCGGGGATCCCCGTCAGCGGGTCGGCCGCGAGGCACGCCGCCTCGCCGCTGGCCGCCTGGGCCCGCACGCTGAGCACGAACGTGCCGTAGGGCATGATCGGCACGTAGGCCGACTTGCACACGACCGCCGTGTTTCCGGCTGCGTCCGTGGCCGTGATGCGGATCAGGTAGACGCGGCCGTTCCCCGGGTAGGCACGCTCGCTGCGCAGGCGCAGCGTCGCGGCCGACGTTCCATTGGCATCGGGCGAGAAGGGCCCCACGCCGTTGCCCTCGTCGCTGAAGACCGTGATGACGACATCCACGTTGCCGTCACAGATGTCCGTGGCGGAGGCCGTGAGGCCGACCGGAATGAGGCCACCGCGGGCCGGCCAGAGCAGCGTGCGCGGCACGGCAGACGTGATGACAGGCGGCGTGGTGTCCGTGATCGTGATCGTGAACGTGTCCGTGCTCGTGTTGCCGCACAGATCCTCGGCCGTGACGGTGATCGTGTTCACGCCGGCCGGGATCGTGTCGCCCGGCTGGAACGGCGCATACGTGATCGTGATCTCGGTGTCGGGCGTCATGTTGTCCGTGGCCGTGGCGGCCCAGGTCACCGCGGTGCCGGAGGACGTGTCGCACTCACGCGAGATGTCGGCGGGCACCGTGATCGTCGGGCCGAGCGTGTCGGGGCAGTTGGCCTCGGTGAAGGCGAAGTCCAGCGGCGTGGGCGCCAGGTTCTCGATCTGACGCACGCCCGACGGCGCAACCGTGGCGCCGGTGCCGAGCACCTTGACGAGGTACACGCTGTTGAACAGGTCGAGGAACTCGTAGTCGCCGTTCGGGTCGCTCGTCGTCGTCGCGAGCACCGCGCCGGTGACGAGATCGGTGAGCTCGAGCGTGATGCCCGCGACGGGGTAGACGGTCCCCCCCACCTCGAGCGTGACGCGGCCGGTCAGGTCGAACACCGGCTGGAAGCGGAACTCGATCACGGGAAGCCGCTCGTCGGGTGTGCCGGCGCTGAGGTCCAACGTGCGTTCGACTGTCGTCGGCGCGACGGGCAGCAGTCCTGCAAGCCCCGCCTGATTCGGATCGATGGAAACCCGCACGGTCTCGCCGTCGGCCAGGGCCTTGTTCAGGAAGACGAACCAGCCCGGTCCGGTGAGTGTGAACGGATCGGTCTCGCCGGGCGGGACGAACGTGAAGTCGTCACCGACCGTGACCGTGAGCGGCGTGCCGGTCGGGTTGCCGGACGCGTCCAGGCCCTGGAGCACGACCTCGATGCCGTCGGCGGGCTCACCGAACAGGCCCTGGTTGCCGATCGTGCAGAGGCCACCACGGCCCGTGATGCCGTTGCCGCCCGTCTGACCACCGGGATTGCGATCGACGAACAAGCCGCCCATGACGATGTTGTCTTCGGGCGCGAACGTGATGGCACACGGCGCGCTCGCGGGCAGGATCGGGATGTCGACCTCGGTCGCGGTCGGCGGCATCGCCACGATGCCGTTCGGGGCCGGCGGCACGGGATCCGCGGTCTTGTCGCCGCTGGTCGGATCCGTCGTGATGATGTTGGTCTGGAAGCCGGCCGCGTCCGACTGGAACGGAAGATCGATCTGGAAGATGCCGTCGTCGGGCAACCCGGTGAAGCTGAAGAAGCCGTCCCCGTCCGGCATGGTGAACCACTGGTTGAGCACCGTGTCCTCGTCACCGGGGGGACCGCCGATCACGCCAATCTGCGTGAGCAGCATGGGCTCCATGCTGGGCGTATCGAGCCCGGGGTCGTAGATGCCGGGGCGACCGGCCGGGTCGTCCGAGAACTGATGACCGACGATGTCTCCCGCGAGCGCGGGGCTCGCGAGCAGGACCAG
>JASJDY010000179.1 GCA_030065025.1 Planctomycetota bacterium
GACTTCACGACGCGCACGGGCGTCGACGCTCACGTCGTCGGCGTACAGCCAACGGTCGTCGGCGCAGCGCGGCTCCAGGGCATCGAGACGACCCGGCCCGACGGCGCCACGGGGCGGCCGGGATCCAACCTGCGTGCGAAGGCGGAAGCCGCACTCGCCGCCCTCGAGACGTCGGAGCTCGTCTACCTCCACGTGGACGCGCTCGCCGCCGCCTCCCTCACGCGTGACTTCGTCGCCAAGGTCGAGACGCTCGAGCGCTTCGACGGCTACGTGCTCGGGCCCCTGCTCAGGGCCGTCGATGCGGAGCTGGAGACCCGCATCGTGGTCGTTGGCGGGGAGGCCGCATCCACGGAGCACGGCCGGTATCTGCCCGATCCGGTGCCCTTCGCCGTCCACGGACCCGGGGTGCGCAGCGCGCGCAGGGGCTACTTCTCGGAGGTGGGCGCCCGCGACGCGGGCTTTGCCGTGGAGCAGCCCCACGAGCTGCTCGAGTTCCTGCTGCAGCTGCCCACGTAGGGAGCGGGTGTGGGCACGCGCCGCCGATAGGGGAGCGGCCGCCGGCGTGGAGTAGACTCGGCGCCCCGCCGTCCGCCCCCCGGAGTCGCCACCGCCGATGCCCGCGATTCGCATCGAGATCCAGGGTCAGTCCTTCGACGCGCCCCTGCCCGACGCCGCCGTCCGCATCGGCTCCGCCGAGGACGCCGACCTCCGACTGCAGGTGAGCGGGCTCGGCAGCGAGCAGTGCGTGCTCGAGCCTCTGCCCGGCGGTCGGTTCAAGCTGCGCGACAGCGGCTCCGGCTACCCGACGAAGGTGAACGGCATCGAGATCAAGCAGGTCTCGCTCTCCGACGGCGACCTGATCGAGATCGGCGACGCACGCATCACGTACGTGGCATCGGGTGCGCCCGCGGCCGCGCCCGCGCCGGCGGTGCCCGCGCCGGCAGCACGCCCCGCGCAACCGGCACGCCCCGCCGAGCCGGCTCCACGTGCCGCGCGCCCTGCGCAGCCGGCGCCCGAGGGGGCAGATGCAGCGCCGCGCGCCCAGGCCGAACGCAAGAGCGCGGCGGCGGCGAAACCGGCAGCCGAGCGATCCGGTGATCAGCCCCGGCGCGGTGAGCGTGCGGCGAAGAAGTCACGCGTTCCGGTGCTCGGCATCGTCGCCGCCGTGCTCGTGCTCGGCGTGATCGTGTTCGCGGTCAGCGGCCTCGGCAGCGGCGGCCAGGATGCGGCCGAGCGCCTCTACGCCGAGGGACAGCGTCTGTACGACGCCCAGGACTACGCCGGCGCACGCGCGCTCTGGCGCCAGCTCGCCGACGACAAGACGGCCGGCCTCCTCCGCGCCCGGGCGAGCGAGGGCCTCGAGCTGATCGGGGACGTGCAGCGCGAGATGGACTCGCGTCTCGAGCGCATCTGGTCCGAGCGGCTCGACATGACGCCCGAGGCACTGGCTGGCGCCCGCCGCCGCTTCCTCGAGAGCTACGGCGACAGCAAGGCCGCCGCGTTCGACGACCTCATCACGCGCGTGCGCAAGGCGCAGGCGTGGTGGAAGAAGGACCACCTGGCCAAGACGCGCGCCGAGGCGGACGAGCACACGCGCCTGTCGTTCTTCGCCAAGGCACGCGCCGCCTGGAAACGCCTCGCGCGCGCGGCGCCCGCCGCCGTCGACGTGCTGACGGAGGTGGACGAGTCTCTCAAGCAGCTCGACGCCGATGCGGATGCCAAGGCGGCCGAGATCGTCGAGCGCGTGGATGCGTGGAACAAGGCCGGCCGCACGTTCAACAGCAAGGCGCTGCTGCAGGACATGCTGCCGCGCTTCGAGGGCCTGGCGGCCCACGCCTCGCTCCAGAAGGCCTGGGAGCGCACGCTCGTCGAGCACGCCAAGCCGGTCATCATCGAGCCGACGCAGCCGGGGCCGGACCGACCCACGCGTCCTGACCAGCCCACGCCCACCCAGCCGACCACCGAGGACGCGCGCAGGGCGCTCGAGAAGCGCGTCGCCGACCTCCTCGCGAAGGCGAAGGCGCGCGCCGACGTGCGCGACTTCCAGGCCGCCGCCGAGCTCCTCCGGGGGGAGCTGGAGAGCTTCCCGCCCGGTGACGTGCGCGCACGTCTCGAGGGCCGCGCTCGCGATCACGAGCTCGCCGAGGACGGCCTCGCCCGTCTGATCGCCGACATCAACGCGAACCCGGATCGCTACCAGCGCATCAAGCTGACGACGCGTCTCAGCGTGGCCGTCATCGAGGCGGACCGCGAGACGCTGAGCGCCAAGGTGAGCGGCGGCCGGAGCAAGCATCACTGGTCGCGGATCGGGTCGAGCGCCTTCGTGCAACTCGTCGAGCGCATGCGTCCCGGCAAGGCCACCGGCATCCCGGCGGCGGCGCTGCTCCACGCCGTGGGCAAGCAGGCGCCGGCCGAGCGCGTCCTCTACATGGCGGGGGAGGACGGCTGCCCGACCTCCGACCTGTTCCCCCTGCTGGCGCGCTGGCGCGGTGAGTCGATCCCCGAGGGCGGCTACGTCGTCCACAAGGCGCGCTACGTCACGCCGCAGGAGCGCGAGCACCTCATCCGCGAGGAGAAGATTGCGGCCGCGCTGAAGCGCCTCGACGCGCGCGACGCGGCCGAGCGCAAGGCGGCGTACGAGGAGCTGCTGGCCATCGGCGAGCCGGCGCGGGAGCGGTTCCAGAGCGCGCTGTCGAGCCGGCGCGCATGGCTCATCGACCAACTCGTGCGTAGCAAGTCGTTCACGGGCGGGAAGTACAAGGCGAAGCTGCTCAAGCTGCTCGCTGAGCGCCGCAAGCACGCGCTCGCGCTGATCTACGACGCGCAGGCCTATCCGTACCCGAACCCGCAGAAGAAGAACCAGAAGGAGGTCGAGGCGCGCGTCGACAAGGTGCGCGAGGTGTGGGAGCGGCCGTTCGACCTCGTCGCCCAGTGGGACAAGAAGCTCGAGGAGCGCCTCGCGGGCGTCACGGAGGTCGACGAGATCCTCTCGCGTGTCGACAGCGGCTACACGCCGGACCTGCAGGAGATCAAGGACCGCATCAACAAGGCGATCGACGTCCCGTCGTCGGCCGATCCGGGCAAGCGTCCGTACTCGCTCAAGGTGCTCGTCTACAACACGACCTTGCCGACGACCGCCACGCCGATGGAGAAGCAGAACGTCCGGTCGGTCAACGACTACCGGATGATGATGGGCCTGCTCGCCGTCAAGATCGACGAGAAGCTCACGCGCGCCGCGCGCGGCCACAGCCGCCACATGGCGCAGAACGGCTACTTCGCGCACAACGTGCCCGGGCCTTATGCGACGCCCGAGAACCGCACGCCCGGCTCGCGCGCCAAGCAGCAGGGCTTCGGTGGGGGCGTGGGCGAGAACATCGCGCGCGGCCCGAGCACGGGCCACGGCGCATTCATGGCGTGGTTCCGCTCGAGCGGCCACCACCGCAACATGCTCGGTCGCGGCTGGATGGTGATGGGCTGCGGCCGTGCGAACGGATCGTGGTGGACCCAGCTGTTCGGCGGCGGCAGCAAGTCGCTGAAGACGCCGGACAAGCTGCCGGATCCGGCGCCGCCGTTCGCGCCCGACAAGGAGGGTCCGGACAAGCCGGACCGTCCGGACATGCCGTTCGAGGTGCCGGACGAGGTCCCGCCGGGCGACCCGCAGCCTCCTGCGGACGAGCCTGAGGACGAGGGCGACGGCGGGGCGGACCGGTAGGAACCGCCAAGGCGCCAAGAACGCCCGGGACGAGCACGGACGCGGCGACGCCATGCGGAAGACAAGGAACCGCAGAGGACGCAGAGACCGCAGAGGCACAGAGTGCGTTCGGTTCCGGTGTCCGCGCGGACCACGGTGCTCCAGCATGAAGAAACCACGGAGGCACGGAGACACGGAGGAGGACCAGGAAGTCGTCGACGGCCTTCCCGTCTGTGCCTCCGCGCCTCCGTGCCTCCGTGGTTGGATCCGAGCCACCAGCGACGAGCGTGCGCCTCACCTCTGCGGTTCAAGACCGAGCCTCTTGGGTTGTCGCGCATCGCAGGTAGCTTCGGCTCGTGCTCGACCTCCCGCTCCTCGTTCCCGCCATCCGTCTCGACCGCGACGACGGCACCCAGGAGGAGGTCGCGCTGAGGCGCGCCAAGGAACCCTGGCTCGCCGGCTTCATTCTCTTCGGTGGCGAGGTCGAGCAGGTCGCCACGCTGACCAAGCGCCTGCGCGAAGAGGCCGGTCGCCACCTCATCATCGCGTCCGACATGGAGCGCGGTGCCGGCCAGCAGGTGAGAGGCCTCACGCGGTTGCCCGATGCCGGCATCGTCGGGCTCGCCGCAACGCCGCCCGAAGCGTGGAAGCTCGGCGAGCTGACCGCCACCGAGGCGCGCTCCGTCGGCATCGACGTCGTCTTCGCCCCCGTCGCCGACGTGCGCAGCACGCTCGACAACCCGATCCTCGGCAACCGCTCCTTCGGCTTCGATGCGGCACGGGTCGCCGAGCTCGCGCGGCACCATGCGAACGGCATCGCGGCCGGCGGCGCCCTGGCCGTCGGGAAGCACTTTCCCGGTCACGGTGCGACGACGCTCGATAGTCACGACGCCGTGCCCGTCGTGGAAGACGCCGCGCACGTGCTCGAGCAGCGCGACCTCATGCCGTTCTGCGTGCTGGACTGCGCCGGACTGATGACGGCCCACGTCGCGTACCCGGCCCTCGATCCGAGCGGCGCCATCGCGACCTTCTCCAAGCCCATCCTGGATCTCTCGTGCGGCCCACAGGACGCCAACCCGGAGACCCAGCGCGCCCTCTTCACGGACGCGTTGAACATGGCGGGCGCCCACATCGAAGGCGGCGAGCCGGAGGCGGCGCGCCGAGCGCTGGCAGCAGGCTGCGACTTCCTGCTCTACCCAGATCATCCGGAGGCCATCGCCGCGGTGCTCGATGCCGGTTCAGAGGACGTCGCGCGGGCTGCCGCTCGGGCGTCCCGGTTCATCGCGAGTGCTGCGACCGCCACGGCCTGCCCGGAAGACGGCGACGACATGCCGGACGGCGCTGTGGTGGCCCGTAGCGTCGCCCGCCGAGCCCTCGACATGGTCTCGTTCTGGCCGTGGCCGGACGGCATCGGCCTGCTCGTGATCGATGACGACGACATCGAAGACCGCGGTGCGCTGCTGCGCCGGCGCGCTGCCGAGCAGGGCGTGCCGTTCGAGCTCATCCGCTTGCCGCGCGGCGAGACACCCGTCCTGGAGCCGCTCACGGATGACTCACGCGGGCGTCCGACGCGGGCGATCGTCGTCTTCGCCTCGGCCCGTGCGTGGAAGGGCTGTGCCGGCGTCAGCCCCGCGTGTCGGGAGCTCGTGGCCGCGACGCGGCGCCGGCTCACCGAACGCGACGAGTTGGTCGACGTGCTGTGGTGCACGCCGCGCTACGAGGACCCGCGCGACGCGCATGTTCCCGGCAGCGGCCCGCATCTCGAGGAGGCCATCGCCGACCGCATCTTCGGAAGCGCCGACTCTTGATCGCCGCGCTGCACGTCCTCGACTGGGGCATCGTCGCGCTCTACGGCGTCGCCGTCGTGGCCATCGCCACATGGGCCAAGCGGCGGCAGAAGGACAGCGAGGACTACCTGCTCGGCGGCCGCGCGCTGCCGTGGTGGCTCATCGGCATGTCGATCATCGCCACGGCGTTCAGCTCGATCTCGCTGCTTGGCTGGACGGGCAAGGGCTACACCGACGGTCCGCGCTGGTTCCAGCTGCAGGCGGGCGAGCTCGCCGCGATCCTCGTGGTCTGCGTCCTGTTCCTGCCGTTCTTCGCGCGGCTGAACCTCACGACGGCGTACGAGTACCTGGAGAAACGCTTCGGTCCGCGCGCACGCTGGCTCGCGAGCGCGCTCTTCCATGTGACCGTCCTGGCGCGCGCCGGGCTGTTCCTCTTCCTGACGGCGCGCGCGCTGGCCGTTTTCACCGACATCCCCGTCGAGACGAGCATCCTGATCGTAGGCTTCGCGGCCATGGTCTACAGCTCGACCGGCGGCCTCGGCGCCGTCGTCTGGACCGACGGCCTGCAGCTGTTGCTCGTGCTCACGGGTGTGGTCGGCTCGATCGTGCTGATCCTCGGCGAGCTGCCCGGCGGCCTCTCCGACGTCGTCGATCTGGCGTCCTCGCCGGAGCGCAACTCGCCCACCGACTTCGATCCGGCACTCGACAAGTGGCCCACGTTCTGGACCGGGCTGTTCGCCTACGGGCTGCTCGCGCTCTCCGTGGCCGGCACGAACCAGCAGGCAGTCCAGCGCTACCTCGCGTGCAAGGACCTGCAGGCCTCGCGCCGCGCGGCACTGCTCTCCTGGGCCCTGGGCGCGCTCATCGTGCTGCTGACACTCGGCATGGGCATGGCGCTCCACCTCAAGTACGGCGGTCGTGCGATCGCCGGCGACGACGTGTTCTCCACCTTCGTGCGCGACGATCTGCCGCTCGGCCTCGCCGGGATCATGGTCGCTGCCGTCTTTGCGGCTTCGATGTCGAGCATCGACTCCTCGATCCACTCCATGGCCACCGCGACGCTCGTCGACTTCATCGAGCGCATCCGGAAGAAGCCCCTCGGCGATGCACGCCGCCTGCGCCTCGCGCGCGTCCTCACGCTCGTCTACGGCGTGCTCGCAGTGGGCGCGGCCTTCTACGCCCTGAGCCAGGGACGCGACGTGATCGACCTGCTCCTGACGTGGCTCGGCTTCCTGGCCGGTCCGGTGCTCGGGCTCTTCCTGCTTGGCATGCTGACGCGCCGTGTGCGCGAGGTGCACGCGTTGATCGGGGTCGCTTTCGGCTACCTCGTCCTGCTGCTCGCATTCACCGATCGGCTGGTGTCGGTGGACGCCGGTCAGGGCCCTCCGGTCACGCTCGCGGCGTATGCGGGCGTGCACGGCATCTGGGCTGCGTTCGTCGGCTGCGCGGTGACCTTCGGCGTGGCCTGCCTGGGCGCGGTACGGAGCGTCGCGAGAAACAGCCCCGATTCGCCCTAACCTGTTGGTTCCCAGTTAGATACGCGGAACTCAGCGAGTTGAGGCCGTTCTTGACACCCTGTTCCTGCGGGACGTACACTCCCGCGACTGCAAGTGCCGGAACTTTCGGCACTTGAGGCGAAATTCACGACGCGGGAGGGCAACGGGCACGAGGGAGCCCGGAGGACCACTCCGCGTCGACGTTGAAGGGAGGACCTCATGAAGGCAACCCGCCTTCGTGTCGGCATCGGGCTCATCGCTGCTTGCGCACTGCTGGCCGCCGTCATCTTCGTGCCCGCTACGGCCTATGCCGCACCCGAGGATCTGAAGGACGCGCTCCAGGATTACGCGACCGGCAAGTACGACGAGGCGCTGAAGAAGCTCCGCTCGTACGTCGAGAGCAACCCCGACGACTCCGAGGTGTACGCCACGCTCCTCGAGACCGAGAACCGGGTCCTGATCCGCGCACTCGCCCAGGGCGGCGAGCACGAGCGGCTCATCAAGTACCTGCTCTCGAAGAGCAAGCCGATGGAGACGGACGGGCTCGGCGACGACGAGATCAAGGCTCTCGTCGACGAGGCGGTGAACAGCAAGGACATCACGGTCCAGCGCAGCGCGCGCGTCAAGCTGCGCGCCGCCGGTGACCGCGCCGTCCCGCACCTGTACCCGTTCCTCGCGAGCGAGAACGCCGACACGGCCGTGAACGCGATCCTCGCGCTGCGTCAGCTGCACAGCGACGCCGCCGAGGCGCTGTCCGAGTGCCTGCAGAGCGACAGCGCTCGCGTGCGTGCATACGCCGCCACCGTCCTCGGTGACATCGGCGATGCCCGTGCGCTGCCGGCCGTCGCCCGCGTGGCCGCGCTCGACGACGACCCGGGTGCGCAGGAGAAGGCCGGCAAGGCCCTCGCCAAGCTCGGTGGTCGCAGCGGCTCGGTCGCCGACGCCTACGTCGCACTCGGCAACATGTACTACTCGCGTGATCTGAGCGTCGTCGAAGGCTTCGACGCCGTGAAGAACATGTGGCGCTGGGAAGAGGGCGGCCTGGTCCGCTACGAGGCTCCCTCGTACCTCTACCCGTTCCTGCAGGCCGAGGAGTGCGCCTCCGACGCGCTCGACCTCGACTCCGGTCACCTCGGTGCCCGCTCGCTGCTGGCCCGCGCCCTTCTCGCGCAGAAGGTCGAGGCCGAGGTGCTGAACGCCAACGGCGGCTCGGCTCCCGAGGCTCTCGCCGGCGCGTTCAACCTGGCCAAGAGCCAGGGCTTCGGCGCTGCGACGGCCGCCCTCGAGGCTGCGATGCAGTCCGAGGACTGGGACGTCGCCGTGGAGTGCTGCTACCTCGTCGCCGCCACGTACGGTGGTGAGGAGCTCGACGGTCACGCGCTCGGCCACGCTCTCGCGGCGCCCCAGCGTCGCGTGCGCTACGCGGCGGCCATCTCCGCCCTGCGCATGAGCCCCAAGCGCGGCATGCCGAACGCCGACAAGGTCGTGGCGCTCGGCGCCCAGGCCGCCTCCGAGAGCGCGATCCGCCAGGCGCTCGTGATCGACGACAACGAGGACACCCGCGGCAAGATCCTGATGGCGCTGCAGAACGGCGGCATCCAGGCCTCCGGCTCGGCGAAGGGCACCTTCGGCGTCATGCGCGCCAAGATGGCCCCCAGCCTCGACGTCATCGTGGTCCGCGCCGACCTCGGCAGCAGCACGGCCGTGCCCTCGGCGGAGCTCAGCTCCTCCTACATGGTCATGGACGAGCTGCTCGCCGACGCCCGCACGCGCGACATGAAGATCGTCGTGCTGGTGCAGGACACGAGCACCAACAAGGCCGACGCGATCCGCGAGGGCTTCAAGTCCAAGTACGGCGACAAGATCCACGGCTTCATCACGGCGCCCATCGTCGAGTCCGCCGCGTTCTCGGCAGTCAACGCTGCTGCGGGCGACAAGGACCTGAACCCGGATCAGGAGCGTGCGAACAAGCTCGCGGCCAGCGCCGCGGACGCCTTCGCGAACGTCGACTTCTCCTGCAAGTCGTTCGACCTCACCGTCGCGATCGAGCCTCTCTCGACCGCAGCGACCGAGGGCCCGACGGCTGAGGTGAAGCTGAACGCCGTGCGCGCGCTGGGCAACCTGCGCGTCGGTGGCGGTGACGCTCTGCTCAAGGTCCTGACGGACGGCGACAGCGAGGCCCTCAAGGCCGCCGCAGCCACCGCGCTCGGCAGCGTGTGCTCGGCCGTCGACGGCACGCCGGAGCAGATCGACGCGCTCATCGCCGCGTCGGGCGCCGAGGGTGAGCTCGGCACGGCCGCGCTCGCCGCGCTCGGTCAGGTGCGCAACCTGACGCCCGAGCAGCGTCGCAAGATCTACGGCACGCATCGCCTGAAGGTCGCGAACAAGGGCAGCTAGCCCATACGTTCAGCATCGAAGGAAGCGGCGAGCGCAGATGCGCTCGCCGCTTTCATTTTTGGGGTCGTGCGAGTGCGGATGATCCACACGCACACGCACACGCACACGCAACCGAGCGAGGTCAGTCGCACGACCACGCACGTCGCTGGAGCATGCGGTACCGGGCGGGCGTTCGCCCTGCGACTCGCTGCGCTCGCTCAGGGCTCCG
>JASJDY010000194.1 GCA_030065025.1 Planctomycetota bacterium
GCAGCAGCCGACTCACGGGGGTGCCGATCCGCACCGCTTCGAGATTGCGGTCTCCGATGGTCTTCGCCGCACGGCGCAGCCGGCGGTGGACGGCGATCAGTTCGTCCAAGCTGCCCTCGGCGGCGTCGAGCGGCGGGCGGAAGAGTCGCGGCGAGCGCAGCCGCTTTCCTGTCTTGCGCAAGGCGCCGAGAAGGGCTCCACCGAACATCCCGGGGCGGGGTGGGCGCGGCCGCGAAGAGCGCCCCTCGGGTAGCCGCTCCACGGCCGCCTCGATCTTCTCCAGGTAGAGGCGCGCCGTGGTCTCGAGGTGTCCGAACACCTCGCGGGCGCTCCAGCCGCCGTCAGCCGGCTTGCGTGCGAGCTGCTCGTCGTCGAGTGGAGTGAGCTCGTGCTCGAATCGCGCGAGGAGGTCGTCGAGGTCCCGGATCAGGTCATCCATCCCGACCTTGTACCCAGGCGGCGCGGGGCGCGGGGTCTCCCGTATGCTGCGCGCGTGCAGGCGGCTCTCGACCAGCTCTTCGCGGCGACCTTCGGCGCCCCGCCCGTGTCCCAGGACGCGCTGGCAGGCGACGGATCCCGTCGCCGCATGGTCCGGATGCGCGGCGAGGACGGCAGCACGGTCGTCGGGGTGATCGGGCCGGATGCGCTGGAGAACCGCGCGTTCCTCAGCTACTCGCGCACCTTCGCCGAGCTGGGACTCCCCGTCCCGCGCGTGCACGCGGCCGACGAGGAGGTCGGCGTCTACCTGCTCGACGACCTCGGCGACGTGACGCTGTTCGATGCCCTCAGCGCGGCGCGCGGTCGTGACGGCCGGCTGCCGCCGGAGATCCTGACGATCTACAAGCGTGTGCTCGAGTTGCTGCCGCGCTTCCAGGTGGAGGGCGGTCGCGCCGTGGACTACGGCGTCGCGTACCCCCGCGCGCGCTACGACGCGCAGGCGATGCACTGGGACCTCAACTACTTCAAATACAACTTCCTCAAGCTCGCCCACGTGCCGTTCCACGAGACGCGGCTGGAAGAGGACTTCCAGCGCCTGACGCGCTGGCTCAGCGGCGCGGGCGGACGGCACTTCGTCTACCGCGACCTCCAGACGCGCAACATCATGGTGATTCGCGGTGAGCCGTGGTTCATCGACTACCAGGGCGGCCTGCAGGGACCGCTGCAGTACGACGTCGCGAAGCTCCTGTACGAAGGCAAGGCCGGCCTCGACGAATCGACGCGCGACGAGCTGCTCGACCACTACTTCGTGGCGCTGGAGTCGCACGAGCGCGTACCGCGCGACCGCTTCCTCGCCCACTTCCGCGGGTTCGTCGTGCTGCGCATCCTGCAGGGTCTGGGCGCGTACGGCTATCTGGGCCTCTACGGACGCAAGCCGCAGTTCCTCGCCCGCATCCCCCATGCCATCGAGGACCTCGAGGTGCTGCTCGCCACGGGTCTGCTTCCGCTGGACGTGCCCGAGCTGCGCGGCGTCTTCGAGCGCATGATCGCCGACGACGCGCTGCGCATGACGGCGGCACCCGCCGCACCGGGTCTCACGGTGCGCGTGGGCAGCTTCAGCTACAAGCGCGGCCTCCCGACGGATCCGTCGGGCCACGGCGGCGGCTTCGCCTTCGACTGCCGCGCGCTGCCGAATCCCGGGCGTCTCGCCGAGTTTGCCGGGTACAGCGGCCTCGACGCGAGCGTGGCGGCCTGGCTCGAACAGGAGCCGGAGACCGAGCGCTTCTTCGAGCACGCGCTCGGCCTCGTCGTCGCGCAGGTGGAGCGCTATCTCGAGCGCGGGTTCGACTCGCTGCAGGTGCTGTTCGGCTGCACGGGCGGCCAGCACCGCTCGCCCTACATGGCGTCGCGACTCGCCGCCGCCCTCGCGGAGCGGTTCCCGGACATCGAGACGCCCGTGGCGCACCACGAAACGCTGCACTGGCCGACGACGGCCCGGCGGCCGGACGCGTCCCCCCTGCCGGGCAGCGGACGCTGATGGACGCGTTCATCCTGGCCGCGGGGCACGGCACGCGCCTCAGGCCGTTGACCGACCGCATCCCGAAGTGCCTCGTCCAGGTGGGCGGCGTGCCGATGCTCGAGCGCACCGCACGCAGGCTCACCGCGGCGGGTGCCGGGCGTCTGGTGATCAACGTCTGCCCGTTCGCTGACGAGATCGAGCGGTTCGTCGTCGCGCGCGGGGGGTTCGGCGCGGAAGTCCGCATCAGCCGCGAGGAGGGCGAGCCCCTGGAGACGGGCGGGGGCCTGCTCGCGGCACGCTCCTCCTTCCGTGGCAACGCGCCCTTCTTCATCCACAACGCGGACGTCTACACGGATCTCGACCTGGGCGCGCTCTACGCGGCACACGGCGACCTGGGTCCGCTGGTCACGCTCGCCGTCATGGAGCGGCCATCGTCGCGCGGACTGCTGTTCGACGACCGCGGCCTCGTGGGCCGGGCCAACGACGACGCCGACGGTGAGGTGTTCGTACGCGAGCCGGTGGGCGACGTGCATCGCTTCGCCTTCGCCTGCGTGCATGTCGCATCGCCCGAGCTCTTCGTCGGCATGACGGAGCGCGGCAGGTTCGGCATCTTCGAGACCTACCTGCGGCTTGCGCGGGAGGGGGCTACGATCCTCCCCCACCGCGTCGACGGATGCACCTGGGTGGACATCGGCCGCCCCGAGCAGCTCGAGCATGCGAATCGCTTGGCGGAGGCGTCGTCATGAGACACACGATCCGAGGCTTCGCGCTGGCGCTGGTCGTCGTAGCCCTGGCCGTCGCAGGCGATGAAGGCCCCGCCTTGGAGGGGCCGGCACGACTGGCGCAGGAGATCGACAAGCTCTGTCGCTCCGAGAACGCCAAGGACATTGCCTGGGGTGCGTACCTGGCGGCGACGCACGGGCCCGCGCCGAACTCGAAGGATCGGGACGCGTGGATTGCGCCACTCGAAGCCGCGCTGACGAAGTACGCGACGTCCGCGCGGGGCCGGGACCTCCTGCTGTCGCGCGCCATCCTGGACGCGTTCATCCAGCGCGCCGCGCGCCCCTCCGTCGAGACGCTTGCCCGCTGCATCCGGTGGCACGCGCCCGAGGTCATCGTCCTGAGTGCGCAGGACCCGGAGCGCTATGAAGCGGTGTTGCGGGCCATGCAGTCGCCCAACATGGCGGACACGGCCTGGATGGCCGTCGCCAACCTGCTACGCGCACGCAAGACGCCGGGTGCCGTGTTCCTCGTGCTGCGCGGGGCGCGCACGAACCTCGATGTCTCCGTCCTGGTAGAGCGCAACTCCGCGATCGGCATCGGCGGTGGATCCGGCAATGCACCGCGCCAAGCCAGCACAGTCGACGACCCGCAGCTCGCGGTCCCGCCCGGTTGGCCGCCAGCCGTCCACTATCGCCTCAGCGACTACGTGTGGCGCGGCTGGACCGTCGTGGCACCGGGCTCCCATCCCGTGCTGTTCCAGCGCCACGAGTCGCGCACACGCCAGGGCGCGCGCGCCCGGCTGCGCGCCTCGATCACGCGCAACGCGTTCCGCTTCCACGTCCTCGCCGACTGCTTGGGCTGGCCCTTCCACGAGCTGCGGGTAGGGCAGTCCGCTCACGAGGTCATCTACTGGGAGGGTGAGGAGGAGTTCGTCAAGGAGGTCGCGGAGGAGCGCTTCTATCTGCGGCTCTTCTGGGACGGCGAGATCAGGAGTCTCATGGACGACGGCTTCCTCACGAAGCAGGAGGCGTCCCAGCTCGAGCTCGACGTCGTGATCAAGAGCACGTGGATGGCACTAGGTGGCAAGCGCGCGTTGCCGGAGGTGCCCGAGGGCGTCCTCGAGCAGGAGAAGGAGCGCCGGCAGCGCAAGCGGGATCTCACGAAGTGAAGATCCCCGGCGGCGCCAGCAGGTGGCCGCCGGAGGCCGCCACCTCGACCTGCTCCGCGGATAGCTGGCCGCACCCCATGCCCTCCTGCTTGCCGCCGCTGTAGCGGATCTTCACCGGGCACTCCAGTCGCCGCAGCGCCGTCGTGAAGCGCTTCACTTCGGCCCAAGTCGGAGCGCGGTAGCCGACACCGGTCTCGTTCCAGGGGATCACGTTGAGGATGTAGTTGATGCCAGCGAGCTCGCGCTCGAGCGCGTCGATGTGTGCGCTGTCCATGTTCACGCCGGGGATCGCCACGTACTGGAACGTGATCCAGCGTCGTCCGGAGCGCTGCTGGAACGCCCGCATGGCATCGAGCAGCTCCGGCAGCGGGTTGGACTTCGCGATGGGCATCAGCTGCTCGCGCGTCTCCTGGATGGCGGAGTGCAGCGAGAGGTGCAGGCGCCAAATGCGCTCCTCCTCGGTGAAGCGCCGGATCTGCGGGATGAGGCCGACGGTCGAGACCGTGATGCGCTTGCGAGACAGGCACATGCCGTGCTCGTGGTTGACGTTGCCGCTCGCCGTCATCACGGCGTCGTAGTTCTGCAGCGGCTCGCCCTGCCCCATGAACACGATGTCGGAGACGCGGTGGCCGGAGACGTCCTGCGTGCGCACGATCGACTCGGTGATCTCCCCGGCCGTCATGTTGCGCATCAGGCCGATGCGGCCCGTCGCGCAGAACGTGCAGCCGAGGCCGCAGCCGGCCTGGGACGACAAGCAGAGCGTGCGACCTACCTTGTTGCGCAGGAGGACCGTCTCGATGATCTCCCCCGACCCCAGGCGCCAGAGGTCCTTCCGCGTCTTGTCCTCGGCGACGCGCTCGCCGACGTGCTCCAGCAGCGGACCGAAGCGGAACCGGGCCTCGAGCAGCGTCCTCGTGCGCCGCCCGATCTCCAGGTCCTCCCAGCTTGTCGCGCCGTGCCGGTGCATGCGCACGGCCAGGGTCTGCGCCCACCACGCGGGGCGCTCCAGCCCCGCGTCGGCAAGTGCGGCCGGGAGCTGGGGAATCGGGAGATCGCGCAGATGCGGGCGCATCCGGGGAGGGTACCGCAGCCCTCTTCCCTCCACGCCTCCCGGGAGGGAAGATCAGGGCACCCTCTCGCCCCAGGATCCGGAGGTCCTCTCGTGCTCATCCTCCATGACCTGACGCCCTATCACTGGGCGCTCGCGGGGGCCGGCATCGGCCTGCTGACCCTCTTCCTGCTCTTCGTCCTGCGCAAGCGCCTGGGCATCTCCACCGGCTTCGAGAACGTGTGCTCGCTCGTCGTGCGCGCCCCTTACTTCCGCCGTCCCGCCATCGCGGCGTCGCACGGTTGGCGCCTGCCGCTCCTCCTGGGACTCGTCCTCGGCGGGGCCCTGTCGGCCGTGCTCGGCGGCGGCTGGGCACCCTTCTGGGACCTGGGTCTCTTCGACACCGTGTTCGGCGGCGGACCGGCCGTGAAGGTGGCCTGGATGTTCGTCGGCGGCCTCTTCATCGGCTTCGGCACGCGCCTCGCCGGCGGCTGCACGAGCGGACACGGCATCTTCGGGATGGCCAACCTCGAGCCCTCGGGCATCGCGGCGACGCTGAGCTTCATGGCGGCCGGCGTCATCACGACGAACGTCGTCTACCGCCTGGTGGGAGGAATCTGAGATGCCCCTCGCCTTCCTTCTCTTCGGCATCGTGTTCGGCTGGGTGCTGAGCCGTAGCGGCGCCGCGGACTACGACTTCATCCAGGGCATGTTCCTGTTCACCGAGCTCCAACTCTACGGGATCATCGGCGTCGCGGTAGCGGTCGCGCTGCCGGGGGTCATGTGGATCAAGCGCCGCGGCCGCGGCCTCACCGGCGCCCCCGTCTCCGTCAAGCCCAAGCCGCGCCACCGCGGCAACATCGTC
The DNA here is from genome assembly GCA_030065025.1 of Planctomycetota bacterium. Taxonomy (GTDB): domain Bacteria; phylum Planctomycetota; class PLA2; order PLA2; family JAEUHO01; genus JAHEIK01. Next base: position 5,762 of record JASJDY010000194.1, read on the forward strand.
GGTGGAGCGCTCTTTGGCGTGGGCTGGTCGCTCACCGGCATGTGTCCCGGTCCGATCCTCGTCAACATCGGGGAGGGCAAGCTGTACGCGCTCGCTGCCCTGGCCGGTGTGCTCGTCGGGGCGAGCCTCTTCGGCGTTCTCTACCCCCGACTGCAGAAGCTGTTGGGACTTCCCGATATGGGCATCGGGACTGGGGACGGGTAGCCCGGCGCGGCCTACAATCTGGGCGTGAGCAACCGCCCTCCCACGCGACGTGACGTCCTGCGCTCCGCCCTGGCTGCCAGCGGCCTCATCGCCGCCGGTCCGTTCCTCGCCGGCTGCGGCGGAAACGGCGGACCGCGCGACGTCGAGACGGTCGTGCTGCCCGGCATCGGCGGTCTCGAGCCGCCGGACGCCAACGGGCTACGCCTGCCGCCGGGGTTCTCGTCGCGCATCGTGGCGACGTCGGGCCAACAGCCTGTGCAGGACGGCGGCTACGCCTGGCATCGCGATCCTGATGGAGGCGCGGTCTTCCCCCAGACCGACGGCGGCTGGATCTACGTGTCGAACAGCGAGCGGGACGACGGCGCCGGCGGCGTGGGCGCCCTACGCTTCGACGCGCAGGGCAGTGTGGTCGACGCCTATCCCCTCCTGCAGGGCACGACGGACAACTGCGCCGGTGGCGCGACGCCGTGGGGCACGTGGCTCTCGTGCGAGGAGTACGCCCAGGGCCACGTCTTCGAGTGCGATCCCACCGGCCAGACGGCACCGCAGGAACGTCTCGCGCTCGGCACCTTCGCGCACGAGGCAGCGGCCGTGGATCCGGCGACGCTGCGCATCTACCTGACCGAGGACGAGCCGGACGGGCGTCTGTATCGCTTCACGCCGGCCGGCACGCTGCCGAGCGGCGCCGCCGACCTGAGCGCCGGCGTGCTGGAGGTGGCCGGCGTCGCAGGCACCGACGTACGCGCGACGCGTAGCGTGAGCTGGTATCCACTCGCGCAGCCCAACCCCGACATCGGGCTGCCGGCCATTCCGACGCGCTACCAGGCGGCCCTGAGCACGGCGTTCGAAGGCGGCGAGGGCATCTTCCATCACGACGGCCGCATCTACTTCACGACGAAGCGCGACAACCGCGTGTGGGTGCACGACATCGCCGCCGAGACGGTTGCACTCGTGTACGACGGCAGCGGCGACGAGCCGATCATCTCGCAGGTGGACAACGTGACGCTCGACACGGGCGGCAACGTCTTCGTGGCGGAGGACGGCCCGCGCCAGCGCATCGTGGCCTTCACCTCGGACGATCGCGCAGGCGCCATCCTCGAGGTCGTGGGACACGAGGGCTCGGAGCTCACCGGACCCGCCTTCGATCCCAGCGGCACGCGGCTCTACTTCAGCAGCCAGCGCGGACCCGATCCGAGCGGCCGCCCGTGGGGCGTCACGTTCGAGGTGACGGGGCCGTTCGCTACCCTCTGAGCGTGAGCGGGCCGGAGTTCCCCCCGCGCGTCTGGTCGGACTTCAACTGCCCGCGCCCGGACGAGCACCTCGACATGGAACGCGCAGTCGCGGAGATGCGCCATCAGGGGGTCGAGCCGCAAGACGGTCTCGCGCTGCACCTCTTTCACGATGAGGTGCAGCTCGACGCGACGCTTCATCAAGATGAAGCGGGCGCATGGAGCGTCCGTGCCCACGGCTCCTACCAGTACCCACGGCTGCGCATCCCGACGGAGCTTGCCCTCCGCGGAGCACCGTTCCCGCTGGACGACCCGCTCACCACCGGCGACATACGAAGGGAGCGCTTCCGCCTTTCCGACGGGATCGACATCCCGCTGCACTGCGGAGGGTGGTGGGTGCTCACGCGTGCGCATCGACGGCCGGACGGGCAATGGGAGGCTGGCCAAGAGCCTGTCGAGTGGTGGAACGAACCACGAATCGAGCTCGGCGCGGACGTAGCCGGCGCCACCGGACCGATCCCAGTCGGAGATGACGTCCGCCGACAGATGGCGGACAACGATCTGCCACTCATCGCTGGTGCCCGGCTGTGGTTCCAAGCCGGGGATCAACGGAACGGCGGCTTGCTTCGACTGCGGGCCGATGGCTCGTGGTGGCTCGAGCTCGACCGCGCTTGGTATGCGGGGTAGCGCCGCGACACGCTGCGACAGCGCATACACTGCTGGCATGCATCACAAGCGAGGCCGCCCCAAGAACCGGCGCGCAGGGTGCCTGCTGTGCAAGCCCCACAAGGCCAATGGCATGAAGGGGACGCAGGACGCGAAGACGATGCAGGAGCGACGGGCCGACCTCGCCATGGCGGACGAGCTCCGGCGCCAAGCGCCGCACGACGCGCGGTAACGGCGGGGCGCCGATCTACACTGCTCCGCGTGCTGGAGCAGGCCGTTCTCGAGATCGCCGATCGCTGGTGGGCGCGCGACTTCGCGTGTCGGCCGGAGGCGCTGCGTCCTGCGCGCACGCATGTGCAGGCGCACGCCGGGAGCATGATCGACGCGACCGGGATCTGGATCCTGGTCGTCGGACCTGCTCCGTTGGTATCGCTGCCTCAGGCGGCGTACGACACGCTGGCGGAGCGCGCACGGGACTGGTCCCCCGCACTCGTTGAGGATCCCGCCGCGCTGACCGCGGCCATCGCGCCACGGCGTGCAGAGAAGATCATCGGTCCGGCCTTCATCGGCTACGGCACGAGCGACACGTTGGACCTGACGCCCGCAAGTCGAGCCCGCCCCCTGACGCCGGCCGACGACGAAGCCGTAGCAGCTCTGCGTGCAGCCTGTAGTGAGGAAGCCTGGGATCACGGCGGCACGGATCCCCACGCCGTGCCGGCCTTCGGCTGCTTCGACGAGCGCGGCAGGCTCATGGCGCTCGCGGGCTACAAGACGTGGGGCGAAGCGATCGCGCACATCGCCATCGTGAGCGCGCCCGAGCACCGCGGCCGCGGCCTGGGCACGGCGGCCGTCGCTTGCGCGGCGCAGCACGCGATCTCGACGGGGCTCCTCCCCCAGTACCGCACACTGGCTGCCAACGCGCCCTCGATGGGCATCGCCCGCAAGCTCGGCTTCGAGCGCTATGGCTTCTCGGTGTTCGTCCGGTTGAGGACGTGAGCCTTCTCGTTTTCGCGCCGCGGAGGGTCGCCAGCGCGCACAAGGCAGCGAACCGGCGAAACGGCGTTACCTTGCGCGCGTGGGACCTCTCAAGCGACTCCTCTACAGCGCCTACGAGCGCTCGCTCCTGAAGGAGATCCGCGAGGCCCCGGTGCCCGGCCACGTCGGCTTCATCATGGACGGCAACCGCCGCCACGCGAAGGCGCGCGGGCAGCTGCCCTGGGAGGGTCACAAGCTCGGCTCCGAGACGGTCGAAGCCCTCGTCGACTGGGGCCGCGAGGTCGGCGTGCACACGATGACGATGTACGCCTTCTCGACCGAGAACTTCCAGCGAGCCAGCCAGGAGGTCGAGTCGCTGATGGCGCTCTTCGCCTCGCGGCTGACGAGCCTCGCCGAGGACGCGCGCATCTTCGAGAACCGGGTGAAGGTCCGCGTGCTCGGGCGCACGGAGATGCTCCCGGAGGAGGTGCAGGAGGCCATCCAGCTCGTCGAGGGCGCCACGAAGGACTTCGACGGCAGCAAGCTGAACTTCTGCATCGCCTACGGCGGGCGCCAGGAGATCCTCGACGCGTTCAAGGCCATCCTCGACAAGGTCGAGCGCGGCGAGCTCGACCGCGCCGCCGTCGACGAGGCGGTGCTCGCCGAGCACATGTACACGGACGGCGACGACCCGGACCTCATCATCCGCACGGGCGGCGAGTCGCGGCTGAGCAACTTCCTGCTGTACCAGGCCGCGTACTCCGAGCTCTTCTTCACGGACGTCCACTTCCCCTCGTTCCGCAAGGTGGACTTCCT
>JASJDY010000195.1 GCA_030065025.1 Planctomycetota bacterium
CCTCGCCTTCCGGTCCTACGCGCCCGAACACGCTCTGGGCGTGCAGGTCACGAAGCACGACTACGAGCCCGTGGCCGATCTCGTCGTCTCGCACATGCACCTCGACACGGTCGTGCCCGTCGAAGGCCGCGCCACCACCGAGGCGTTCCTCGTCGTGCGCAACAACGACCGGCAGAGCATGGAGCTCCAGCTGCCGCCGGGCGCCAGCATCCGCGCCGTGCGCGTCGGCGGGAAGAGCGAGACGCCGCGCGTCGGTAGCGAGGGCACCGTGCTCATCCCGCTCTACTCCGGTCGCGCCAAGGACGAGGCGTTCATCGTCGCGCTCTACTTCGACCACGACGTCGAGCGCAGTGGCGCCGGCTTCGAGACGGTACGGCTCGTCACGCCCGTGCCCGTCGGCGTGAAGTCCGACATCCTCACGTGGCGTGTGATCCTCCCGGAGGACCGCGTGTACACGTCGTTCGGCGGCTCGGCGATGCTCGTCGACGCGCCGCGCTCGTGGGCCGCTCGCGCCCTCGAGGGCCTCACCTCGATCGTCAGCAAGCCCGATGCGTCGCAGCGTCTCGACGTGCGTCGCCTCATCCGCGGCTTCAAGAGCCCGTTCACCGATCGCCAGCACAAGGGCCGCCAGTTCGAGTTCCAGGGACGCGTCGGCACCGGCGACGTCGAGATCGGCTCCGCCGGTCGCGGCTTCTTCCTGCTCTGGAAGCTCCTGTGGCTCGTGGTCGCGTTCGTCGCCACGCGGTTCCTCGTGAGCTTCGCCAGCCGCCTTGGCATCGGCGCATCGGTCGCCGTCGCCGTGCCGCTGCTCGTGCTCCTCGCGCTGATGATCCCGGCTGGTCCCGGACTCACGCAGGTCCTGACCTCCATGTTCGTCGCCGTGCTGCTGGGCGGCGCCGTGTCGCTCGTGAGCTGGTATGCGTCCGGCCGCCGCGAGGCGCGCGCCCTGGCCGCGGAGCAGGCCGCCGCCGCCGAGGACGAGCCCGAGCCGCCTGCCGACGACGGGCCGACGCCCGCGCCGGAAGGAGGTGCGGCGTGATCATCCGCATCGCCCTCATCGGGCTCGCCGCCCTGCTCATCGTGGGCACGAGCCCTGCGCTCGCCGGCGACGACAAGGGCCCGGCCGAGCTCGTGCACGTTCCGACGGACGAGCTCGACGTCCTGCTCAAGGCCGACCGCAAGGGCATCGTCCTGCGCTACGCCGAGTACGAGCGGCTCCTCGCGGCGGCCAAGGCCCGCCGCGCCGAGCTCGAAGCCCAGCCGCCCGTCGACGGCACCCTTGTCTCGTGCGAGGGCACCCTGGACCTCACGCCCGAGCGCGCGGCCACGATGCGGCTGAGCTACGGCGTCGAGGTGCTGGCCGACGGCCCGCGCTCGGTGGACTTCCCCTTGCGTGGCTTTGCCATCGAGCGCCTGCTGATCCAGGACGGAGACGGCTCGCCCAGTGGCCGCTACGAGGAGTGGGACGGCCGCCCGCGCCTGCGCTTCGACGAGCCCGGCCGGCGGCTCGTCACGGCGCTCGCCAGCGGCGTGTTCACGCGCCGCGGCGCCCAGCGCTTCCTGGACCTCGGGTTCCCGCCCGCCTCCGCGATGGCGCTCACGCTGCGCTTCCCGCCCGGCGTCGAGGGCGTCGTCGTGGGGGAGGGCGCTCCCGTGCCGGTGCGCGCACCCAGCGATCGCGCGCACGAGGTGCAGGTGCGCCCGTCGCGTACCGGCCGGCTCCGCGTCGCGTTCGCGCCGCGTGCGAAAGGCACGGATGACGGTCCGGCGATCCTCGACACGCGCACCAACTCGCTCCACACCGTCGGCGACGGCCTTGTGCAGAGCCGGGTGATCGTCAACGCGGACGTCTTCCGCACGCCGGTCTCCCGTCTCGACCTGCGCGTACCGGCCGGCTTCGCCGTGCGCTCTCTCGAAGGCAAGGGCGTCACCGGCTTCCGCCGCAACGCCTCCGGCGAGCGCATCCGTGTCGACCTCGACAAGCCGTACCTGGGCACCGTCGTGCTCGTCCTCGAGGGCGAGCGCGCGTATCAGCCCGGACCCGACGTCGCGATGCCGAGCGTGGTCGTCGCCGACGCCGTGCGCCACCGTGCCGAGATGGCCGTGCAGTTCGGCTCCGACGTGCGCGTGCGCGGCTTCGACGTAAGCGGCGGCAAGCGCTTGGCGGCGCTACGCCGCAAGGGCCAGACGCACCTCCTGCGCTACGGCCTCACGCGGGCGGACGGCGCGCTCAGCGTCGACCTCGAGGCGGGCGCCGTCCGCCTCGACGCCTCCAGCACCTACTACCTGAACCTGGCAGAGGCCGGGAAGACGCTGATCGTGACCACGACCTACCGCGTCGTCGAGGGCACCGTCTTCGCGCTCAAGCCGAAGATGCCCGGCGGCTACGAGCTGCGTCAGGTCACGATCAACGGTCGGCCGAACGGCTTCAGCAAGGACCTTCGCGCAGACGGCACGCTCGAGATCGCGCTGGCGCGCGGCGTGCCCGCAGGCGGTGAGATCTCGCTGGCGGCCACGCTCGAGCAGTCGCAGGCCGACTGGGTCGAGGACGGCCAGCCGCAGCCTGTGCCCTTCACCGTGCCTTCCGCCGGCGCCCAGCGTCAGGAGGGGCTCGTGGCCGTGGGCGCCGATGCGGCGTTCCAGGTGCTCGAGAGCATGCGCAGCGACCTCGTGGCCGTCGGCGCCGCCGACCTCACGGCGCGCGGCATCTCGGCCGCCGGCCTGGTCTACGGCTACCGCATCGACGGTCCGAAGCCCGCCGTCGCGCTCACCGTGCAGCGGCACGAGCCCGTGATCGACGCGGCGCTCGTGTCGACCCTGCTGCCCTCGCCCCGGCGCCTCGACGTCGTCGCGCTCGTTGCCCACCGCATCCGCCGCGCCGGCGTGCGCGCCGTGCACGTCGACGTGCCCGCGTGGGCCGCCGAGGACCAGGTGCGGTTCGAGTCGCCGTTCGTCCGCGGCGCGATCCAGCTCAAGGGCGAGGACAAGCCCGACGACGTGCCGGCCGGCTACGAGCGCTGGCGTGTCGAGCTGAACCAGCGCGTGATCGGACGTCACACGACCGTCGTGCGCTACCACGACGATCTCGACAAGGCGAACTGGCGCATCGCGCCCGAGCGCGCGCTCGGCGTGCGGGTGCCGCTGATGCGAGCCGAGCGCTTCGTCGTCGTGCAACGCGCCGAGGGCCTCGAGGTCAGCGTCGCCACCGCCGGCGCCGACGTGCGCCCGATCGAGTGGACGGAGCTGCCGGCCGAGGCAGCCGTGGATCCGCTCAAGGCGCTCGAGGTCCTGCGGCTCGCCAACGGCAGCGAAGGCGTCGGCGTCAGCGTGCAGAAGCACGACGGCGCGGCCGTCCTCGACGCCGTGGCGCAGCGCGTCGCGCTGCGCACCGCCGTCGCCCGCGAAGGCGTGCTGCGCACGCGCGCGTGGGTGCACCTCTTCAACGTCGATCGTCAGTTCCTCAAGGTCTCGCTGCCTGCGGGCAGCGACCTCATCGGCGCCGTCGTCGACGGCGAGGCCGTGAAGGTGCTGGCCGACCCGGACGGCGTGCTTCTCGTGCCGATTCCCACGGCGCGGAAGCGCACCGATCTCACCGTCGCGTCGCTCACGTACGAGACGAAGCTGGACGACGAGCTCGGCAGCTCCGTGAAGATCCCCGGGCCCGTCTTCCACCAGCTCGAGGTGCTGCGCACCGAGCACGAGGTGGCCTTCGATCCGGACGTGCACGTCGCGCAGGTGAGCGGCGACTACGGCCGCGTGCGCGCGCCGCGTGCGACGCTCAAGCGCCCGTGGATCGCGGACATCCTCGGCGCGTTCACGAGCGTCACGCAGATGAAGTACGCGGCGGACGGCGCCGCACCCACGAGCAGCGAGGTGACCTCCACCCAGTGGGAGCGCGGCCTCGACGCCGGCCTGTCCCAGACGATGGCCGAGGAGCCCGTCATCCGCGACGAGGAGATCGACGATCACGTCGAGACCGATAACGACCTGCCATACGAGGAGTCGTTCGGCGAGTCGGAGGGCCTCATGGACGCGCCCTTCGAGGGGCCCGCTTCGAACGCCACGATCGGCGTCGGCGGCGGCAGCGGGGGCGCGTTCCGCGCGCGACGCTTGCGCGTGCTCGAGCGCCGCCTCGCCGAAGAAGTGACGAAGCTCGAACGGAGCGGGTCCATCGAGGACCGTCGCGTCGTCGACGAAATGCGCCGTGCGCTGCAGGCCGAGAAGGCCCGCGGCGGCAACTACCGCGGTCCCGGGGCCGGGGTGCCGCCCGCCTTGCGCGAGCCGTCCGATGCGTCGCCGCCGCCGGGCGGTCCGCCGCCGGCGCCCAAGCCCGAGGCCGATCCCGCGTCCGGATCCGAGGATCCTGCGCGCTCCGCAGACGGTCCGGCACGGCCCCGCGGCCGCGCGGGTCGCGCGCACGAGCACCACGAAGGTGACCTGCCCCCCGGCGACGACGCCGGGCGCAAGCGCTTGCGCCGCAAGGGCCTGCTGTCCCTCGACGTGCCCGTCGTCCTCGGTCCCAACGTCGTCGTCGCGCAGCGCCTCGGCTCCGGCGGCGTCATCCAGATCGACCTCGTCACCGACGAGGACACGCAGTCGAGCTACCTGTGGCTCGGCCTCACCTTCCTCGCCCTCGGCCTGCTCGGCGGCTATCGCAGCCGCACCGGCAAGCTGCTCGTCGTGGTCGGCGGTGCGGCCCTCGCCGTGCTGCTCGCCGTGCTCTTCGGTTCCGACGGCAACACGATCACCGTCGCGCTCGCCAACGCGGTCACGCTGCTCGCCTTCGTGTGGGCCGTCCGCTGGCTGATCGCGCGATTCATGCGCCGCGGCACCAAGCAACGTGCCGCCGTCGAAGCTGCTGCCTCCGCCGGCGCCGCCGTGCTGGTCGTGATCGCGCTGCTCGCGGCGCTGGCTGCTCCGGCCCGCGCCGACGAGCCGCGTCCGCCGCTGCCGAAGGTGAAGGAGCCGAAGAAGGTCTACGTGCCGTACGACCCGGCCGATCCGACCAAGGCCCGGCCCTCCGACCGCGTCTTCCTGCCGCTCGAGACGTACCTCGAGCTGTTCAAGGCCGCGCATCCGGAGAAGGATCCGGAGCTCGTCGAGCTCGGCCGCATGGTCACGCTCCTCGACGCGCGCTACGACGTGCGCTTGGGGCGCGGACCCGCGGACATGGCGGAGGGCACGATCACCTTCCGCTTCGCGAAGCGCGGTCAGGGCACCGTGCTCGTGCGCTGGCCGCTGGGCGGACTCGCCGTCACGAAGGCGACGCTCGACGGCAAGCCGGTGCGGCTCCTGCTCGACAAGGGCGTGTACCGGACGGCCGTGACGGCCGAGGGCGACCACACGCTGGAGCTCGACGTGCGCGTGCCGATCGTGAAGCGGCCCGACGGGCGCAGCTTCGCGTACAGCACCGTGGCGTTCGGGCGCGCGGTGCTGCACATCGAGGCCAAGGGCTTCGACGGCGACGTGCGTGTCAGCGGTGCCGGGCGCGTCGAGGCGCTGTACCAGCCCGTTCCCGGAGGCAAGGACTGCCTCGCCAAGGCCTGGCTCGGACAAGCGAGCCGCGTGAGCGTCACGCTCGCGGAGCGCTCTCCGGCCGAGCTTCCGACCACCGTGCGCACACGCGCGGAGTCGCGGACGATCCACAGCATCCGCGACGACGGCACCGAGACGCAGACGGACCTGACCGTGTACGTGCTGCAGGGACGCGCGCCCTTCGTCGACGTGGCGCTGCCGCCCGGCGTCACGGTGCTGGACGCGCAAGGGCCGCGCATCGTGCGCTGGGAAGCCCTCGCGCAGCCCTCGCCGCGCCTCCGCCTCACCCTCAACGCGCCCGCGACGGGCGCGGTCAAGGTGCAGGTGCGCAGCTTCCGCGCCGCGGCAGCGCCGGAGCGCACGGAAGCGATGCCCGACCTGGCCCTGCTCGATACGACGGGCGAGAGCGGACACGTGATCGTGAACGCCGACCCCGCCATGCGTGTCGACGTGGGCGAGACGCAGAACCTGTTCCGCATCGCCCGTCCGAAGGGCCGGCGCTACGCGGGCATCGACGGGATCGGTCGCGTCACGGGCGCCTGGCGCTTCGCTGCGCGTCCGGCCCGACTCGCCGTCACGACGCGCCGCATCGGGGAGCGCGTCGACGTGGACAGCCAGGTCGCCGTCGTCTTCGGCGACGACCGCGTGCGCACACGCATCGTGGGCAACGTCGTCATCGACGGCCGCGCCCCCGTCGGCACGCTCGCTTTCGCTCTGCCGGGCGAAGACGAGGTTCGCCAGGTCACGAGCGCCGGCATGGACACGTGGTGGCTGGAAGGCGAGGGCGACGCGCGCACGCTGCACATCCGCTACAGCGACCTGCGCAGCGGCCGCGTGTCCATCCAGGTCGCGCTCGAACGTCGCCTCGGCGGCGTGCGGGACGGCATCGCGCTGCCGCGCTGGGCGCTGGCCGGTGCGCGCCGCGACCGCGGCGTCGTCACGCTGTTCGCCCTGCCGGACGTCGAGCTCAAGGTCGGCAGTGTGCCGGGCCTGCGCTCGCTGCCCCTGCGCGGCCGGCGTCATCCGGCGACGGGCATCGAGAACGCCCGGGCCGTGAACGTGTATGCGTGGGACGCGGCGGTGGGGGAATCACTCCCCGTGGGCCTGCGCGAGCCCGAGCTCGAGACCGAGGCCGTCGTCGTGACGCTCGTGAGTCCCGGCGACGAGGAGCACGTGGTCGAGCATCTCGTGCTGTTCGACGTGCGCCGCGGTCTCACCGACCAGCTGCGGCTCTTCGTGCCGGACGGCGTGGGGGGCGAGGAGGCGGCGCGGCGTGACGTGGTCACGACGCGCGACCTCCGCGAGATGCGCCGCGAGCGCGTGACCCGGCGCGACGCCGACGGCCGCGAGGTGAGCGGGACGCTCTACGACCTCCGCCTGCAGTCGCCGCGCGACGACGTCATCGAGGTGACGGTGAGCCAGGCATGGCGCGTGGCCGCAGCAGACGGCGCGCGTCCGGTCCGGCTCGTGCGCCCGGAGGGCGTGGCGGGCACGCTCTGGTTCACGCTGGTGCGTACCTTCCTCGACGGGACCATCGAGGTCGCGCCTGCAGCCGGGCAGCCGGATCCGGCGAACTTCGAGGACCTGCCCTTCGTGCCGGCGGGCCTGACGAAGGGCTCCGTCTACCGCAGCTACGCCTCGCGCGAGCCGTACCTGCTCTCCGTGCTGGCCCAGCGCCACCGGCTGCAGGACCAGGCCTCGGCCGTCGTGCAGGCGGCCGTGGCGACCGTGGTGCTCGGGATGGACGGCCAGGCACGCGTGCGCGTCGACTACCGCGTCTTCAATCGGGCGCGGCAGTTCCTGCGGCTGAAGCTGCCCGACGGGGCTCGGCTCTTCGGGGCGACGACCGCCGGAGAGCCCGTCAAGCCGCTGGCCGGCAAGGAGGGCACGATTCTCCTGCCCATCCCCAAGGTGCCGCTCGGCGGCAAGGGCTATCCCGTGTCGGTGCTGTACCGCGCGGAGGCAGGGCCCGACTTCGCCGACGGCGGCGAGCAGCGTCTCGTGCTGCCGACGGTCCAGGACGGCGTCGAGGTGGACCGCACCGTCGTACGCCTGTTCGTGCCCGACGGCTATGCGTATGACGTCGAGTCGCGCATGACGGCCACGAACGCGGCCGACGTGGCCGCCGATCTCGCCGAGGTCGCCGTCCGCGAGGCGCGCGACCTGCTGAAGCTCGCCGAGAAGGGCACGCTCTCGCAGCGCTGGGCGGCTTCGCAGAACGGCCTCGCGCTCATCGCCCACGCTCGCGCCAAGCTCAACCAGGCGCCGGACGCCTGGCGACGCTTCCGGTCGCTGGCGGGGGAACTGAACGTGCTGGGCAAGCAGCTCGAGAAGGAGGCCGGGAAGACGCGCAACGATCTCGAGACGGCACAACGCCAGTCGCAGCAGGCGGGGCCCAGCGTCGAGGAGTTCGCCAGCAACGCCCGCAACCTCATCGACCTCGATGACGTGACGAACGGTCTCCAGGACCAGCAGCAGGACGAGATCGCGCGCAAGAACAAGGCCGCCTGGAAGGTCAATCCGTCCTTCGCCAAGGCTCCGACCGGCAAGGATGCGTTCGGTCAGGTGCGCGAGCGGCTCAAGAGCAAGCTCCAGGCCCGCGGTGCCCAGGAGGAGCGCAAGAACTTCAAGAACGTCCTGGATCAGGCCAAGCAGCAGGCCGGCGGCAAGGGAACCCGTACCGGCGAGACCTGGTCCTACACCGAGATCCCCGGCCGGGCCTATGACGCCAAGCAGGTGCAGTGGCTCAACGACGCGCTCAAGCGCGATCAGACTCGCAACCGCCAGCTCGGTGCCGTGGACACGCGGATCCTCAACACCTTCGAGAACGACCAGACGATGAACGACGCGCCGTTCGAGGGGCCGGCGAACAACGGGACGATCGGGCTGCGGACGCAGACGGCGACCCGTGCGGACCGCGAGGCGCAGCTGCTGGTGGAGCTCGCCCAGCGCAGCTCGAACTACGGCTTCCAGCCCGGCTCGCAGACGGGGCAGGTCTTCTACGGGAGCACCGTGAACCCGGGGAACGTGCCCATGCTGGGCAACAGGCCGTCAGCCGGCGCGTACTTCGTCAACGGCCAGGACGGCGACTTCCGGGGTCGCACGGAGAACGTGTTCGGGATGCCGCTGCAGGCGGGCTCCGGCGGCGGTGGCGGCGGGCAGATCCTGTTCGGTGCCGACGCCGACGAGGAAGTCGAGCCGTACGGCAAGGAAGGCCTGATGGGCGTGGACGTGGCGCTGCCGAAGGTCGGCAAGGTCTACTACTTCCGCGGCCTGCGTGCGGGCGCGCCGATCGAGCTGAGCCCGACCAAGGAGGGTCGCTCGCTGGGGGGCCGGATGGTCATCCTGTTCCTGATCCTGGCCGCGGCTGGGATTGCGGGTGTGGCGGTCAGGAAGCGGCGATCGGTCGTCGTCAGCACCCCGTAGGGGCGTCCGGAGGTCGCGCGCGGCACGCGCGGGACCGAACGTGCGCCCGGAGCGACGTTCGCGCGGCGGGCGTCGCATGCGTGCGCATGCACAACGACTGCGCACGACGGGCGGGCGTTCGGCCCTTCCGCTCCCTTCGGTCGCTCAGGGCCTCCGGCCGCCCCTACTCCCCCCAGGGGTTGGGCTGCTCGTCGTCGAAGTCGATCCGCACGCTGTTGCCCGTCAGCACGATCTGGATCCAACTCTCGCGCTCGATCGAGACGGACTCCCGCGCGCTGAAGCGCCCGCCGCCCAGGACTGCGCTGACCTCGCGCGAGCCGGCACCGATGAAGAGGGGCGGCAGGTTGACCGTCGGCGTGCCCTTGGGGAAGTCCACCGGCCCCTCGACCACCTTGTACGGGCCGACGTAGACAAGCGCCTCGATGCGGCCGCCGTTCTCGGCGAGGCTCGGCACCGTCAGCCACACGTTCACGCGGGTCTGCTGGCCCTCGACCTCCGCCGTGGTGGAGCAGGCGGCGAGGAGCAGGAGCGACAGGACCGTGAGCAGGGTGCGCGGCACGGCGAAAGCGTACCGGAGGGGGAGGGACAGCCGGTCATCAACACGATCACGCGCTCTCGCTCGCGTGCGCGCTCGACCCTCGG
>JASJDY010000196.1 GCA_030065025.1 Planctomycetota bacterium
CCAGCGATCGCCTCGTCGTAGGCCACGCCTTGCATGAGGCAGTTGAGCGCCATGTTCGAGACCGGCGCGTTGTCGTCGTCGAGCAGCGTCAGCCAGTCCACCTCGGGAATGGCCTGCTTGCGCCCGAGCCAGCCGTGGAGGACGTGCAGCGCAACCCGGCGAACCTCGGGCAGGTCGCTCGCCAGCAGGGCGGTCACCGCGGGGCCGGCCTCCGGGCCGAAGCCCTGGAGCGTGTACACGGCGTACCAGCGGACGCCGTCGTCCTGCGATTGCAGCAGCTCGACCAGTTGCGCAACCAGCGCTGGGTGGTGCGGGAACCGCTTGCCACGATGACGGGAGAGCACCTGGATGCGCGCCTGGTCCGTGTCGGCCTTCGAGAGTTCTTCGAGGAGGGCACGTACGTCGGCATGGAGCTTGGACTCAGGGCTGCGCCCGGTTGCAGCCAAGCCCGGTGCCGGCGCGACCGCCGAGTTCGCATCCTCGAGCGCTGCTTGCTGCGCGTCGTCGCGGGCCAGCAAGAGGACGGCGCCCGCACCGACCACCAGCCCGAGCACGACGACAACCCGCATGGACGCCCTCCGGCACTCACTCTACGCCGAACGGCGCCTCGTGCCGGCAGCGCATGGGCTTCGGGACGCAGTTCACTTGCCGTTCTTCCCGTCGATCGTCTCGAGCAGGCGGCGCAGCGTCGTCGCAACGTTCTTCAACCGGTGGTTCACGCGCGCTTCGATCTGCGCACGCGCCGGGTCAGCCTTCGCGCCGAGGCGAGAGAGGCGATAGGCGGCCGTGGAGACGAGCTCGTCGTCGTCCTCGTCGAGCAGCAGCATGAGCACGGGGAGCACGAGCGCGGGTCCCTCCGCCTCGTCCTTGCGGAGCGCCTCGACGGCGGCAAGGCGTACGTGCGGATCCGGGTCGCCGAGTCCCTGCTTGATCAAGGAGCGCGCCGACGCTCGCAGTGCATCCACACCGTCGCCCTGCTTGAAGAAGGCATCGTCGGCAACGTCGAGGGCCTCCTTCTTCTGTGCCTGGCTGCCGCGCGCGAAGTTGGCTTCGAGCCATGCGTGCCCTGCCGAGTCCTGGCGATCGAAGGCCTCGCCCGCAGCGAACTGGAGGTCCCAGTTCTCGTGCTCGAGCAGCCCGAACATGAGGTCGTTTCGGTAGCGCCCGAGGTCCGAGATCGCATCGCCGAGCACGGAGTTCTCGTCGTAGCCGCTGAGGCCGTACCCCCCGCGACCTAGCCAGAGGCCCTTGCCGCTCTCGAGCCGCGAGATCATCGCGGGGAGCAGGTCAGCGGCATGCTCCCCAAGCTTCGCGAGGCCTTCCGTCGCGCGGGTGCGTATCTCGCCATCCCGTGACGTGAACCCTGTGCGCAGGATCTCCTGCACCTTGGCAGAGGCCGACGTGGAGGCAATGTGCTCCGCCGCGCGTACACGCACCCACGGATCCTCGGCGTCCAGCCCTCCCGGGATCATCGCCTGCAAGTCCGGGTGGTTCGGCCGAGGCTTGCCGTGGCCGTCCGGTCCATCCAGGTGGACCAGCATGCGGATGAGCCCCCGACGCGCGTTCGCACCGAGCGCGCGCCAGGACTCTTGCACCGCCGCGGGCGCGTGCGGCGCGATGCCCATCGCCGCATCGCCCAGGTTGTCGCGCAGCCACACGTCTTCGGTGTCCATGCGCGCCAGGATGCGCGGCAAGGCGGAGGAGGCCTCCGGACCGAAGCGGGCGATCGCCTGTGCCGCTGCGACGGCGGCGCGGCGATCGGGGCCCTCCAGCATGGCCAGCATCTGCGCCATGACGTCGGCGGCCTTCACGCCAAGCGCCGAGAGGCTCTTCGTGGCGGCACGCCTGACGCCCGGCTCGGGATCCTGGAGCGCACGGAGCAACGCGGGGATCGAGGTGTCGCCGTGGCGCGCGAGAAGCTCGGCCGCACGCTTGCGGACGTCGGCGTCCTCGTCCTGTAGGAGCACGAGGAGCGCTGCGCGCACGTCAGCGTGTTCCTTCTCGACCTCGCGCAGCGCCCACGTCACGTCGCTGCGCACGCGCTCGCGCGGGTCGCTTGCGAAGCGTAAGAGTGCCTCGATCCCCGCCTCACCCGACGCGGCCAGCGCGCTCGCAACGATGCCCGTGGGATCGCTCCAGAAGCCGTCTTCGTCCTGGGCGCCCTCGGCGTACATGGCCGTCAGGACCGCGACGAGGCGGGGTACGACGTCGTCGCCCATGCCGGCGAGCAAGCGCTCGACGTCGAACTCGACGTGATCCCACGACACGGAGATCCCCGCCTCGGCGGCTTCCTTCGCCGCGACTGCGCGGTCGGCGAGCACCTCCTTCACGTAGTCCATGAGCACCGGTGCCATCGGCGCGGCGTCGCCGCCGAGGTCCTCGAGCGCGTGGATGAGCTCGCGCTTGATCCCCCACTCGCTGTCCTCGTGCTCGTAGATGCGGATGAGCACGGGGACGTGCTCCGCCTCGAGCACCGAGCTGTTGCCGTAGCGTCCACCGCGCAGCGTCAGGACGAGGCGCGCGATGGCCTCCTGCTTGCGCTCGCTCGCCCCGAGCGCGCTCTCGAGGATCTGCGTAAGGTGCGCGCGCGTCTTCTCCGGATGCTCGCTAGCCAGCTCGGCGAGGGCGAGAGCCACCAGGGGATTGGAGCGTCCACTCGGGATCTCGAGCAGCGCCCAGCGCAGCAGCCACTCGAACGGGAACGGCTCCTTCTCATGGAGCGCCCGCAGTTCCTTGAGTGCGGCGTCCTGACGGTCCGCGTCCCCCGACGCCATCTCGCGCTCGAGTGCACGGATGTGAGCCGGGATGCCGTCGTCCGGATCAGCCTGCTGGGGCTCAGCCTTGCGACGCGCCCCCTTGAGCTGCGGCCCGTCCTCGCGTGTCGAGTCGTTGGCGTCCTCCGCGTTGGTGGGCTCGCCTGCGTCCTCCTCGACCGGACGGTTCTGCCACAGCCAGACCGCGGCCCCGGAGACCGCGAGGATCAGCAGCAGCGCACGTATCCGCCCCATGGCCCGATGCTAGCGCCGTTCGAGCGACCACGTACGGAGCGGACACGAGTGCCTGCGAATCGCGCCCTGGCAACCCCTACGTCTTGGAAGCTGCTCCGGCTCCGAGATCTATGGAGCCGCGGGGCTAGTTTTCACCTTGCCCTTGTAGCGGTCCGTCTTCGCGAGGGCGGCGATGGCGTCGTCCGCCGTGTAGCCGTCCTTGGGCATGACGTAGGCCAGCCCGGCGTCGTAGTCCACCGCGGCCTCGTCGACGTTGCCGCTGAGTAGCGTGTCACGCACGCGCAGCTTGCAGCCCATGCCTCAGGTCATGCCCTCGACCTGGAGCACGATCACGCCCGGCTTGTCCTTGATCGCGGCCAGGGCGTCGTCGTTCGCGCCGGACTGCATGTAGCCGTAGCCGTACAGGCCGACGACACCGACCAGCAGGACCACGACGGCGATCTTCAGGAACTTCTTCATGGGAGGGCTCCTCGAGGAGAAGGGTATGAGCCTAGGCGAACTCCTAGGCGCTGTCGCGTGTACAGAGGATTCGCAGGCGCTCTCGGCACCCGCTGGCGCGCGGGGTAGCCTCACGCGCACGAAGGAGCTCACCGATGCGCGCCATCCTGCTCGTCCTGCTGCTGCTGGGCCTTGCGGCCTGCGGCGGTGAGGAAGCCACGACGCCGAAGTCCGATTCGCCGCCCGCGCCGAACGCAGAGCCCGGACCGCTCGCGCGCGCCCTGGCGGAGCGTGCACGCGCTTCCGCGGAGAAGATCCCCCCCGAGGTGAAGGCGCTCCTGCAGCGCGCCGGCGAGGAGCTCGAAGCCTCGGGCATCCTCGAGAAGACCGTGGGTGTCGGCGCGTCGGCACCCGACGTGTCCTTCGTGGACGCCGAAGGCCGCAGCGTGTCGCTGGACGTCCTGCGGGCGACCGGGCCGGTCGTGCTGGCGTTCTACCGCGGAAAGTGGTGACTCTACTGCGTCACCGCCTTGAAGGCGCTCCAGCAGGTCCTGCCGGAGATCGAGGAGAAGGGGGCAACGCTCGTCGCCGTCTCGCCGCAGACCGCCGCCGCTTCGCTGGCGACGCAAAACGAGTGGTCCCTGGGCTTCGCCGCGCTGAGCGACCCGGGCAACGCCGCGGCCCGCAGCTTCGGACTCGTCTTTACGCTGCCCGACTACGTGCGGCCGGTGTACGAGAAGTTCGGCATCGACCTGAAAGCCGCCAACGGCGACGACAGCTTCGAGCTGCCGATCTCCGCAACGTATGTGATCGATCGCAGCGGCACCGTGCAGTGGGCCCACCGGGACCTCGACTACCGCACGCGCGCCGAGCCTTCTGACATCCTCGCCGCACTCGACCGCATCCAGGGCGACTAGAGGAGCTGCACCGTGGGAGACCTCACGTGAGTCACATCGAGCTGGACGGCATCGGCCGCTTGTTCGGGCGCGGCGCGACGGAGGTCTGGGCGCTGCGTGACGTGCACCTGGCTGCGGAGCAAGGGGACTTCCTCCTGGTCAAGGGAGCCTCGGGCGCAGGCAAGACGACCCTGCTCAACCTCCTGAGCGGCCTCGATGCGCCGACCCACGGCACGATCGAGGTGGCAGGCAAGGACATCACCGGGCTGAACGACAAGGAGCTGTCCCGTTTCCGGAACAAGCACATCGGCTACGTGTTCCAGGCCTTCTATCTGGAGACGCGTCGCTCGGCGCGGGAGAACGTCGCCGTGCCGCTGGTGTTCGCAGGCGTGCCCGCCGCGGAGCGGGCAGAGCGAGCCACGCGGCTGCTGGAGCGGGTCGGCCTCGCGGACAAGGTCGACGTGCCGGCGAGCAACCTCTCGGCAGGCCAGCGCCAGCGCGTGGCCTTGGCCCGCGCGCTGGTGAACGGCCCGGAGCTGCTCCTGGCGGATGAGCCGACGGCCAACCTCGACTCGAAGACCAGCCGCGAGATCCTCGCGCTCATCCGCGAGGTACACGAACAGGAGCAGGTGACCGTCGTGCTCGTCACGCACGACAAGGAGGTCGTGTTCGACGGTGCGCGCCAGATCTGGGTGGACGACGGACGCATCACCGAGCACGAGCGCGTGGGCTCAGGCGTCGAAGGAGCGCAGCCGTGATCTTCCACCACCTGCTGCGCATGTCGCTCGAGAACCTGGCGGCGCGCTTCGGCCGCACGCTGTTCCTGGTCCTTGGCGTCGCCGTCGGCACGGGCACGCTCGCCTTCCTCATCGCCACCTACAACGGCATGGACTCGCTGGTCCAGACCAACCTCGACGCCTACCGCAGCGTGTTCGCCGAGCGCACGGCCCTCGCCGACAAGCAGGACGAGCTGATCGGCTCGCTGCCCGTCAACCTGATCACGATCCGTCCCGCCTCGTCGCCCGACGCCGAGAACTTCAGCGAAGACCAGCTGAAGGAGCTGAGGGAGCTCGAGGGCGTCGAGCGGGTCGACCCGGTGGCGATCCTGTTCCCCGTGATCACCGGCATCAAGGTGAACTTCGCGATGGCCGGCGTGTTCTCCCCGGACACCCAGCAGGAGTTCAAGCTCCCGACCACCGTCTACGGCGTGCACCCGAGCTTCATCCCCGAGGAGGAGCTGATCCCCGGGGAACGCTTCGAGCACATCGAGAATGAGAGCAAGCCGGTGCCCGTCGTGCTCCCGGCCGAGTTCCTGGGCTTCATCAACAACATGAACAGCCCGGAGATGCTCGACCGCTTCTCCGAGGTCGTCTACGCCGAGATCAAGAAGGCGATGAACCGCAGCGAACGGGTCAAGCGCCGAATGGGCAAGTCCCTGGCGCGCTTCGGCGCCTCCTCGCTCACGGCCCCCGTGGTCAAGAAGGTCATCCGCGACATGGTCGGCAAGTTCCTCTCGAACATCACCGAGGAGAACCTGCCCCGCAACTTCACGCTGCGTCTGTTCCCGGGCCTCGACACGGAAACGATGGCCGTGCCGATCCAGGTCGTCGGGTACTCGCGCAAGCTGCCCGGCATGGGCCTGGGCGTGCCCCTCCCCTACCTCGAGCGCTGGAACCGGGAGTTCCAGGAGGAGACCGCCGGGATCCTCACCAAGCTGCTGGCTGGCGATCCGGAGGTCACGTACAGCGAGCTCCACATCCAGACCGGTGGCTTCAAGGAGACCGTCGCCATCGCCGAGATCCTGCGCGAGCGTGGGTTCAAGGTGGAGTCCGCCGCCGAGGAGGCCGAGCGCCTGGAAGCCGAGCTGCAGTCGCTCTCCGGCGAGGCGGAGCGACTCAAGGCCGAGGCCGGGCGGATGCGCGACCTGTCCGACACACTCTCGCGCGGGACCCTCGTGTTCTCCGTGCTGCTGTTCCTCCTCGCGGGAACGGTCATCGGCAACGGACTCTCGCTTAGCGTCCTGGAGCAGCAGCGCCGCATCGGGATCCTGCGGGCGGTCGGCGCGCGCCGGGTCGACATCCTGACCATCTTCCTGTTCGAGGCGGCGCTCATCGGCGCCCTCGGCGCCTTGGTGGGTCTGGGCCTGGCGCACGCCGCGCTTTGGCTGTTCGGATCGCAGCTCTCTGCCGGGCTGGCGGCGGGCGACATGCCGGCCGCCGACCTGTTCCACATCTCGTTCGCCACCAACGCTGCGATCTTCGCGCTGGGCGTCGGCTTCAGCTTCGTGGCCGGCATCGTGCCCGCGATGAAGGCCGCCTGGATCCGCCCCATCGAGGTGCTCAAGCACTGAGCGGGACACGGCGTAGAATCGTGCCGTGGGGCGAGTCCTCTTGTTCGTGCTGGTCTTCTGGGCTCTGGGGGGCATCGCCTACGCGCTCTTCTACGACGAGGACCTCGCGCCCGACGTCGCGCCGGTCGAGCCGGAGGCGGAGCGTGGGCCGGAGCTCGTGACGCGGGGACACCTGCAAGCGCCCGGCAGCGAAGCGAAGCGTCCCGTGCCCGACGAGATGCTGCGTGCCTTCCATCGGCTGCACGAGGAAGCCGAGCGCACCCGGCTGCTCGGCTGGCTCGACGACGATCCGACCCGCGTGCTGGCGCTCCTACGCGCCCTGGTCCCGAACGATGCCTCGGTCCCGCAGTTTCCGCGGGCCTACACCCCGGCGGACTTCGCGGCCGGCGCGGCTCGGCAGGTGTTCGGCTCGTGGTCCCGCTACCTCCAGCAGTACCTGCCGTACGTCGTCGAGGAGCTGCGCGCGCCGCCGGCCGATGACACCTATCTCGCCGCCCTGCTCGGCGCGCTGCTCACCTCCCCCACCCGGGCACGGCCGATCCAGGACGGGATCGCCGTCATCGCTGCGGACGATACGCGCACCGCCGTCGTCCGGCGCCTCGCCGGCGAGATCCTGCTCGCGCTTGGCGGGCCCGTACGGGAAGCCGCGATCAAGACGATCCTGCGTGCACCCGCCCGCCAGTCGTTCGGCAGCGTGCGGCGCGTGCTCGAGATGCTGCGTCGCGATCCGGATCGCGCCCGCGCGCACCTGGACGACCTGCTCGCGTGCTACGCGGACGACCCGCAGTTCTGGAACTCGCGAGCCGTGCTGCAGCTCATGGTCGAGGTCGCGGGAGACGATCCACGCGTACGCGAGCACCTGCTCGCGGCCCTACGTGCCAAGTCCCCTTCCATACGCCGCTACGCGCAGGGCCTCCTGTTCAAGGGCTCGGTGGAGGACGTGCTCGCCTTTCTCGAGACCGCGCCTGCCGCCGCGCGCATCGCCGGCGCCGCCAGGCTGCTCGAGCGGGGCGTCGACGGGGACCTGCTTCGGGAGCACGTGCTGGTCGCCTTGCGCTCCGGCGGCCCCATGACGCGGACGAAGGCGATCACGATGCTCGGCAAGGTGGGTGGCGACGTGCGTGACGTGCTGCCGATCGTCGAAGAGCACATGGACACCGAGGACAAGACGCGCTGGCTCTCCGGGGTCCAGGCGCTCGGCGCGCTCTCGACCGTGCCCGGTGACAAGGAGCCCGCCATCCGGCGGCTGCTCGAGGTCGGCCGGCGTCCCGACGTACGGGTTCGCAAGGCGGCCGTGCAGGCCATCCTCATGCACGACGCCAAGCCGGCCCCGGTCATCGAGTTCCTGACGTACCTCCTCGATGACGCCGACGCCGGCGTCCGTGCCGAGGCCGTGGACGCGCTCGGCGAGCTCTCCGCGGGGCACGCGACGGCCCGGCAGGCGCTGGAGCGGGCCCGCACGGACGCGAGCGGCGTAGTGCGCAAGCTCGTGGAGTATTGGCTCGAAGAAGACGAGGACGACTGACGCAGGTCCGCGCTTCGCCTCGTGCCGGGATCGCGCTGGTGGTACACCTCGGATCGGGCGGCCGGGGGGCCGCTCGCCACGCACTCGGGAGGTGCCATGACCCAGCCGCCGCCGATCGTCTACACGCTCACGGACGAGGCCCCCGCGCTTGCCACCCACTCCCTGCTGCCCATCGTGGAGGCCTTCGCCGCTCCGGCCGGCGTCCACGTGGAGCTCAAGGACATCTCGCTGTCGGGGCGCATCCTGGCGGTCTTCCCCGAGCGGCTGACCGAGGAGCAGCAGGTTCCCGATGCGCTCCGTCAGCTGGGCCAGCTGGCTCTCAAGCCCGAGGCGAACATCATCAAGCTGCCCAACATCAGCGCCTCGATCCCGCAGCTCAAGGCGGCCATCGCGGAGCTGCAGGGGAAGGGCTACGACCTGCCCGACTACCCGGAGGAGCCCGACAGCGACGAGGCCCGCGAGGTCAAGGCGCGGTACGACCTCGTGAAGGGCAGCGCGGTCAACCCCGTGCTGCGCCAGGGCAACTCCGACCGCCGCGCTCCGCGCGCCGTGAAGGAGTACGCGCGCAAGAACCCCCACCGCCTGCGTCCGTGGGCCGACGACTCCCCCACGCACGTCGCGACGATGAGCGCCGGCGACTTCCGCTCGAACGAGCGCTCCGTGACGATCGCCAAGCCGATGACGGCGCGCATCGAGCACGTGGCCGCAGACGGCACCGTGACCATGCTCAAGGACGACGTCATCCTGGGGGCCGGCGAGGTGCTCGACGCCACGTTCATGAGCAAGAACGCGCTCGTGGCCTTCCTCGAGGAGCAGGTTGCCGACGCCCGCGAGAAGGGCGTGCTGTTCTCGCTGCACATGAAGGCCACGATGATGAAGGTCAGCGACCCCATCATCTTCGGCCACGCCGTGCGAGTCTTCTTCGCGGACGTGTTCGAGAAGCACGCTGAGACCTTCGCGCGTCTCGGCGTCGACGCGAACAACGGCTTCGGCAGCGTGGTCAACCGGATCGCCGCTCTGCCCGACGAGGAGCGCGCCGCAATCGAGGCCGATGTCCAGGCCCTGTATGCCAAGGGCCCCGGCATCGCGATGGTCGACTCCGACCGTGGCATCACGAACCTCCACGTGCCCAGCGACATCATCATCGACGCGTCGATGCCGCCGATGATCCGCGACGGCGGTCAGATGTGGAACGCCGCCGGCGAGCTGCAGGCCTGCAAGGCGGTCATCCCGGACAGCAGCTACGCGGGCATCTACCAGGCCATCGTCGAGGACTGCCAGGCGCACGGCCCGTTCGATCCGTCCACGATGGGCACCGTGCCGAACGTCGGCCTCATGGCCCAGAAGGCCGAGGAGTACGGCTCGCACGACAAGAC
>JASJDY010000191.1 GCA_030065025.1 Planctomycetota bacterium
GTAGGGGCGGCCGGAGGTCCTGAGCGAGCGGAGCGAGTCGAAGGACCGAACGCCCGC
This sequence comes from Planctomycetota bacterium, assembly GCA_030065025.1. GTDB lineage: Bacteria > Planctomycetota > PLA2 > PLA2 > JAEUHO01 > JAHEIK01. The sequence continues at coordinate 58 of JASJDY010000191.1, forward strand.
CCGTCGTCCCGTCAACGGTTCGCGGGCGACAGGTCTACACCTACGGATGCGCCTCGCGCTCGAGACGTGCGATGCGGCGGCGCAATGCGTCGAGCTCGCTCGAGTTCTGCTTGCCGCCCTGCATGCGGAAGACGGCGTAGGCCAAGGCGATCACGGGGAAGCCGTACAGTCCGAACTCACCGGTGTTGATGTTCGACTGCGACACGATGGCCGCACACATCAGCGCGAACCAGATCGTCCCGTAGGCGGCTGCGAAATGTCCGTAGAAACGTGCCATGGTCTACCCCCTCAAGACTCTTCGACCGTCGGTTCGCTCAAGTGGATGCGCGCATCCAGGATCCGGCAGCCCTCCCCGGGCGCCATGGCGAGCATCGGATTGATATCGAGATCGTCGATCTCCGGTACCTCGTCCACCAGGCGGGAGATGCGCAGCAGCACGTCGCGGATCGCCTCCTCGTCGGCCGCCGCGTGACCGCGGTAGCCCTCGAGCAGCTTGCGACCGCGAATGCTCCCCACCATCTCCACGGCGTCCTTGTCGGTGATCGGCGCCACTCGGAAGACGACGTCGCCCAGCACCTCGACGTGGATGCCGCCCAGGCCGAACGCGACGAGCGAGCCGAACACCGGATCCTCCGTCGCACCCACGATCACCTCGACGCCGCCCGTCACGAACGGCTGCACGATCACGCCTTCGAAGCGGTCTCCCTGGCCCGCGTCCTCGAGCCGCCCACGCATCGAGTAGAAGGCGGCCTGCACGGCGTCGGCGTCGCGTAGATCCAGCTGCACCCCGCCCACGTCCGTCTTGTGCACGATGTCCCTGGCGACGAGCTTCATGACGACGGGGAAGCCCAGCTCCTCCGCGGCCGCGACAGCCTCGTCGGCCGTGCTCGCGCTGCTTTCCGGCACGAGCGGCAGGTTGCACAGGCCGAGCACCTCCCGCACCTCGTCCGGCTGGAGCCACGTCGCGCCGCGCTCGGCGAGGATGCGACGGCACAGCGGGCGCGCATGTGACGCGTCGCAACCCGCGAGCTCCGGGATCTGCCCCTGCGGCTCCCGACGCCAGGCGGCGTACTCCGTGGCGCGGCCGAGCACACGCGCGGCGTCCTCGGGGAAGACGTAGGACGGGATCCCGCGGCGCATGCCGCGGGACTGCCCGCGGCCGCCCTCGCCCATGAGGCACGTGATGATCGGCTTCGTGGGCGGCACGTCCGCGAGCACCTCGTGCAGCGCGTCCTCGACCGGACCGACCTGCGCGGCATCGATCGGTGCGTAGATGACGATCAGCGCATCGACCTCCTCGGCGCGGATCAGGATGTCGGCGGCCTGCCGGTAGTCGTCCGCGCCGGCGCCCGCGATCATGTCGACGGGATTGCGTGTGCTGGCCTCCTCGGGCAGGAAGGCGGCGAGCGCCTCACGCACGGGCGCGGAGAGCTCGGCGATCTCGAGGCCCTGCCCCTCGCAGGCGTCCGCGCACAGGATCGCGGGACCGCCCGCGTTCGTGAGGATCGCGACGCGGCGCCCAGAGGGCAGCGGTTGGCTGCTCAGCAGGAGCGCCATGTCGAACATCTCCTCCAGCGTCTCGGCGCGGAGAACGCCCGTCTGGCGGAAGAGCGCGTCAACGGCAACGTCGCTCTCGGCGAGGGCAGCCGTGTGACTGCCTGCGGCCACCTTGCCGGCACCCGTGCGCCCGCTCTTCACCGCGACGATCGGCTTCTTCCGCGCGACGCGGCGCGCGATGCGCGCGAACCGGCGCGGGTTGCCGAAGGACTCGACGTACAGGAGGATCACGTCCGTGTGGTCGTCCTCCTCCCAGTACTGGAGGAGGTCGTTGCTGGAGACGTCGGCCTTGTTCCCGACGCTGACGAACGTCGAGAGGCCGATGCCGAGGTCGTCGGCCGTAGCAAGGATGGCGAGGCCGAGCGCACCGCTCTGCGACGACATGCCGACGTTGCCCGCCGGCGGGAAGACCGGTGCGAACGTGGCTGCGAGGCGCACGTCGCGATCGGCGTTCAGCAGGCCCATGCAGTTGGGGCCAACCATGCGCATGCCGTGTGCCCGCACCTTGGCGAGCAGCTCGTCCTGTCGCTCGCGTCCTTCCTGGCCCGTTTCCGCGAAGCCGGCGGTGATCACGACAAGTGCGCGTACGCCGGCCGCGGCGCACTCGTCCGCGACGGCGGCGACGTACTGCTTGGGCACGAGGACGATCGCGAGGTCGACGGGTCCCGGCAGGTTCTTGACGGACGGATAGCAGGGAATGGCGCCGATGGAGTCGGCCTTGGGGTTGACGGCGTAGACCGGCCCCTGGAAGCGGTTGACGACGAGCCCGTGCAGCGTGCGGTAGCCGAGGCTCTCCTCGTCGCGCGAGGCGCCGATCACGGCGACGGCGCGCGGGTGGAAGAACGGCCGGAGCGAGGCGCGCGTGGCGAGGCGGTCGCGCAGCTCGGAGCGCTGGCGTGCCTCGGGATCGGGCAGGACCGCGAGATCGACGAGGACGCTCTCGTCCTCGGCCCGCCGCTCGCCGAGCGAGAAGCCCGAGCGGCGCAGCACGTCGAGCAGCGCTTCGCTGCCTTCCCCGCCGTGGGCCGTCAGACGGCAGAGGTCCTGGCCGGCGGCCGCCATCGCCAGCCGCTCGACGAGCCGCGTGGCGAGCCCCTTGCCGCGGAAGGCCTCGTCGACGCCGAGCGCGATGTCGGCCTGCCCCGGCTCGATCACGCGGTACCCGGCCGCGCCCACCACCCGCTGCTCGCCGCCGACGCTGCGGATGGCGAGCAACGTGAGGCGCCGCGCGGGATCCGACGAGTCGAGCAACTCCTCCAGCGTGAGCGTGGCGTAGGGGCGGCTCAGCAGCGGCATCGCTCCGCCCTGCTGCTCGCTGGCGCGCTTGATGAAGGCGGCCATCGCCTCCGCGTCCTCGGGCTGGGACGGACGGACGCGCGCGGTCGTGCCGTCGCGCAGGATCAGGGGGGTCGCGGACGTGCTCATGCCGGTATTCTCTCGCGCTCACTCCGGAGGACGACAATGCATCAAGGCGCCTCGGCCGAGATCGGCATCATCGGCGGGACCGGACTGTACGACATGCACGGACTGGAGGACGTCCGCGAGCTGACGCTCGAGACGCCGTACGGTCCGCCGTCGTCCGTCCTGCGCACGGGCCGGCTCGAGGGCCGCGACGTCGTCTTCCTCGCGCGCCACGGCCCGGGACACCGCCTGCTGCCCACCGAGATCCCCTACCGCGCGAACATCTACGCGCTGAAGCTGCTCGGCGTCTCGAAGATCCTCGCGGTCTCGGCGGTCGGCAGCCTCGTGGAGGAGCTGCCGCCGCGCTCGCTCGTGGTGCCCGACCAGTTCCTCGACCGCACGCGCCACCGCCCGGACACCTTCTACGGCGACGGCCTCGTCGCGCACGTCTCGATGGCGGAGCCCTTCGCGCCTGCGCTCCGCACGGCGCTCATCGAGTCGGCGCGCGGCTTGGGCCACGACGTCCGCGACGGCGGCACGCAGATCTGCATGGAGGGGCCGCAGTTCTCCACCCGTGCCGAGAGCCTCATCTGGAAGGGCCTTGGCTGCCACGTCATCGGCATGACCGCCATGACGGAGGCGCGGCTCGCGCGTGAGGCCGAGATCGGCTACGCCACGCTGAACCTCGTGACGGACTACGACGCATGGCGTCCGGAGGAAGCCGGCGTCGACACGGCCGAGATCCTGGCCGTCCTCAGCGACAACGCAGACGTCGCCAAGGCCGTCCTACACGACGCGGTCGCGCGCGTGCCGGAGGGACCGCTCCCCGAGAACGGCGTGCTGAAGACCGCGCTGATCACGCCGCTCGACAAGGTCCCGCCGTCGACGGTGGGTCGTCTCCAGGCGATCCTCGCGCCCTATCTCGACTGACCACGATCCGGAGCCTGGCCATGACGACGCCGCGTGTGCTCGAGCCGTTCACCTTCCCGCGCACGGGCCGGGAGGCCGCCAACCGCACCGTGCTCGCGGCCATGACGAACAAGCAGAGCCATGCCGACGGCACGCTGAGTGCGGACGAGCAGCGCTGGCTCGTGGCGCGCGCCCGCGGCGGCTTTGGCATCGTGACCACCTGCGCCGCGCACGTCACGTCGGACGGCCAGGGCTGGGACGGCGAGCTCGGTGCTCACCGGGACGACCTGCTGCCGGGGCTCACGCAGCTCGCGGACGCACTCAGGCGCGAGGGCTCGCTATCGCTCGTGCAGATCTTCCACGGCGGCGTCCGTGCGCCGTCGCGGCTTACCGGCGAGCAGCCGTTGAGCGCCAGCGCGTTCGAGCTCGACGCGCCCAACTTCGAGCGACCGCGCGAGGCGACCCCCGCCGACGTCGAGCGCCTGATCGACGCCTTCGCCCAGGCTGCGCGACGCTCCGCGGAGGCGGGCTTCGACGGCGTGGAGGTCCACGGCGCGCATGGCTACCTCATCTCGCAGTTCCTCGGCACGGTGACAAACACCAGGGACGACGACTGGGGTGGCTCGCTGGAGAACCGTGCGCGCTTCGTGCGTGCCATCGTCTCCGCGGCACGCGCCGTCACGCCCGATGACTTCCTGATCGGCGTAAGGCTCTCGCCGGAGATCGCGGAGCAGGGCATCGTGCTGGACGAGGCCCTCACGACCGCGCGCTGGCTGGTCGAGGACGGTGTGGACTTCCTGCACGTGTCCAACTGGGACAGCTTCAAGCCCCCCGCCGCGCACCCGGACTCCGAGAAGCTCCTCACGACGTGGTTCCGCGAGGCGGTCGGCCCCGAGATCCCCGTCATCGCCACGGGCGGCATCTGGACGGCCGAGCAGGCGGACGACGTCATGGAGCAGGGTGCGGACATGATCGGCCTCGCACGCGCCGCGATCGGCAATCCGCGCTGGCCGCAGCAGATCCGCGTGCCGGGCTGGGAGCCCGATCGTCCGCCGTACACCCCCGAGCATCTGCGCGACGCGGCGCTCAGCGAGAAGCTCGTCGACTACATGCGCCTGTGGCCCGACTTCGTCACGGACGGGCGCTGATCCCGCTCAATCGGGCAGGCCCCACAAGACCCAAGCAGCCCAGAAGTACGGATGCTTCCACTGGTCTTGGCTCCGCACGTGCGCCTGCGCTGCGCGCAACGCGGCGGCAGCCGTGAGGCCCGTGGCGCCCTCCGCCCGTGGATTCCAGAGGGCGTAGAACTTCGTCATCAGAGCACGCGTCGCGGCGTCGTCCACCTTCCAGAGGGAGCAGATGACACGCGGCGCGCCTGCGAACAGGAACGCGCGCGTCAGACCGACGATGCCCTCCGTCTTGTAGACGCGGCCGCGCGCCGTCTCGCACGCGGAGAGCACTACGAGGTCTGCCGCCAGCGGCAAACGGAACACGTCGACGCACGTCAGCATGCCGTCGTCGTCGGCTCCGGCCGTTAGCGCGAGAGACGATCGCAGCGGGTTCTCCGGGTCGACGAGGCCATGGCAAGCCAAGTGCACCGCGCGCCAGCGCGGATGCGTCGCCAGCGTCTCCACGAGCTCCGCCTGCGTGGCGCGCTCGCCCAGCAGCGTGACGTCGCCGACCGCCTTGACCTCGGTACGCGTTTCAGGCAGTGCCGCAAGCCGACGGCCTGCCGTGTAGACAGGATCGCCGAGAGCGAGCACCTTGCTCCCGCCCGGCGCATCCGAAGCTCGAAGCAAGCCAAGCAGTGTGCCGGAGGGCACGTAGGCGAGATCGCGATCAGGCATGAGCAGACCGAACGGCAGCAGCCCCAGGTCGCCTGCGGGCGAGACGAGTACCTGACGGTCGGCGTCCGTGAGACCGAGCGGCGCGACGAGGAAGCGACGAAGCGCCGCGAGCTCCGCATCCGGCTTGCTCTTCGAATCGTCGAGACGCAGGCTCCCGAGGGGCTCTACGAGCTCCTTCGTCGAGCCCAGCCCAACGATGCGCGCACCGCCTGCCCGCACGACCAATGCCACGACGACCTTTCCCGCAACGGCGTAGAGCACGAGTACCTGCCCCTGCGTCAGGCGACCGCGCATGGTGTCGAGGTCGTCCACCCGCGTGTGCACGATCGAGGCGCCGGCCTTGGCCTCGCGCTGCATGCGCGCGATGACGGCCTCCGTAGCGGCGCGCGCTTCGGCGAGAGCTGCCTTGGCCTTGCGCATGGGCTTGAGGCGCTTCGTCCGCGCCGCACGGAGATACTCCTTCTGCGCCTTCATCTCAAGCGCATGGGCACGCCGCTCGGCGGCGCGGAGCTTGGGCGGAACGAGGACCGTCCACAGCCGCCCTCGCGCCTGGAGCGACTCGCGTAGCGAGCCGGCGCGTCCGCGCTCGAGGAGGTCGGCCATGTCGACAGGCGCGTCGAGGCGCTCAGCCGCGACCATGCCCGTGACGAACAGGTTGGCCCAGAGGTCGCGCGACGTTGCGCTCTCGCTGTCGGCCAGCCCGCGCGAGAGCCGCTCGACCACGTCGAGACCGGCGCGCGCGCTCTTCAGCGCATCTCCGTGTCGCTGCATCTGCAGGTATACGGAGGCCATCGTTTCCAGCGTCGTCGCACGCCCCTCGGGATCCGGCGTCTCGTCCAGCTGCTCGAGCGTCTGGCGCGCAAGCTCGAGGCTGCGCTCGTTGCGCCCGGCCTCACTCTCGAGCTTGGCGAGGTTGCCGAGGGCACGGGCCCGGCCGGGACCGTCGCCTATGCGCTCTGCCACCTCCAGCGCGCGCTCCTGGGCCTTGCCGGCCTCGTCAAGCTGATCCAGGGAGGCGTACGCCAGCCCGATATTGCCGTGGGTCTGCACCAGGCCGGGCAGGTCGTTCACAGACGTTCGAATCACGAGAGCACGCTCGAACGCATCCAGCGCCTCCCGGTGCTGGCCGAGTCGCTCGTGCACGACACCGAGGTTCTGGAGCGCCTTGGCCTGGAGCGCGAGATTGCCCAGCGCCTTCGCCGCATCGTAGGCCTGCCCGTACGCCTCGAGCGCCTTGTCGAACTCGCCAAGCCGCCGGCGCACGATCCCACGGTTGTTCAGTATCTGCGCGACGAGCATGCGATCCCGGTGTTTCGCAGCGAGCGGCATGGCGTGATCGAACGCAGCCAGGGCGTCGGCGTACTCGCCGAGTTTCTGATGCGTGATGCCGATGTTGTTCCACGAGTAGGCGGTGAGGCGCGGGTTCCTCAGCTGCTCGCCGGCGGCCAACGTCTTCCGGTACGCCGCGAGTGCCTTGGGGTAGTCGGCGCTCAGGTCGTGCACGATGCCCAGGTTGTTGTGGGTCATCGCAACCGCGACGACGTCCTTGCGCATCTCGTGCAGCTCGAGAGCACGTCCGTGGAGCTTCAGGGCGTCCTTGAAGTCACCCTGGTTCTGACGCACCACGCCGAGCGCGCCCAGCGTGTCGGCCTCGGAGCGCACCAGGCCGAGCCGCTCGACGAATACGAGGCGCTGACGCCATAGGCGCTCGGCGGCCGGCCAGTCCGACAGCTCGTAGAACTGGATCGCGCCGCTGTGATACGCCTCCTCGGCGCGCTTGTACCAACCGAGCTCACGCGCGGCGTCCGCGGCCTGCTCGTACGCGCGACCGCTGTCGGCGCGTCTGCCGAGCTGCTGGTACGCGACCCCGCGGTTGTAGAGCGCACGGATGCCGGGCACCGAGTCGCCCAGCGGACCGGCGCCTTCCACGATCGCCACGATGCCCGCCCAGTCGCGCTTGCCCCAGGCCGCCGCGACCTTCGAGCCAGTCTCACGGGCCTTCGAGTCATCGGCCGTACGGCGAGACGTGACGTACGCCGCGAGCTTCTCGACCGCCTTGCGGGGCGCGGCTCGTGCGAAGCGCTCGGCCGCATCGAACTCCTTGCGCTGGCACAGGACGTCGGCGACCCACCAAGGCTCCGGATTCTCTCGGCCCGCAAGCCGCTTCATGGCCTTGGCATCCCCGGCTTCGAAAGCGATGACGAACGCTGTGGCCGCCTCATGCGGGGTCAGGCGCTTCTCGTCGGCGCGCAGCGTGCCCGCGGCGAAGACCAGGCAAAGCAGGGAGAGACAAGCGACACGCATCAGCAGCTCCGGGGCAGGAGCGGATCATTGCACGTCACCCGGCCCGCCCTGGCAAGGGCACTACTTCCAGGCCTCGGTTCCCTTGAGCAGACGTCGGTGACGCTTGGCCACATCGGGCTGCGCACGGAAGTCGGCGAGCATCGCCTGGGCGGAAGCGACGCTCTCCCCGTTCGCGACGCCGCAGCGGTCGCGGATCTTCAGGCAGGCGACGATCGCCGCCTTCACGTCGCCCTCGGCCTTGGCCGCCTGGGCGGCCGCCAGGTGCTGAGCTGCCGCCTCGTTGTGCGCCTCGACGCGTGCCGCGAACGCCGTCGCCACCTCGGCGTGGAACGGCGTGCCTTCGAAGGCGCTGTCATACGCCCGCCAGTCCGGGATCCACTTCGCGTTGCGGTCGGCGTCGATCGCGCGCTTCACCTTCTTGCCCTCGCGCTCGGCCGTCGCGGCGACCTTCTTGCGCAGCGAGACGGCCTTGCGCCACCAGCGTTCCTTGCCGCTCGTCGTCTCGTCGAGCTGTCCCAGCGCCCACCACGCACGTCCGGGCTCCCTGCGGCCGTAGGCGAGCACCGCGTACTCGTAGTAGTCCTTCGGGACGTTGAAGACGACGGCCGTCTTGTCGAGCCAGTCCAGAGCCGCCTGGATGGCCGCCTTGTCGAAGCGGTGCGCCAGACCGGGGACCTTGCGGAAGAAGAGCTTCTCTTTCCAGCCGGCCGCCTGGAACGCGTCGCGCGCGCGCGTGCCGCTGGAGTACGGCACCACGCGATCGGCGTCGCCATGCACGATCGCGACGGCGACCTTGTCGGCGTGCTCCTTCTTGGCGAGCTGGGCGTTGGGCAGTCCGCCAGCGACGCAGAGGTAGCCCGCGAACTTGTCCGTGTGGTTCAGGCCGAACCCGAACGTGAAGAAGCCGCCACGAGAGAATCCGCCGATCATGCTGCGGCGGATCGTGTACGCGCGACAGACCGTCTCGAAGACGTCCATGACGCGCTCCATCTCCTCCATCTGCCAGCTGCCACGCGCCTGCGCATTGGGGATGACGAGGATCCAGTCAGGCTTGAAGCCGTAGCTCTTGAGGCCCCGCGCCGCGTTCGCATGGTTGTCGCCAGCGCCGTGAAGCCAGAACAGCAGCGTGGCGCCCTTCTTGCGGTCATAGCTGTCGGGCACGATCAGCGTGTAGGTGGCGCCCTTCGGCGCTGTGCGGACGAATGATCCCGTCTCGTGGGGAGCCGCATGCCCAGGCGAGGCTGTGGCGCACAGGATCACCGCCGAGAGGACGAGGACGAGAGCCGATTGCCGGACGGTCATGGCGCCTCCGGCGTGATTCTAGCGACCTGAAGCCGACCGCAACCTGCGCGGACGGAGACGGTTTACTCTCCTGTCTGGAGGTCAGCCCCGTGAGCACGAACAGCCCCACCACGCCCCGGACGCGCCTGCGCCGCCTGCTGCCGGGTGCCGTCCTCGCCTTCGCCTTCGTCGCCGCCGTCACGGGACTCGCCGCGACCGGCGTGGCCGACGAGGACGCCGCGGCACGCGACTGGCGCGAGGTCACGGCGACGGTGGACCGGATGATCCAGGAGCAGCTCGACGCCGAGGGCATCAAGCCGGCGCCGCATTCCTCCGACAGCGAGTTCCTCCGGCGGCTGTACCTCGACCTCTTGGGCACGGTGCCGACGC
>JASJDY010000192.1 GCA_030065025.1 Planctomycetota bacterium
ATCGCCGAGCGTCGTCCGGACTTCCGCTGGGTCTGCGAGACGTTCTGGGGCGTGGAGCAGTTCCTGGCGCGGGCGACCGAGGACGAACGCACCCGCTTCGTACACATGCTCCAGGCAGGACGCATCGGACTCTCGAGCAACTACCTCAACTTCTCGGAGCTCGCGGGGCCCGAGGTGCTGACGGACGTCTGTGCGCGGGCCGACGCGTTCGCGCGCATGCACGACCTGCGCGCACGCTCCGCGCTCACCTGCGACATCAACGGCTTCGGCTGGGGCTTCGCGGACGCACTGCTGGACGGCGGCGCGGAGCACCTCTTCACGTGCGTGCACACCCACCACGGCCGCTATCCCCTCGAGCGCCCCCAGCAGGGCTTCTGGTGGGAGGCGTCCTCGGGACGCCGGTTGCTCGTGTGGAGCGGTGAGCACTACCACTTCGGCAACGAGCTGGGCCTCGCCCCCGGCGCGTGCGCGAGCTACCTCACGAAAGACGACTGCGACGCGGACATGATCTTCCACGACGCGTGGGGCGTGGCCGAGCGCCGCATCCCGCGCTACTGGCAGCGTCTCGAGGAGGCCGGCTACGCACTCGATGCTGCGCCCGTCATGATCTCCGGGCTGCGCACGGACAACGGCCCGCCGTCCGAGGCGATCCTCGATCAGATCGAGCGCTGGAACGCAGCGCATGGATCCACCTTCCCCGTGCGCATGGCGACGCTCGACGCGTGGTTCGAGCAGCTGCGCCACCACGCGGACGACCTGCCGGTCCATCGCGGCGACTGGCCCGACTGGTGGTCCGACGGGCCGTTCAGCATGCCGCGGGGCGTCCGCGTCTTCCGCGAAGCGCAGCGCGATCTCCGCCGCGCACGTGCACTCGGTGCGCCGAACGACCAGGAGACCGTGACGCAGCTCGCGCTGTTCGCCGAGCACACGTTCGGGCACTCGGACTCGATCGGCGCGCCGTGGCATCCGCTCGCCCAGGGGCTCGCCGCGCGCAAGGAGGCGTACGCTGCCATCGGCGCGGAGCTCGCGGCCGAGCAGCTGGAGCAACGCCTGGGGCACGACGGTGCTGCGGAGCTCGAGCCGGAGCTTCCCTTCGCTTGGCGCGTGCGCAACCCGACCGACGAGCCCGTCGCCGGGCTGGCGGAGCTGGTCGTCGTGCACCACGAGTACGCCGACCGCTCCGTGGACGATCGCGTCGTCGTGCGCCGGACGGACACGGGCGAGGTGCTGCCGTTCGAGCGGGCACCGGTGCCGCGCGGCATGGCCTTCCTCGTGCCGCTCACGCTCGCACCCGGCGCGTCCGTCGATCTGCAGCTCGAGCCTCACGCCGGGGAGCCGCCGGAAGACGACGTGCGCGAGCTGGCGGCAATCGAGACGCCGTTCGTTCGCATCGAGCTCGATGCAGACTCCGGTATCGCCGCGATGATCGACCGGCGCACGGGTCGCGATCTGCTCCGATCCGACCGGGAGCACGCGCCCTTCCAGCCCGTCCATGAGCAGACGCCCTGCGACGACGCCGACCGCATGCTCGCCGTGCGCGGGGCCATGAGGCTGGATCGCAAGGGCGAGGGGTTCCAGCGCAGCGCCGGCGTCGTGACCCGCGTGGAGCCGGTGCGCGCCGGTCCCGTGCGCCAGACCGCCCGCATCCACTACGCGCTGGAGGGCGCGCAGCATGTGGTGCTCGAGCTCACGGCGCACGTCCATGCCCCGCGCGTCGACGCGGTGCTCCGCATGCAGAAGCTCGGCTCGTGGGCGCCCGAGAACCTCTATCTCGCGCTGCCCTTCACGGCCGGAGCGAGTGAGGAGTTCTGGGTCGGCAAGCCCGGCTGCGTGCTCAGGCCCTGGATCGACCAGGTGCCGGGCACGCTCACCGACTTCACGTGCGTCGACGAGGCCATCGCGTGGACTGCCGGCGAGGGCGGCGTTGCCCTGACGCTCCGTGACCATCCCCTCGTGCAGCTCGGTCCGCTCGATCCGGGCCCGCGTCGCCTCGCCGGCGACGAGGACCTCCCCCCGCTTCCCACACAGATCTACGCCTGGCTCATGAACAACATGTGGGAGACGAACTTCGTGGCCGACCTGGGTGGATTCCACGAGTTCCGCACCACGCTCACCTGGGATGCGGACCTCGCCTCGCCCCAGACCGCCGTCGATCGCGGGTGCGCCCTGGCACTCGACCTGACGGCGTATCGACTCGCTCGTGTACCGTCTGCGGCGGGAGGGCGCGTATGAACATGACGGGGATCGACTGGCTGATCATGGGCGCGGTCTACGCTGCCCTCGTGGCCGGCGTCCTCTTCAGCCGCCGCTACATGCGCTCCGTCGCCGACTTCCTCGCGGCGGGGCGCACGGCGGGACGCTACCTGATCTCGGTCTCGCAGGGCATCGCCGGCATCGGCGCCATCACGCTCGTCGCCAACATGGAGATGAACCTCGAGGCGGGCTTCGCCATGTCCTGGTGGGGCTTGAGCATGGCCCTCTTCGTCACGATCGTCGTGGCGTCGGGCTGGGTGAGCTACCGCTTCCGTGCCACGCGCTGCCTCACGATGGCGGAGTTCTTCGAGCGGCGCTACAGCCGCAAGTTCCGGATCTTCGCGGGCTTCGTCGCATACGGCTCGGGCATCGTGAACTTCGGCATCTACCCCGCCGTGGGCGCGCGCTTCTTCATCTACTTCATGGGCCTGCCGAAGGAGTTCGAGTTCATCGGGCTGACGCTCGAGACCTTCCCGGTCGCCATGCTCGCGCTCCTGCTGACCGCGCTCTACTTCGTCACCGTCGGCGGTCAGGTCGCGATCATCGTCACGGACTTCATCCAGGGCCTGTTCACGAACATCGTCTTCCTGGTGATCCCGATCTACCTGCTCACCGTGGTGTCGGAGCAGCAGATCGTCGAGGTGCTGTCGGAGCACGCTCCCGGCAAGAGCCGCATCAATCCGTTCGACACGGGCAACGTGGAGAGCTTCAACTTCGGCTTCTTCATGATCGGCGTGGTGGGCGTCTTCTACAACGCGCTCTCGTGGCAGGGCACGCAGGGCTACAACACGTCGGCCAAGAGCGCCCACGAGGCGAAGATGGGCGGCGTGCTCAGCCTTTGGCGCGGCATGCCGAGCGGCCTCTTCATGCTCCTCCTGCCGATCATCGCCGTGACCTTCCTGCAGCACCCGGACTTCGGCGCGACGGCCGAGCACGTCACGGCCGCGCTGAAGGGCGAGCCCAACGAAGCGCTGCACTCCCAGCTGCAGACGCCGATGGCACTCACCCAGCTCCTGCCGGCCGGCCTGATGGGCCTGTTCTGCGCGATGATGCTGGCGGCGTTCATCACGACGAACGACTCCTACCTGCACTCCTGGGGCAGCATCTTCATCCAGGACGTCGTGATGCCGCTCCGCAAGAAGCCGCTCTCGCCCGAAGCGCACATCCGCATCCTGCGCTGGTCGATCTGGGGCGTGGCCGCGTTCATCTTCTGCTTCAGCCTCATCTATCGGGAGAGCGAGCAGATCCTGATGTACTTCGCGATCACCGGCGCCATCTTCGCCGGTGGCTCGGGCGCCGTGATCATCGGCGGGCTCTACTGGAAGCGCGGCACGACGCTGGCCGCCTTCGCCGCGCTGATCACCGGCGGCACGCTCGCCGTGATCGGCGTCGTCGACCACGAGCGCTCGCTCATCCCGCTCAACGGCCAGGAGGTGTGGGCGCTGGCCATGGGCGCATCGGCGCTGGTGTACGTCGTCATCTCGCTGGTGCTGCCGCGCCCCTTTGACCTCGACGGGCTGCTGCACCGCACGGACGACGAGAAGCACAAGGAGAGCGTCGTGCTCGCGCGCCGCTCGTGGCGCACGATCTTCAAGCTCGGTCTCGACAACCCCGAGTTCACGCGTCGCGACAAGATCCTCTACGTCCTCAGCTACACGTGGACGGGCCTGCAGGTCTCCGTGTTCGTGATCGGGACGATCATCGCGCTCACGATCGGCATCGATCAGGGCTTCTGGCTGGGCTTCTGGAAGGGCTACATCCTCCTGCTGCTCTGCCTGTCCGCGATCGTGATCGTCTGGTTCACGGTCGGAGGCTTGCGCGATCTGCGTCGCATGACCGCCGCACTCAGCACGCAGGAGCGCGACGCCACGGACGACGGACGCGTCCAGAGCTAGCTAGGACTTCTTGCGCAGCTCCAGCAGGCGCTTCAATCCGCCGGGGTTCTTGTCCGTGAACTCCTTGAGGATATGGCCGACGCGGTCGAGCAGCTTCAGGTCCTCGAAGCAGGCAGAGCAGGTGAGCAGATGCGCCTCGAAGCGCAGCGCCTCCTCGTCGTCGCAGGACGCGCACGCGTACGGCACCAGGGAGGCGCGGGCATGGGCGTCGCGGCAGACCCCCGGCACGCCGACCGCGGGGTCGTGCGCGTCGCTGGCGCCGGACGGCACCTGCTGCGTCGGGCCGTTCACGAGGATTCTCCGGACAGGGGTGTTCCAGTGGAGAAGCGAGGGCATGCGGGCGGTCCGAGCCGGCACGGGGAGCGGGACGTCCGAAACGCCGGCACCTCCGCACCTGTTGTGGGGGAATGGGGCAGTTGCTTCTGTCCCCTATCGGCATTTCCCAGCCCGAAAATGGGATTTCAGACGGTGACGCCGGCCGTCAGCAGCTTCTGGCGCAGCTCGCCCCGGTAGGCGTGCAGGCGCGAATCGAGGGTGTTCTTGTTGATCCGGTAGCGGCGCAGCAGGTCCTGCCGGGTCGCCCCCTCGGCCAGAAGCCGGAACATCTCGCGTGCTCGGGGCCGAAACTGCGCGAGCGTCTCCAGGATGATGCGGCTGTCCTCGCGGTGGATGAGCTCCCCCAGGACACCCTCGCCCGAGCTCGGCGACGGGACGACCGGAATGGCCGTTTCTCCGGCCTCGGCCGCTGCTCGCAGGCTGCGGAACGCGCGCGATGCGCGGATGCGCCGGTCGATGTGCTCCCGGCACTTGTTGCGCAGGATGCCGAGCAGGATGTCGGGGCGGTCCTCGTCGCCGCCGTAGCGCTCGCGGACCTCGACGTACGTGAGAAGCGCCGACTGGACGATGTCGTCGGCCGTCTCGCCCTTGATGCGGTACCAGCGCCAGGTGAAGTACTGGAGGCGGGCGCGGATTCCCAACAAGCCCGTCGTGGATGGCTCCCCGGCCATGAACACTCCCGCGTACGAAGCGGCAAACCCAATCGACGCGTGCTGACGCAATCTTCATTCCTCATCGAAGCTGGAGAGGTCCATTCCATGAGGCGTGGCGTCGATCTGCCGCGACACGTGCCGTCTGTGAGGTGCGGATACGGCGATTGCTACGCGCTGCTCGCAATCGTGGGCGCGGCGAGGAGAGGTCGGAAAAAGTCGAGCGCCAAGCGCGTGACGCGTGCGCATGGTGCGCCTCGCAGTCCCACGCCGAGGGATGTTCCCCACCGGCTGCGGAGGAAACTCACGCGCATCCCCGCAGACCATGACGCCGAACCGGCCCGGGGAGCGCGGTGCGGACGCTCGCGCAGCCCGCGTTGCAGCGTGTTGCGCGCTGCGGAATCTGACCCGATTGCCCGCTGATGCAGGCCTCCTGAACCCGATTCCCTCCCGAGACTGGGCGCGGGGTCGACCCTTCGTACCCTGATGGCTTCCTACCTCGTGGAGAGAGACCCATGCGCCCCCTGCTCTCACGCCTCGTTCCGCTGTTTGCCGCCCTGCTGTTCCTCGTGCCTGCCGCGGTCGAGGCTGCTCCCCTCGACGCCAAGCCGGGCGACACGCGCACGATCTTCAGCCGGCGCGGTACGCCGCTACGCGCGAAGCCGTCGACGCTCGGGCAGCCCGTGGCGACGCTGAAGTACGGCACGATGGTCAAGGTGCTCGAGGTCAAGCGGCCCTGGTTGCGGGTGCAGGCCGGCTCCACGAGCGGCTGGCTGCGGGCGTGGGAGACCGTCGAGCCGTCGGCGCTCCGCGCGAATGCAAAGCCCCCCCACCTCACGACGACCGGCAGCTCGGGCGCGACCAAGCGAGAGCTGAGCGCCGCGGGCCGGCAGCTCGATGGAGGTACCGAGCGCCGCTACCGGGCGACGCGCAAGGACCTCGTGGCGGCGTATCGCGCCGTCGACGCCATGGAGGCTGCGACCGCCGCCCTGCATCCGGCCGAAGCTCTCCAGTTCGTCGACGAAGGCAACCTCGGTCGCTTGGGGCGTGACTACACACGCCCGGGGCGCGTACGCGCTCAGCCGACCCCACGGCGGTCGTCCGGGCGTCCGTCGGGCGCCGGCGGCCTGCTCGGGCGACTGGGCGGTGAGGCCGCCCGCCGACTGGGCGCCGGCCGCACCGGATCGAAGGTCGCCGAGACGCTCATCAGCAACGCGACCGATTACGTCGAGCAGGTCAAGGTCAAGTTCACCCCGCAGCAGGAGTACTTCCTCGGTCGCGCCGTGGCGGCGCAGGCCATCGCGAAGTACGGCGTGGATCCGGATCCCGAGCGCCGGCGCTACGTGCGCCTCGTGGGCGAGGCGGTCGTGCGTCTGAGCAACCGCATCCCGGCGAACTTCGGCGGCTACCACTTCGAAGTGCTCGACAGCGACGACGTGAACGGCGTCAGCGGCCCGGGCGGGTTCGTGCTCATCACCCGCGGTGCCGTCAAGGCGGCTCGCAGCGAAGCGGAGCTGGCGGGGATCCTTGCGCACGAGCTCGCGCACATCCGCCTGCAGCACGGCGAGAAGCTGTTGCGCCAGAGCAAGCAGTTCCCCGCCTTCGTGAAGGGCCTTGCCGGCGTGGCCGGCGCGGCCGCGGGCGCGGGCAGCGGCTGGACCCAGGGCCTCGTGCGCTTCTTCGGCCAGATCGCGAGCCAGGTCGGCACCACGGCGATCGACCGCGGTTACGGCAAGCAGCTCGAGTACGCCGCGGACAAGGAGGGCACCTACCTCCTCTTCGACGTGTTCTACGACCACAACGCGCTCGTGCAGTTCGTCAGCCGCGAGCTGACCGGACGACGCGCCTCCGGTCACCACGGCACGCACCCGCCCGCGGCGTCCCGCGTGGCAGCAATGCAGGCGGTCATCGCGCCGCTGCGGGCGTACAACCCGCCGCCGAAGATGCTCGTACCGCAGCAGACCCGCTTTGCCGCCGTGGTCAGTCGCTAGCAGCAGCTCGTGAGCTCCGTCCCGACCCTCTCCCGTCGCGCGCCGTGGCGTCGCGTCACGGCAGGCGTGCTGATCGGCCTGGCCGTGGCCATGCTGCTCTACCTGCTGCGCAGCACGGAGGCGATCGACGCGATCGAGCTCGACCTGATCGATGCACGTACGCGGCACTTCACGGGCGACCGCCCGCCGGACGAACGCATCGTCATCTGTCAGATCGAGGACAGCGACATCGACGAGATCCGCAGCAAGCTCGGCGTGCGCTGGCCATGGCCGCTGGAGTACAACGCGCACATGGTGCGCGTCCTCGACGAGGCGGGCGCAAAGGTGCTGATGGTCGACATCCTGCACCTCGACCGCGGCGCGGGTCCGGACGACGTGCCGAACTCCGCGAACCTCCCGATCGGCGAACGCCAGCTGCGTGAAGGCGAGGCGATGAGCGCCGAGGACTACGGCGCGGCGCTGGAGGCCTTCGGCCGCGCCGCCGTCGCGATGGAGCTCAGCGACCGCGCGGTGTTCGACCTGGCCGCCCGCCGGGACACGGCGGAGTCGCGGCTGGGGGAAGCGCCCGGCTTCGCGAGGCCGCCGTGGATCGAGCGCCTCCGTGCGGAGCTTCCCGTGCGCCGCGTCGCACGCGGCGCCGCGCTGCTGGGCTTCGCGAACCTGCAGCCCGGTGGCGACGGCGTCGTGCGGCAAGCGCCGCTTCTCGGGAGCTGGGGTGCGCGCCACGTGATGTCCCTGCCGCTCGCAACGGCGCAACTCGTCGCGCAGATCGACGAGAAGAGTCTGCCCTCGAGCAGCGACCGCGTGCTGCTGGTCAACTTCCGGTCGACCGCGGCGGACGGTGGCTACACCCGTGTCGCGCCGACGCAGCTGCTCAACTGGACGCTGCGCAAGGACGAGACGGGCGTGCTTCCGGCAGCTGCCGCCGAGGCGCTGCGCGACAAGATCGTGATCCTGGGCGTCAACGCGGCAGGCCTGAAGGACGTCGTCCCCAGCCCGCTGGGCACGCTGGACGGCCCCGTCTTCCAGGCCACGGTCCTCGACAACCTGCTGCACGGGGACGGCCGGCGCATGGCGTCGTTCCCCGTCGACACCGTTTTGCTCATCGTGCTGCTCGTGCTCGCCGGAGCGCTTGGCGCGGGGCTGCGCGGGCGCCTTCCGCACGTCGTACCGGTGGGCCTCGCACTTCTGGTGGTCCTCTTCGTGTATGCGCGCTTCGACGCGGGCGTCGCGCACGACCTCTTCACACCACTGCTGGGACTGGTGCTGACCTGGGGCGGCACGTCGGCCCGGCGCGCTCTGACCGAGGGCCGACGCAACCGCTGGCTGGAGGGCACGTTCGGTCGCTACATGGCGCCCTCGGTGATCCAGGCGCTCAAGGACGACCCCGCCCTGCTGGAGCTCGGCGGTCGCGAGCGCGCAGTCACGGTGCTGTTCAGCGACGTGGCCGGCTTCACCTCGCTGTCGGAGGGTCTGGAGCCCGCGCAGCTCGTCGCGTTGCTCAACCGCTACCTCACGACGCACTGCGACGCGGTGCTGGAGGAAGGCGGGGTCGTAGACAAGTTCCTCGGCGACGGTGTGCTGTCGTTCTTCGGCGACCCGGTGCCCCAGGACGATCATCCGCTGCGCGCATGCCGCGCCGCCTTGCGTGTCCAGCGCGAGCTGCCGGAGCTCGAGCCGATGCTGCGTTCACTCGGCATCGACGGCTTCCAGGTGCGCATGGGCATCAACACGGGCAAGGCCGTCGTCGGCAACATGGGCAGCGAGCAGCGCTTCGACTACACGTGCATGGGCGACACGGTCAATCTCGCCAGCCGCCTCGAAGGCGCGACGAAGGCCTTTGGCATCCGCATCCTGCTCGGCGCGTCAACCGCCCGCGAGGTGATCCCCGAGATGCTCGTGAAGCAGCTGGGCGGCATCGTCGTCGTCGGTCGCGCGGAGCCGGCCAGCGTGTACGAGCTGATCGCAGCTCGCGACGAGGCCTCGGCCGAGATGATCGCGCACGTCGAGGCGTTCGAGCGCGCGCTCGGCGCCGCGCGCCGCGGCGACCTGGTGGAGGCGCGCCGCGCGCTGAGCGAGGCGGCGCGTCTCGCGCCGGACGACCCGCCGACCCTCTGGTTCCAGGAGGTACTCGCCGGCCTCCAGGGCGCCTGGGACGGCGTCACGGTCCTCACCAAGAAGTAGACGCACTGCGCTAGGCCGTAGGGGCGGCCAGAGACGGCGCCACGCGCCGGCGAATGCCCGCCCGGAGCGAGCATCCGAGGGCGCGCTATTCCTTCCTCACCGCCACCATCGTCAGGTCGTCCCCGAACTCCGCCTTGCCCGTCCACGCGGTGAGCGCGTCGCGCACCTCGTCGAGCAGCGCCGCCGGATCCTCGGCGCGACTGGACATGAGCAGCTGGTGCAGGCGCTCCTCGCCGAACATCGCGCCGTCCGGCGCGAAGGCCTCGGTGGCGCCATCCGTGTACAGCAGCAGCATGTCGCCCGAGGCGAGCGTCAGTTCCTCACCCGCGGTGTGCGTCGGATCCGGTAGCACACCGAGGATGCGACCGGTCGGATCCAGCGTCTGGAGCGTGCCGTCCGCGCGGCGCAGGAGA
>JASJDY010000193.1 GCA_030065025.1 Planctomycetota bacterium
CGAGGAAGCCCCCTACCTCGTGGAAGCCCCAGCCCAGCGCCGCCTGCAGGTAGATCGGGAGCGCGAGCACGAACCACACGTCGCGCGACCCGAAGAGGAAGAGCCGAGATGCCGACAGCCAGCGGATCGGACCCGGCGGCGGCACGAGGCTACGGAACGTCACCTTGCTCTTCGCGCGACCTGTCGCCTGGGGCAGCTGGATCCACGCCGTCGCCAGGACGATCGCGATGGCGCCACCCATGACGACGCAGCCCCAGCGGAAGCCCACGACGCCCAGCAGCAGGCCGCCGAGAAAGAAGCCGACGCCCTTCAGCGTGTTCTTCGATCCCGTGAGCAGCGCGACCCAGCGCATGAGGCCGTGGTGGTCGTGCTCCGGCAGGACCAGCTTGATGTAGCTCTTCGAGCTCATCTTCGTGAGGTCCTTGGCGATACCCGAGAAGCCCTGCGCGACCATGACGTACGGGACCGTCAGGGCGTCCGCGCCGATCGCGAGCATCGACAGGGCGACGAGCTGCAGGCTCAGCCCGCTCCACAAGGTGCTCTTGAGCCCGAAGCGCGCGCCGATCCAGCCGCCGAGGAAGTTCGTGACGACCCCGAAGAACTCATAGAAGAGGAACAGCGACGCGATCTCGAAGGGCGAGTAGCCGATGTCGTGCAGGTACAGGAGCACGAGCATCCGCAGGGCGCCGTCGGTCAACGTGAACACCCAATACGTCAGCGTGATGATGACGTAGTCGCGGACGTTGGCCTCGGGCGGATGCGCCTTCGGGTGCTCAGGCACGCGCGGCTCCCGCGGCTTCGGCCACCATGGCCGCCAGCTCCGTCATGCGGTTGGCGTACCCGAACTCGTTGTCGTACCAGACGATGAGCTTCACCATGCGCCCGTCGACCACGCGCGTCGAGAGAGCGTCGACGATGCCGCTACGCGGATCCCGGGCGTAGTCCGACGACACCAGCGGCCTGGTCTCGTAGCCGAGGATGCCCTTCAGCGGCCCCTCGCGGCTCGCGGCCTCGAGTGCTGCGTTGACCTCCTCGACCGTAGTGTCGCGCCGCATGTGGAAGTTGCAGTCCGTGATCGACGCATTGAGGACGGGCACGCGCACGGCCATGCTGTCGAGCTTGCCCTCGAGCTCGGGAATCACGAGCGTGACCGCGTAGGCGGAATTGCTCGAGGTCGGAATGAGGTTGAGCTGCGCCGCGCGCGCACGGCGGGCGTCCTTGTGCCAGCGATCGACGACGACCTGCGTGTTGGTGGGATCGTGGATCGTCGTCACGGTGCCGCGTTCGATCCCGATGGCGTCATGCAGGACCTTCACGGCCGGCGCGAGGCAGTTGGTCGTGCAGGAAGCGGCGGTCACCACACGTTCGTTGGCGAGGTCGAACTCCCGGTCGTTCACGCCCAGGACGATGTTCGGCGGGCCGCCCTTCACGGCACGCGCCACCACGACGCGCGAGGCGCCCTGATCGAAGTGGGGTTCGAGGGATGCCGGCGTCTTGAGGGTGCCGCTGCACTCGAGCACGAGTTCGACGCCGAGGTCGGCCCACGGGATCTGCGCAGGATCGCTGTGACGCGTGTAGGCGAGCTCAGCGTCGTCCACGCGCAGGACGTCATCCGCACCTGCACACGATCGGTCCCAGCGCCCGTGGATGCTGTCGAACTCGAGCAACGTGGCCATCACGTCGGCCGTCGCGTTCGGCTCGTTGATCGCTACGAACTCCAGGGCGTCGTTGCCCCACGCCGCCCGCAGCCCCAAGCGCCCCATACGCCCGAAGCCGTTGATGCCAACTTTCATCGTGCTTGCTCCTGCCGCTCAGGACGCCGCGGATCCGTACCGTTCAGGTACTCCTCCAGGTCGGTGTAGCCGTCGGCGTCCGCATCCTGTGCTTCGTTCGGCTTGGTCGGGTCCAGCCCGTGCGACCGCTCCCAGGTGTCCGGCATAGCATCGGCGTCCTTGTCAGCGGGCGGGTTGCCGACGGCCAGCTGGGGCCACCCCCCCACGTCTGCCGGCGTGTCGATGTGGCTTCCCGTCCGGCGCCGCACCGTTTCGATCACGCGTGCGTCGACGGCGTCGCGCGGGCTCGCGCCGCAGCCCTCGAGCGCGCGCGTGTGGGCCTGCTTCGCCTTGGCCGCCGGCGCCTCAGGCACGGGAAACGGCTTCTTCGCGTGAGTCGCCCTCCACTTCGTGCGCACCATCCGACCGTTGTCACGACTCGCCTTGACGTTCCCGACGAGGACGTTGCCTGACGCGAAGATCCGTGTCGGCTCCCCCCCTGCCGTGAACGCGTAGTCGGCGTCCTTCGTTGCAGGGCCGGGCTGGAGGTAGTTGCCCACGTAGTTGATGCGCACGCGATGGGCGCCCGTGTAGCCGGCGCGATCACCCCAGTTGTGGATCGTGTTGTGGCGGAACTCGAGGATCGGGCCGGGCTTCCCCTCGTAGCCGGCAGCCCTCGGGTTGCGTGTGCGATGGTGCGCGTAGATGTTGTGATGGAAGGTGATGCCGCCGTCGTACGCACCGATGATCGATCCGTGGCCGTGGTCGGCTCGCTCCGGATTGGGCCGATGGAGGCTCTCGGCGATCAGGCACCACTGCACGGTCACGTTCCTGCAGTTCCGAGTGACGGAGAGCGTCTCGTCCGTGGCCCAGCTGACCGAGCAGTGATCGACGATCACGTTCGACGCGTTGGCGATCCACAGCGCATCCTGGGCGACGTCCTCCGCAGCGCCCGGTCGGATGCGCAGGTGTCTGACGATCACCTCGTCGGTGAGGATGCGCAGCCCGTATCCACGCAAGCACACGCCGCCGCCCGGCGCACTCTGGCCGGCGATCGTGACGTACGGCCGTCGCACGTCCAGCGGCGCCTTCAGGTCGATGTTGCCCGAGACGCGGAACACGATCGTGCGCGGCCCCTTCGTGTCCAGGGCGGCCCGCAGGCTCCCCCCGATCGACGCCTCCTTCTTCGGGACGTAGTCGGCGAGCGTGGTCACGAGGAGCACGCTGCCGCCGCGCCCCCCCCGGGTCAGCGCTCCGAAGCCCTCGGCGCCGGGGAAGGCGAGGATCGGCGCGGGCTTCGCCTGGCTCGGGGTGTCACCGACCACCAGGAGCAGGGCCAGCGCGCATAGACAGAGCCGGCTGCGCACGTTGGTCATCTCCCTGGATCGGATCGGGCTGGGCCGGAAAGGGTAGTGGCCCGAGTCGCCACGCGCACGCGCCCAGTTGCCTCAGGCCGCCGCGGGCGCCTCCGCGTCGGACTCCGGTCGCCGACGATGCGCGAGCCACAGCAGACCGACGACCATCACGATGCCCGCCAGCACCACCCACGGCGAGGTGAGTCCGTGCCAGATGGCCGTCGAGCTGAACTCGGCGCCCTTGCTCTCTTCGAGCTCCACCCAGACGGCGGCGGCTTGGGTCACGATCTCGAGCAGCAGCACGAAGGCGGCCACCTCGAACGCGGGCCGGGCGAGCCTGGAGCGCAGCGTCCCCTTGGGCAAGCCGGTCACGAGCAACAGGGTGCCAGCGAGTGCCGCGACCACGATGGCCCCGTCGCGCACGGAGAGTGCCGCGGGAAGACTGCCGGTCGGGTCGTCCGTCACGCGGGAGACGAGCTCGAGGACCACCCCCGACGTCAGCAACCAGGTGCCGAGTGTGATGCGGAGCAGGCGCGCAATCTCGGACTCGAGCAGCGGCCGCGAGTCGAACGTCCGCGGGGTTGCCGTGTAGCCACGAAGCACGCGAACGACCCGCTGCGGACCAACGAAGACGGCGAGCGCCAGCGCGCCGTACCCGACGATGCTCCACACGTATGTCGGCTCGGACTCGCGCCACCCGCTGAACTCGGGCTCCAGCAGCTCGTAGTACAGAAGCGCAAGGCCCCGCAGCAGCGCCAGACCTCCGACCAGACCGAGTCCGACCCACCGGAGCATGCCCAGGTGGATCGTCGGCTCGGGCCCATCGGCGCCCTGTCGGTTGAGCAGGCCCGCCACCCAGGCACGTTGACGCACCAGCAGCAGACCGGCGACGGCCAGGACGAGCGGCATGCCCAGGGTCGCGTAGAGCATGCTGCCCGACATCTCGCGCACCGAGGCGAGGCCCCACGCTTGTTCTTCCTGGAAGAGCGCGACGACGAGGGTCGCGAGCGATCCGCCGGCGAAGACGAAGAAGCCCAGGCCGAGCGTGTGGACGGCGGCTGCAGCGACTGCGCGCGGTGGCGCCGCCGGCACCTTGGCCTCCCTCGCCCTCGCAAGGAAGCGCGGCAGCAGGATCGCGCCCAGTCCGAGGACGGCAGATGCCGCTGCACCGCGGAGCGTGCTCACGTGCTGATGCTCGGAGAACCCATCGTGCGGCAGGGGCGACACAAGCGTCGGGATCGCCGTGCGCGCAGCGAGAAACACCGACACGAAGCCTGCACATGCCAGACCCGCGACGAGGTACGGACGTGCTTGGCTACCCGTCTCCGGGTCATCGGGCAGCGCGCGCAGCACACACGCGAGTCTGTGGCTCCCGACGAGGACGAAGCCGGCCAGCACGATGCTCGTGAGTGCCCCCACGAGCATCTGCCCCCGCAGGGCGCGGTCCCAGACGTGCGCGTCCAGCGCACCGGGCCGGTTCGTGAACCACATGCTCAGCGCGACGAGGCCCGCCAGCAGCGTGAACAGCCCCCACACCTGCAAGCTGACGGCCAGCAGTGCACGCCTTTCCATCCCAAGGCAATCCTACGTCTGCCCGAGCGTTGCCGCACGGGAAGTCAGCTGCAGGCACCAGCTTGGGTATGTTGACCGCATGCACCTTCGCCACTCGGGCTCCGCCGACGCACCCACGGTGCTCCAGCACGCCCGCGTCGCGCGCCACGTCACCGTCCTGGAGGCGGACGACAGCGGTCCCCTCGGACACTACGTTCGTCTCGACGCCGCCGGTCGCTGGACGGCCTTCGGCGGACGCGATGAGCACAGCTGTCGGCGCACGCTCACGGGCGACGTCATCCGTCCCTACGTTCCGCGGGTACAGGTCTTGCCGCCGGCCCGGGCGCGCGACGTGCACGAGGCCGCGTGGAACATGGTGCGCGGCGTCCATGACGCGCTCGAAAGGGGCGGGCGCATCGAACACCTGATCGGGTCGCGCGAGGTGCTTCTCGAACGGCTGGAGGCCGCGCTCGCGTGGACGCCAGATCGCATGCGGGACCACCACACCGAGCTGCGCGCGGCCTGGCTCGAAGCGCCGCCGATCCTGCCCCCCCACCGCTACCGCGACCTGGTCGTGCTGCCGGCGACCGGGTGCCCGAATCACCGCTGCACGTTCTGCGCCTTCTACCGCGACCGCGCGTTTCGCGTCCTCCAGGACGACGCCTTCGACGCCCACCTCGAGGCCGTGGCGAACGTCCTGGGCCCTGCGCTCGACGAACGCAACGGGGTGTTCCTCGGATCGGCCTCCGCGCTATCGCTCGGTGACGACCTGCTGCTCGCACGTCTGGACAGGATCGAAGCACGGTTCGGTCGACCAGACCGTGGCATCGCCGCGTTCCTCGATCCGGACCGGTCACCCGAGCGTACGGTCGCCGACTGGCGACGGCTCGCCGCAGCGGGCCTGCGCGAGGCGACGCTCGGACTCGAGACGGCCTTGCCGGACCTGCGCGAGGAGATGGGGAAGAGCGGTGACGTCGCGCACATCCGGGCCACCGTCGATGCTCTGCACGCCGCGGGCATACGGGTGGGCCTGACGGTGCTCCTCGGCCTGCGGACGGGCCAGGAGGAGGCAGCGCATCGGGAGGCGACGATCGCCTGCCTCGAGGACCTGCAGCTGAATCAAGGCGACCACGTCTACCTCTCGCCGCTCTCGGACGAGGGCCTGACACACGGCACGCAGCAGGACCTGGCGCGCTGGCGTGAGGCGCTGAAGCCGCGCACGACGGCGAAGGTCGCGCCCTACCTGATCGAGCGCTTCGCCTGGCTGACCTGACGGCTGCCGCCGATCGGCGGTGGTGGCTTCTCCCGCCCTGTCCGTGTGGTACCGTCTCCGATCGCGAAGAAACGACGCACATGGGAGTTGAACCGTGAATCGCTCGATCGAGAACCTTCCGGCCGCCGAGGCCCACTGCGACGGCCCCTGCGGCATCTACGACCCGGCCTCTGCCCGCATCTCCGCCGAGGCGGTCCGCTCGATGACCAAGAAGATGCTGGACCTCCAGCCCGCCGACCCCTCGGACGCCGAGGCGACGGCGCGCTACCTCAACACGATGAGCCGCTACGTCGCGATCAAGGAGGAGCAGGCCGAGCTCACGAAGCGCGAGCTGCTCATCCTGTGGACGGACTACTTCAAGCCCCCGCACCTCGAGCAGTTCCCCGACCTGCACGACACGTTCTGGCAGGCCGCCAAGCTCTGCTCGGCCTGCAAGGTCGAGGTCAGTGCGCAGCACTGCGACGAGCTCATGGAGGCCATCGAGAAGATCCACGGCATCTTCTGGGCCACGAAGAACCGTGAGGTCGAGTGGGTGCTGGCCGGCTGAGCGACGACACCTGGCGTTCGCTCGTCGAGAAGGCGGGCGGACGCGACAACCTCTATCGCGTGACCGGTCTCAGCATGGCGCCCACGCTGCGTCCAGGCGATGTCGTGGGCATCGAGCCGCTCGCCGAGCGCCTGCCCCACCCAGGTGAGATCGTCGTGATCCGCGATCCGCAGAGACCGGAGCGGACGCTCATCAAGCGCACGCGCTCCCGCGGCGACGACACCTTCGCCGTCGGCAGCGACGATCCGAGCGAGGCGCGCGACAGCAGACACTTCGGCTCCTTGCGACGCGACAACCTCGTCGGTCGCGCGACGTGGGTGTGGTCCGAGGCGGAAGGACTGCGCGCGCTCTGACGGCGCATCACTTGACCGGTGCGGCTTCCTTCTTCGGCTCGGCCTTGGGCAGCGCCGGGCACTTGTCGCCGAGCTCCAGGCGGCGGACCTTCAGGCCCTCCTTCTGGAGGAGCTTCACGATGCCCATCTCGCCGGGCATGTGGCCGGCGCCGACGGCGATGAAGTAGACCTGCTTCGGGTCGTTCTTCATCATCTCGAGGATCTTCTTCGTCATGCCGACGTTGCGGTCGTCGAGCAGGCCCTTGGCGAACTTGTCGGCCTCAGGCCCCCCGGTCTTGCGCAGGTCCCTCTCGAACAGCTCGAGGAAGCCCTGGTCGTCTCCGGCCAGCCACATGTCCACCAGCTTCGAGAGGGCGTTGACCGTGGTCTCTTCGTCGTCCTTGGCGTCGCCGTCCTTCGAGGTCTTGCCCGCCTTCTCCTTCTCGGCGGCGGCCCTGACCTTCTCGATCTCCTCGACGAGCTGCTCGATCATCTTCTTCTGCGAGTCGAGGGAGAGGTCGTCGAACACCTTGATCTGCGTCTCGATGGTCTCCAGACCACCGACCTGCTTGCCGGCCTCCTGCGCCTGCTTGTAGATCAGCGGGTCGAGCGCCTCCATCGGGTTCGGGGCCCCGTTGCCGTTCGTGGGCTCCGCCTCGCTCTCCTTGCCGTCCTTCGCGGCCTCCTTGGCGCGCTTCGCTTCGTCGCGCTTCTGCTTCGCGTGGTGCTCCTGCATGAGCGTCTGCATCAGGAGGAACTGCGTCATCCAAGGCTTGGTGTTCTGAAGCATGGCGAACGGGATGTTCGGCGGCATGAGCTTCTCGACGCGCTGATACAGGTCGTCCCCGAACACCTCCTTGAGGGTCGTGTCCGGCATCGCCGCCATCTGCATCACCTGCATCTGCATCTGCATCTGACCGGCTGCATCCAGCCGGAGCTCCGTGTAGACGGCCGTGCTCTGGTCGAACGCGGCCTTGACCACCGGCAGGTGCTTCGTGACGCGCTTGTCGGCGACGTGAATCGTCCCGTAGAGGAACACGCGCGGCGTGCCCTCGACCATCCACAGCAGCGGACGGCGCTTGGGCTTCGCGTCCTTCTTGGCTTCCGCCTTGGGCTTCTCGGCGGTCGCGGGGCCGTCGTCCGCGACGGCGAAGGTCGGGATCCCGATCAGACCGAGAACGAGCAGGCAGGTTACGAGGTGACGGTGCTTCATGGTTCCTCCGGAGCCCGGGCAGCATAGCCGGACGTCCGGGGCCGTCCCGCCGCGCGATCAACCGCCGGAAACGAGGGCCTCGGCCTCCGCCTCGGGCGGCGTGTCGTCCTCGAGGTCGTCGAGATAGCCGTCCGGGAGGGCGACCTTCTGCTGGCGCGAGGTCTTGCCGCGCTTGACGCGCATGCCCTCGGGCGGGAACGGCTGGTCGCGGTCGATGTCGGAAACCGCCGCGCGCAGCTCCTCGAGCGTACCGGCCGCCATCAGACGCGGCCGCAGCGCGGCGCCGCCGTGGAAGCTCTTCGTATACCAGCTCGTGAACTTCCGCATCATGCGGATGCCGCGGTACTCGTCGAACCAGTCGCACACGAGCTCGGCGTGCTCGAGCATGAGGTCGATCACCTCGCCGTAGGTGGGCGGGTTCCGGGGTTCCCGGCCGTCGAACACGTCGGCGAGGTCGCGGAACAGCCAGGGCCGGCCGAGGCAGCCGCGTCCGACGATCACGCCGTCGCAATAGGTCATGCGCATCATGCGCAGCGCGTCGTGGGCTTCCCAGATGTCGCCGTTGCCGAGGACGGGAACCTGGACCAGCTCCTTCAGCTCGCGGATGGCCTCCCACCGCGCCTCGCCGCCGTAGAGCTGCGCCGCCGTGCGCGCGTGCAGGCCGACTGCCGCACAGCCCTCCTGCTCACCGACACGACCGGCATCGCGGAAGGTCATGTGCTCCTCGTCGATGCCCATGCGGAACTTGATGGTGACCGGCACGTCGCCGGCGCCCTGGACCGTGGCGCGCACGAGACGGGCGAGCAGCCGCGGCTTCAGCGGGATCGCGCTGCCTCCACCCCGGCTCGTGACCTTGCGGACCGGGCAGCCGAAGTTCATGTCGATGTGATCGACGCGGCCCTCGTCGACGAGACGCCGGGCCGCCTCCCCCAACGTCTCCGGGTCGATCCCGTAGAGCTGCAGCGAGCGCGGTGACTCATCCGGACCGAAGTCGGCGAGCTTGAGCGTCTTCTCGTGGCCGCGGACGATCCCGCGGGCCGTGATCATCTCACTGACATAAAGGCCGGCACCGTAACGGCGACACAGCTTGCGAAAGGGGTAGTTCGTGACGCCCGCCATGGGCGCCAGCACAACCGGGGGCCACACACGCAACGAACCGAGCTGCAACGCCCGGAACTCTTCCGGGCGGGCGGGCGGCACGTCCCTGTTGATGTCGCTGCGGTACTCGGTGTCCACGCAGCGATCCTACGTCGAGGACTTGCGTCAGTCGCGCCCCGCCGCGGCAAGCACGGCGGAGCGCAGCTCCTCGGCGGACTGCGACCCCATGAGGCGCCGGCGTCCGATGTCGATGGTGGGCAACTTGCGGATCCCGGCCTTCTGGAACAGACGCTGGTCACGAGCGAGGCGGGCCGGGGTGCCGCCGCGCCGGAGGAAGACCCTGAGGCCCTGGATGCTCACACCTGCACGACGTGCTGCAGCCTCGATCTCGCCGCGGTTCTGCCGGCGGGCCTTGAGGAGCTCGTTGAACATCTGCTCCTCGCGTCCGACCTCCGCGGCGTAGGCGCAGGCCCGCGCCCAATCGGGCGTGCGCTTACCGCCCCAGGTGTAGATCCGCCGGCGGCGCACCGTGACTCCCGTTTCCTCCAGAACAGCGTGAAGACGCTTGT
>JASJDY010000028.1 GCA_030065025.1 Planctomycetota bacterium
AGCAGGTTGGGATCCACGTAGCAGTACGTCTTGCCGTTGCCGAACGTCTCGCCAGTCAGCGAGAAGAGCACGAAGCGGCCGTTGTCGTAGCGCGAGACCGTGGTGAGCGACGTGCTCGTCGTGTCCACGATCTTGACGCAGCCGACGCGACCGTCGGGGCTGACGCTCAGCGGCACCACGAGCAGGTTGCTGTTGCTCGTGGTCGTGACCATGCCGTCACCGAACTTCTGCGCGGAGAGGCCCGAGGCGGTGTTGCCCTTGGCCGTGGCCCACGGGATGTAGATCGACGCGTCGCGCCGGATCACGAACAGGCCGAAGTGCGTCGCGTTGTCGAACGCGTACATGCGGCCGCCGTCGTTGCGGATGCCCGCGAGGGGCGTGTTCGGGGCCGTGGGAGCGGCCGGCAGGATGACGTCGGTCGCACCCGGCTGCCACTGGCCGGAGTTGTAGCCGTTCACCTGCGAGTTCGTGCGGTTGGTGTTGCGATCCATGCGCGTGGCCGCGCGAGCACCCTTCGGGTGCATGTTGTGGTTGTCGTTCCACCAGCCGTTCGGGTTGACGGCGAAGCGCAGCAGATCGTTGTTGGTGTCCGACAGCAGCGTCTTCAGCGTGGTGCCGACGCCGGTCTCGGCGGGGATCGTCGTGCCCGGCGCGAGGTCGTCGGCCGAGAGGGCGCTGATCGTGCCGGAGCCGCCGACGACGGCGAACGACTTGATGCGCATCGTGTCGTCGTGCATGTCCGTCTGCGCCTGCGACGTGGTCGAGGTGCCGGTGAAGGACTTCGAGCTCTCGGTGATGATCGCCGTGTCGGGACCGACGGCGATGCCGAAGGTGCGCGTCACCGGGACGTTGACGCCGCCCGGACCGCTGGGCAGGGAGGCGTCGGTGACGGACAGCTGGATGAGGCGGCGGCCGTAGCGCAAGAGCGCGTCGGCCTTGGTCTGGCTCGGGGAGCCGGCCGTGCCCGTACCGAAGATGCCGAACTCGTCGTAGACGCCGAGGGCGTCAGCGACGCTGCCGAACGGCCCGAGGCCGTCGAAGTTCATGTTGTCCGTCCACATGTACTTGTCGGCGCGCTCGGGCGTGAGCGGCGGACCGAGGTCGTCCTCATGCGGCTGGTCGTTCGAGTTGTCCATCGGGACGCCGCCAATGGCGAAGAGCTCCATGCCGGGGGCGGGGAAGCTCGTGGCGTCACCGTTGTAGATGACGGTCTTCTCGGCCTCGGGGAGGGTCGAGAACGGCGAGCTGGTGAGGACGGTGCCCTCCTCGGTCCAGGACGTGCCGTCCATCTCGAGCGCCGGCTTGTCCGCGATGAAGAGCGGAAGCTGCTTGAAGGCGTGCTGGCCGCGCTCGTTCGGCACGAGGGTGCTGTAGGCGTGGAAGTTCACGAGGAAGCTGCCACGACGGCGCGGGATGCCGAAGAAGGTGCCGTTGCCCGGCCCCTGCTCGCGCATGTAGATGCCCTCGGACGGCATCGGCTGGCCCGTGTAGTCCGGACCGAGATCGGTCGCGGCGGGGTAGCCCACGCGGCCGGCGCCGCCGTTCTCGAGGCGGGCGACGTCGGTCGGGCCCGTGGCCTGGAACTGGAAGGGCAGGCCGGGGTTGACGTAGCCGAGCACGGTCGGGGTCATGCCGGGCGTGAAGTCGATGTTGTCGTTGACGTTGTCCGTCGTGTCGGCACTGCCGTCGTCGTTCGGCGCGTTGTCCGTGAGCTCGTAGGCGAGCGGGGGCACGCCGTCGACGGCCGTGACCTGGTCGGAGTACGTGACACCGGCCTGCCCGTCGAGGAGCTGCGTGTTGGGAATGATGATCGGCGGGGTGTCGATCTTGTGCTGGAACTTGCGCGTGGACGTGTTGCCGACGCTGTCCGTCACCTGGATCGTGTAACGGAAAGGACGGCCCGCGGGGCCGACGGCGGTGGGCGTGCCGACGAGGCTGCAGGAGTTGACCGCGAAGGAGAGGCCCAGCGGAAGGGGACCGTCATCCGGATCGGCCGGATCGTCGATGAGCGCGCAGACGTACGGGCCGACACCACCAGCCACGACGAAGTCGTAGTTGATGAACGAGCCGTAGACCACCGTCTCGAGCGCGGCCACGTCCGTGTACTTGAGCGGATCGTCGAAGTCGTCGGCCGAGATGAGCGGCGGGTTGCAGGCCACGATGCCTACGGGGCCCTGCGGCACGTCCCACTCGAAGTCGAGCGTGGTCGTGGCGAACGGCGTGCAGCTCGTGTCCGTGATCTTGATCGTGAAGTTGAAGACGCCGTCCTCGAGGATGAAGCCCACGAGGTTGTGACGGCCGTTCTCGTCATCCACGCCGACGCCATCCGGGAGCTCACCCGAGATGACCTCGACCACGTACGGGCCGACGCCCGAGCAACCGCCGTCGAGGGGGATTTCCCAGTCGATGGCGTCGCCGGAGACGAGGGTCGAGTCGACGCTGCTGCTCGTGATCACGAGCGGGTCGACGTCGATGCCAAATCCGTTGCCGCCGCCACCGCAGGCCGGAAGAAGGGCCAATGCGGATGCAGCGAGCAAGCAGAGAACGATCGTGGAATTGCGCATGGGCACTCCTGAAGCCTTCTGACCTACCGCGCGGGGATCCTACCCGGTGGAGGGCGACAACGTAAGACTGCCGGAGAGCCCGGCGGGCCCCCGCAGCGTGT
The DNA here is from genome assembly GCA_030065025.1 of Planctomycetota bacterium. Classification (GTDB taxonomy): domain Bacteria; phylum Planctomycetota; class PLA2; order PLA2; family JAEUHO01; genus JAHEIK01. Next base: position 2,666 of record JASJDY010000028.1, read on the forward strand.
CCTGGCGGTCACACTCCCTGGGACCGGAGCGTTCCGCGGGTGGCCAGGGCGCCCCCAGCGGTTCTCCGGTCGGGCCTTGCTCTGCAATCCGGGGGCCTGCGGCCCGAAAGCACTACGTTTCCACTAAGATGTTGTGCTGCAAAGATTTACGGCGCATGAGCAAAAGTGCGCAAGGGCGCGCAAACCGGCTGCGTGCGAATCCGCACACGCGCTTGCCGGAGTCGGAAGGGCGCCTGCGCAGGCCTCCGGGCAGGCCTGGGCGCCTGCAGAAAGGCATAGCCAGAAAAGGTCATTCTGGGACGCCTGTCCCGTTGCAGGGCCTGCAACGCGGGGGGGGTTGGCGCGCATCCTCGCTCCCGGACGCCGGGTTCGGGCGGCCATTCGCCTCCCGGCGCCCGGCACCGGTGACTCGGACGCCGGGGCCGCGCCGCACGAACGCGGGTTCGGGCGGCCATTCCGCCCTTCGACTCGCTGCGCTCGCTCAGGGCTCAGGCCGCCCCTACGGGGTTCTGACGACTCCCGATCGGGGGCACACAGCGCTCGGGGCGGCCACATGCAAGGGCGTGCAACGTTACGGCTGCTTGTGGGCGCGGAGGAGGAGGAAGGTCTCCTCCTGGTGCGCGCGGTAGCCGAAGCCCTCGACCCAGCCGAGGACGTCGTGCAGGTCGGCCTCCTCGGGCACCTCGGCGTCCAGCTCCGCCTCCCGGAACAGCGCCAGCGCCTCCGCATTCTCGAACCGGATGGGCAGGCGGCCGCCGAAGCGCTTCTTCAGCGTGTCGAGGTAGGTGGCCCCGCTCAGGCGCGTCGTGCCCGCGGGCCAGCGGATGATCTGCGTCTCGATCTCCTCGAGGCGCAGCGGCTCGGTCGGGATGGCCCCCGATCCGCGGAGGTGATCCACGACCTCGGGCCCAGCCGTGCTGAGGAGGCGGGTGTCGGGATCGCCGGAGACCGCCCCTCCACCGATCAGCTCGGGCTCGACGAGCGGCTTCTCGTCGTCGAGCAGGACGTAGCCGAGGCCGGCGGCCGCCAGGAGCCCGAAGAGGAGGAGGAGGGTACGCATCCGGGGATCAAGGGTACCGCGGGGTCGGCGGGGTGCGGGCGAGGGCGTACTCGCTCGATCCGTATCCGTACGCGTTTCCGTTTCCGTTTCCGACGTGGCCCGGGACCGTTGCCGGGTCCCGCCCCGCCGGGCCGTCTCCGTACCACGGAGGCGGATCGCAGGAACGGCACGGCGGGGCGGGTGCGGATCCCGGGTCCGGTCCACGCCGGAAACGGAAACGCGAACGGAAACGGAAACGGTGGGCGAGGGACGCAAGGCGCCCCTCGAACGACCTAGGTGCCCACCGCCGCGATCGAGGTCGCCGCCTCGTGGACCCACTCGTAGAAGGGCCCCATCCACACGCCGAGAGCCAGCATCGCGATCATGCCCGCCCACAGCACGAACCGGGTGACGCCCGGCACGTGGATGCTCGGATACGTCACGCCCTCCTCCGGCTTGCGGATGTACATCTCCTTGATCCAGAGCATGTAGAAGTAGAGCGAGACGATGACAGCGCCGGCGCCCACGAAGGCGAGCACGTACAGGCCCTTGTCCACGACCGACTGCAGGATCAGGAACTTGCCGAAGAAGCCCGCCATGGGCGGTACGCCCGCCAGCGAGAACAGGCTCAGGGCCATCGCGACGGCGAGGAACGGCGCGCGCCGCGCCAGCCCCGTGTAGGCCTCGTGGCCGTGGCTCTTCGCCGCGGCCGAGACGGTGATGATCACCGCGAAGGCCGTGATGCTCGTCGCGAAGTACGCCATCATGTAGTAGAGCAGCGCGGACGTGCCCTTCTGGGCGCCGCTGCCGCCCTCCGTCGCCACGGCGGCGATGGCCATGAGGATGTAGCCCGCGTGGCCGATCGAGGAGTAGGCCAGCAGACGCTTGATCGAGCGCTGCGGGATCGCCCCGAGCACGCCGAAGAGCAGCGTGATGACGGACACGACGCCCAGCAGGATGACCCACGAGAACGCGTCGACCGTCTTGAGCGCCGGGAGCAAGGCCGCCTCGCCGAACCGCAAGAGCAGGATGACGCCCGCGAACTTCGAGGCCGTGATCAGGAAGGCGGTCGCCGGGCTCGGCGCGCCCTGGTAGACGTCCGGGATCCACACGTGGAACGGCACGCCGCCGATCTTGAAGAACAGGCCGATCAGGACGAACGCGATGCCCATCACGAGGATCGCGGGGTACTCGGCGTTCTCCGGCTTGAGGAGGTACTCCTCGAGTCCGGCGAACGAGAGGTTGCCCACGGCGCCGTACACCAGGCCGATGCCCAGCAGCAGGATGGCCGTCGAGACCGCGCCGATGACGAGGTACTTCAGGCCGGCCTCGGTGGACTGCATGTCGTTGCGACGGAGCGCCGCGAGGATGTAGGCCATGATCGTGACCAGCTCGAGGCAGACGAACATCGACAGCAGGTCGGAGACACCGGCCACGAGCATCACGCCCAGCAGCGCGAAGAGCAGCAGCGCGTAGAACTCACCGTGGCCGCGGTCCATGCGCCGCGTGTACGGAATCGACATCAGCACGAGGAAGACGCCGCCGATCGCGGTCAGCGCGCGGCAGAAGACGGAGAACGAGTCCGCCTTCCAGCCCGTCACGTCGAACGCGCCGTCCTTCATGTGCAGCGCCATGGCGTCGCTCGGGCCCATGGCGACGACCACCACGAAGGCGATCGCCAGCCCGGCGAGCGAGGTCCACGCCGTCGCCGCCGCGCGGCGGCCGGCCGGCAGGAGCAGCTCGGGCAGGATCGCGCCCAGCGCCGTGCCGGCCACGATGAACTCGGGGATCATGAGGTGCAGGTTGGGCGTGAACCCTTCCGGCAGCTGCATGGCGAGGAACGAGAGCATCAGCGGCCCTCCCCATCGGTCAGGGCGCCCTGGGTCGCCGGCTCGTCGATGCGCTCGAGGCGCGCGTTGCGGGTGCCGCGCTCGTTGGCCTCACGCCCCGCGTCGAGGCGCTTGACCAGCGGCTCGACGCCCTGGTGCACGACGTTCAGCATCGGCTGCGGCCAGAAGCCGAAGATGAGCAGGACGCCGGTGAGGATCACGTAGGGCGTGCGCTCGGCGAACGTCCTCTGGTCCTTGAGGTTCTTCCAGCGCTCGGGCAGCTCGCCGAACCAGGCGTCCTTGACCGCGCGCAGGAGGTACACGCCCGTGATGACCAGGCCCCAGACCGCCAGGATGGCCGGGACGCCGAACCACAGCACGTTGCGTGCGTCCCAGGCGCCGATGATGACCATCAGCTCGCTGACGAAGTTGGCGAAGCCGGGTAGCCCCGCCGAGGCCATCGAGGCGATGACGAACATCGTGCCCGCGAAGGGCATCACCTTCATCATGCCGCCGAGGTCGTCGAGCATGCGCGTGTGGGTCTGGTCGTAGAACCAGCCGATGAGCGCGAAGGCGAGGGCCGTCATGATGCCGTGCGCGAACATCAGGAACACGGCGCCGTTGATGCCGATCAGGCTCGCCGACGCCACGCCGAGCAGCACGTAGCCCATGTGGCTCGACGACGAGTAGCCGATGATCAGCTTCATGTCGCGCTGGGCCACGGCCACGAGGCCGCCGTAGATGATGTTGAAGCAGCACAGGATCCCGACGTAGGGCAGATACGTGTCCGCCGCTTGCGGGAAGTACGTGCAGGCGATGCGCAGGATGCCGAACGCACCCAGCTTCATGAGCACGCCGGCGTGCAGCATGGAGACCGCGGCGGGGGCCGCGGCGTGACCGGCCGGGCTCCACGAGTGCAGCGGCCACATCGGCACGAGCGCCGCGAAGCCGAGGAAGACGACCGGGAACCAGATCATCTGGAAGCTGCTGGAGAAGCCGTGCTCCTCGAGCGCCACCATGTTGAAGGTGCCGGCCTCGCCGTACACCGCGATGAGCCCGATCAACGCGAACACCGCTCCTGCGCTCAGCAGGAGCACCAGCTTCATCGTGGCGTAGTTCTGATCGACCGTCTTCGTCGTGCTGCCCCAGACTCCGATGAGCAGGAACATCGGGATCACGGCCAGTTCGTAGAAGAAGTAGTAGAAGAACAGGTCCAGCGACGCGAAGACGCCGAACACGCCCGTCACCAGCGCGAGGAGACAGATGTAGTACTCCTTGACGCGCGTCTTGATGCCGTAGCTGACCATCACACCGCAGAAGATGATGAAGGCCGTCAGCAGCACCATGGCGAGGCCCATGCCGTCGACGCCGAGCCGGAACGACAGGCCGAGCTCCTCGACCCAGTCGACGGCGATGCCGTACTTGTAGACGTGCTCGTCGGCTGCGCCGGCGTTCGCCGTGAAGGCCTCGGCCGTCGCGGCGTGCTCGTAGGTGTAGTCACCGAAGCCGATGAACATGAGCAGCGCCATGGCGAGCGAGAGGCCCGTGGCGACCGTCGAGATCGCGCGGATCGCCTTCTTCGCGTTCTCGTCGATGAAGAACAACGCGATCGTGGCGGCCGCGGGCGCGAGGAGACAGAGAAGCAGGGGATTCATCGCTACTTGCCTCCCGCAGAGGCCAGGCCGACCTGGAGCAGCACGAGCAGGCCGACGACGGCCGCACCGAGCAGGAACGAGGTGACGTAGTTGCCCAGCCGGCCGCTCTGCACGCGGCGCACGCGGTCACCGCTGATGCGCACGGTCTGGGAGAGACCGTTGATGACGGCCTGGATGAGGATCCAGCGCTCGAAGAACCAGAAGACCTTGGCGACGCCCTGCTGGACCTTCTTCACGAGCCAGAGATAGAAGTTGTCGACGTAGTAGAGGTTGTCCCACAGCCGCCAGATGCCGCCGAGCTTCGCGGGCAGCGGATCGTTGCCGCCGGCGTTCCGGTAGATCTTGCGCGCGATGAGGAAGCCGACGAGGGCCACGCCCGTCGCGATGATCGCGAGCGGCCAGACCATCTTGGCGTACGGGCCGACGTGCCAGTGGTGCAGCCAGCCCTCGAACCAGTTCGTCTTCGTGCCGGCGCCGAACGTACCGTCCGGGATGCCGATGAAGCCGATGAACAGGCTGAAGAAGGCCAGGGCCACCAGGGGCATCGTCATGACCTTGGGGCTCTCGTGCGGCTTGGCATGGCCGCGGTACTCACCACCGAAGGTCATGTACGTGGCGCGCCACATGTAGAAGGCCGTCATGCCGGCGACCAGCACGCCGAGGGCGAGCAGGATCTCGGAACCCCAGACCATGTCGGTGATGCGCGTCGCGCCCAGGATCTCGTCCTTCGACCACCAGCCGGCGATCGGCAGCAACGCCGTGAGCGCGATCGTGCCGACGAACCAGGTCTTGTAGGTCGTGGGCATCTTCGACTTGAGTCCGCCCATGTGGCGCATGTCCTGCTCGTGGTGGCAGCCGTGGATCACGCTGCCGGCGCACAGGAAGAGCAGGGCCTTGAAGAAGGCGTGCGTCGTGAGGTGGAACATGGCGGCTGTGTACGCGCCGGCGCCCAGCGCCATGGTCATGTAGCCCAGCTGCGACAGGGTCGAGTAGGCCAGCACCTTCTTGATGTCGTTCTGCGTGATCGCCATCGACGCAGCGATGAACGCGGTGATGCCGCCCAGCCAGCAGATCAGCGTCGGCGCCCATTCGGCGTACGCGATGATGAAGTTGCAGCGGATGATCATGTAGACGCCGGCCGCGACCATCGTGGCGGCGTGCATCAGGGCCGACACGGGCGTCGGGCCCTCCATGGCGTCCGGCAGCCAGACGTGCAGCGGGAACTGGGCGCTCTTGCCCATCGCCCCGCAGAACACGAGCGCCGCGGCGATGGCGGCGTAGCCGATGCTGTCCCAGAACAGCGTCGAGGCGCCGAGCGTCTGGACCGCGCGCTCGATCACGGTGAAGTCGAACGCGCTGTAGACGTCCTGGCCGAAGGCGCCCGTGGCGTCGCCGACCGCGGCCCAGACCATCAGGATGCCGAGCAGGAAGCCGAAGTCCCCCACGCGGTTGGTCATGAAGGCCTTCTTGGCGGCCTCGCCCGCGGAGTGCTTCCGCCAGTAGTAGCCGATCAGCAGGTACGAGCTGACGCCCACGAGCTCCCAGAAGATGAACGTCTGGAAGAAGTTGGGCGACATCACGATGCCGAGCATCGAGAACACGAAGAGAGCGAACTTCCCGTAGAAGCGCCCCATGCTCTCGTCGCCCTTCATGTAGCCGAGGGCGTACACGAAGATGGCGAAGCCGACGCCGGTGACGACGAGCGTCATGGTGACGGCCAGCGCGTCCATGCGCGTGCCGAAGGTGATCAGCGGGCTGTCGCCGATCGCCACCCAGCTCACGATGTGCTCGTAGACGTTGTCGCCCGCCTGCAGCATCGGGAAGAAGTAGACGAACAGCGTCAGGACGAGCCCGAGGCCGACCGAACTGATCGAGAGCGCGGCCGCGAGGCCGTTCGCCTTGCGGATCGCGGGAACCGCCGTCACGAGGAACGCGACGAGCAGCGGCGCGAAGAGGATGACCCAGGCGGCCCAGGAGGCGAAGCCCGTGTTGATCAGCGTGGGCTCGCCCTTGGCGGCGAGGAACGTGAGGAAGGCACCGTCCATGGTCTAGGCCTCCCCGGTAGCGCCGACGGGCTGGGCTTCCGGCTCGTCGTGGTCGTGGTGGTGGTGCGGCTCGCCCTCGAGCTTGAGGCCCGGGACCGGTCCGTAGTCCACGTCGTGCAGGTCGTGCGCGTCGTCGACGTCCGCGCTGCGGCGCAGGCGGTAGAGCGCGATGACGATGGCCAGGCCGACCGCCACCTCGGCGGCGGCGACGACCATCGAGAAGAAGACGAACACCTGTCCGCTGATCTCGCTGTGCACGCGCGAGAAGCCCACCAGCACGAGGTTGGAGGCGTTGAGCATGATCTCGACGGAGAGCAGCATGATCAGGATGTTGCGGCGGCAGGCCACGCCGAGGAGGCCGACCGCGAAGAGAGCCAGGCCGAGGCCCACCACCCACTCGAGGGGGATGGCGAGGCCGGAGGCGACGACGGGCGAGAGGAAGGCGGAGGTCATCACGTCAGCCTCCGCTTCGTCAGGATCACGGCGCCGAGGATCGCACCGAGCAGCAGGAAGCCCGTGACCTCGAAGGCCAGCACCCAGGTCCCGAAGAGGGACTCGCCGATCGCCTTGGCACTACCGTCGAGCTCGAGCGTCGAGCGCGCCGCGGCGTCGGGGAACACACCCGCATCCACGGCGTCGAGCAGCGCGATGGCCGCGACGGCGATGAAGAGTACGGCGGCGGCAACGCCGAAGAACGGCAGGCGCGGCTGCGGCTCGCTCTCGAGCTGCTCACGACGAAGGTCGAGCAGCATGATCACGAACAGGAACAGCACCATGATCGCGCCGGCGTACACCAGGATTTGTACGGCGGCGACGAAGTAGGCCTCCAGCAACACGTAGTTGCCCGCGAGCCCGAAGAACATGAGCACCAGCCACATGGCGGATGCCACCGGGTTCTTCCGGGTCACGGACAGCAACGCAGATGCGAGGGCCGTTGCGCCGAAGATCAAGAACAGCGCCACGGTCATCGGACGCTTCCTCCCATGCGGGCGACGGCCGTCTGGCCATCGCCCCCCAATCGAATGCGGACGTAGGGCGGGCGTTCGCTCGCGCTGGCGCGCGAGCTCCGGCCGCCCCTACATGCCCCCTCCCCGTTCGGCATGCCCTATTTGTCCTTCCACTTCTTCACGCCCTCGGTGCGTACGCCGCCGAGTTCGTAGAGCTTCTCCTTGTGGAAGATCATGTCGCCGCGGTCCGCGCCCCAGACCATGTAGTTCTGGGACATGAAGATGGCCTCCTCGGGGCAGGCCTCCTCGCACAGACCGCAGTAGATGCAGCGCAGCATGTTGAGGTCGAAGACGGCCGGGCCGCGCTCGACCTTGTTGCCCTCCTCGAGCTCCTGCGGAACGATGTAGATCGCCTTCGGCGGGCAGACGTACTCGCAGAGCGAGCACGCCACGCACTTCGGACGCCCCTCGTCGTCGCTGACGAGCACCGGCATGCCGCGATACTGCTCGCGGACGCTCCAGCGCTCCTCCGGGAACTGCATGGTCACCTTCTTCTTGAACATGCGCCGGAAGGTGATGCCCAGCCCCTTGAAGATGGCCGGGAAGTACAGGCGATCGAGGAAGGTCGAACGCCGACGGTTGACGAGCTTGACCTTGACCGTCATGAGCTAGGCCTCCTCACCGCCGCCCGCGACGCCGGGGGCGTCGGGCAGGGGCTTGATCTTGTGCTCGTCCTGCTTCCACCCGATGTAGGCGGCCCCCAGAGCGGAGCCGATGACGAGGAGCGGAAGCACCCAGTAGATCCAGTTGGCATCCAGCGCGATGGCGCCGGCCGTGAGCACGACGTTGACGAGGGTGAGCGGCAGGAAGACCACCCATCCGAGCTTCATCAGCTGGTCGTACCGGAACCGCGGGATGGTCCAGCGCACCCAGATGAAGGCGAACAGGAAGAAGAGCACCTTCGCCGAGAAGATGAGCAGGCCCATCCACCAGCCGAGCTGCTCGAGGCCGAAGAACGTCCAGCCGCCGAGGAACAGGGTCACGAGCAACGCCGAGCCCGTCACCATGGCGACGTACTCGCCCATGAAGAACAGCGCGAACTTCATCGAGCTGTACTCGGTGTGGTAGCCGGCCACCAGCTCCGTCTCCGCCTCGGGCATGTCGAACGGCAGGCGGTTGGTCTCGGCGTAGATGGCGACCAGGAAGATGAACGCGGCCAGCGGCTGGCTGAACACCAGCCAGGTGGAATCGGCCTGATGGGCGACGATCTCACCGAGGTTGAGCGAGCCGCAGATCAGCACGACCGGCACGACCGCGAGGCCGAGGCTGAGCTCGTAGCTGATCATCTGGGCACTCGCGCGCACGCCGCCGAGCAGCGAGTACTTCGAGTTGCCCGCCCAGCCGCCGAGCGTGATGCCGTAGACGCCGAGCCCGGTGATCGCCAGGATGTACAGGACGCCGATGTTCAGGTCGGCCGCCTGCCAGGAGACGGCGGCCTCCTCGCCGGCGGTGTTCATCTCGAACGTGCCCGTGAACGGGATCACCGCGAACGTGATCATGGCGGGCACGACCGTGATGAGCGGCGCGATCGTGTACATGAGCTTGTTCGTGTGCCCCGGGATCACGTCCTCCTTGAACATGAACTTGCCGAGGTCGGCGAGGGGCTGGAGCAGGCCCTCGGGGCCCACGCGGTTCGGGCCGAGGCGATCCTGCATCCACGCGCTGACACGGCGCTCGGCCCAGACCATGAGGGCGCTCAGGATCAGCAGGACGTGCACGATGATGAGCACGACGATGATCCGACCGAGCACCCAGCCGAACGTCACGGCGCCGTCCGGGCCCCTGGAGAAGAACTCCCAGACGTCGGCGAGCAGGCCGAGCACGGGCGCCGCGATCACGGCGAGGTCGACGAGCGGGATCATGAGCCGGCTCCCACGGGGGTCTCGGTCTGCCAGGGCAGCGCCACCTTCGCGAACGCCGGCAGGGCAGCGATCTCGGCGCGCACGCCGTCGGCGCCGCGCCAGGCGTAGTCGTCGTCGAGCTCCCCGATGAGGTCCTCGAGGATCTCGACGAAGACGGGCAGGTTGTTCGGGCCGATGGCGGGGTTGCGCTCCATCCACTGCGCGAGGCCGTCGATGTTGACGAGCGTGCCCTCACGCTCCGCCCATGACGGCAGCGGGAAGACGACCTCCGCCGACTCCGGCACGTGCTCGCCGTCCGTGGCGAAGACGACGACCGCGCCGCTCTTCTCACGCATCGACGCGTTGACGTGCTCCTCGCGCTCGATGACGAGCACGGAGGCGGCCTGCGCCCGCTTGGCGCGCGCGACCTCGAGCAGCTCGGCGCCCTTGGCGTTCGCGCCCTTCTCCTCGGTGACGAGCCAGCCGTCGCCCTCGCCCGTGGCGGCGGCGAACTTGGCGTTCTTGCCCATCGCGCCGGCGAGGTCCTTGGCGAGCACCATCTCCTCGAGCGTGCAACCACCGTCGAGCAGGATGTCGCCGGGGTTGGAACGCAGCGCCTCGGCCGCGGCCGAGATGGCGTCCTCCCAGTTGGCGACCCGGAACTGGCCGTCGGCATCGCGGACGAGGGCCGTCTCGAGACGCGAGGGCGAGTTGACGTACTTGTAGGCGACCCGGCCCTCGTCGGCCATCCACCAGTCGTTGATGCTGGCGTTGTAGCGGGGCTCGATCCGGAGGAACGTGCCGTTGCGACCGCCGGTGACGATGTTCACGCCCTTCGCGCTGCTCGTGTCGATCGAGTTCGCGAAGTCCATGAACCACAGGCGGCTCTTGAAGCGGAAGTCGCGCGAGGTGAGCGCGCCGACCGGGCAGATGTCGATGATGTTCATGGAGTAGGGCGTGTCGAACTCGCCCTTGCTCGTCATGACGACCATCTCCTCGTCGCCGCGGCCCTGCATGGAGAGCTCGTTCGTCTCCGTGATCTCCTCGCAGAACCGGACGCACAGGGTGCACTTGATGCAGCGCTCGGCGTCGTAGACGATCTTGCTGCCGAACGGCACGTTCTTGGGCAGCTTCGTCTTCGCCGTGGTGGTCGAGGCCTGGCCCTGGCCGACCTCGTAGCTGTAGTCCTGCAGGTGGCACTCACCGGCCTGGTCGCAGATCGGGCAGTCGAGCGGGTGGTTGACGAGGAGCATCTCCATCGTCCCCTCGCGCCCCTGCTTCGCGACCTCGCTCTCGGTCTGGACGCGCAGCGGCTCCTTGATCCACGGCGGCGGCGCGCAGTCGAGCTTGCACGAGATCTGCGGCTGCGGGTTGCCCTCGACCTCGATCATGCAGATGCGGCAGTTGCCCGCGATCGAGAGGCCCGGGTGGTAGCAGTAGTGCTGGATGTCGATCCCGTTCTCCTGGGCGACCTGGATGACGGTCTGCCCGGGCTTGAACGGGTACTCGGTGCCGTTGATGAAGATGGTGTTGACGGCGTCGCCCATCAGCTCGCTCCCACGCCGGCGGTCTCGGTGGAAGCCGGGGCATCTTCATGCCCGGGCATCTTCGCGAGGAACTCGTGCCGGAACTTGCGGATGATCGAGCGCAGCGGCCAGACGGCAGCGTCGGCCAGCGCGCAGATCGTGCGGCCCTCGATGTTGATGAACAGCCGCTCGAGCAGGTCGAGGTCGGCCGGTGTGCCTTCGCCGCCCTGGATGCGCGCGAAGATCTTCTCCATCCAGTGACAGCCCTCACGACAGGGCGTGCACTGGCCGCAAGACTCGTCCGCGAAGAAGTGCGCGATGTTCTCGCACACCTCGACCATGTCGCGGGAGTCGTCCATGACGATCGCCGTGGCCGTGCCCAGGCCGCTGCCGACCTTGACGAGCGCGTCGAAGCCCATCGGGACGTCCAGCTCGTCGGCCGTCAGTACGGGCATCGACAGCCCGCCGGGGATCACGGCCTTGACCTTGCGGCCGTCGAGTGCGCCCTCGCCGTACTGCTCGATGAGCTCGCGCAGCGTGATGCCGAACTCGAACTCCCAGACGCCGGGCGTCTTGATGTCGCCCGAGAGGCCCATGAGCTTCGTGCCCGAGGAGCCCATCGCCCGCGGGTTGTCGGGATCGGGCTGGATGCCCATGTCCGCGAACCACTGGCCGCCGTTCTCGATGATGCAGGGCACGTGGGCGAGCGTCTCGACGTTGTTGATGACCGTCGGGCAGCCGAACGCGCCCTCGACCGCCGGGAAGGGCGGCTTGATGCGCGGGTGGCCGCGCTTGCCCTCGAGCGACTCGAGCATGCCCGTCTCTTCGCCGCAGATGTACGCGCCTGCGCCCGTGTGGACATAGGCCTCGCAGGCGAAGTCGCTGCCCATGACGCTCTTGCCGAGGATGCCCGCCTTGCGTGCCTCCTCGATGGCCCCCCAGAGGCGCTCCTGCGACTTGGGGTACTCGCCGCGCACGTAGATGTAGATCGTGGAGAGGCCGCACGCGTAGGCGCAGATCAGGCAGCCCTCGAGCACGAGGTGCGGATCCAGCTCCATCAGGTAGCGGTCCTTGAACGTGCCGGGCTCGCTCTCGTCGGCGTTGAGCACGAGGTACTTGGGCTTGTCGGACTCGGTGGGAACGAAGCCCCACTTCACGCCCGTCGGGAAGCCCGCGCCGCCGCGTCCGCGAACGCGGCTCGTCTTGACCTCTTCGATGATGTCCGCGGGGGCCATCTTGAGGGCCTTCTCGAGGTTCTTGTAGGCGCCGTTCTTCTTGGCGACCTTCAGCGTCCAGGAGTCCTTCACGCCGAAGTTCTTCGAGAGGATCTTGGTCTCGGGATAGCGCCCGTCCTTGTCGCGCTTGGAAGCCATCAGTCGCACGCCTCCATCAGCTCGGTGAGCTTCTCGGGTGTGACGTCGACGTGCGCCTCGCCGTCGACGAAGACGGCCGGCGCGACCTCGCAGAGGCCGAGGCACTCCATGTCCTTGACGAGGAACTTGCCGTCCTCGCCGACCTCGCCGGTGGTCTTCGCCTTGGCGCAGCCCAGCGCGGTGTCGCGCAGCTTGCCGGCGCCGCGCAGCATGCACGTCAGCGTGCGGCAGACCCACACCTCATGGCGTCCGGCCGGCTTGGCGTTGTACATGGCGTAGAACGTCAGCAGCCCGCGGATGTGGCTGTCGGAGACGCCGAGGTACTCGGCGACACCGGCCTCCACCTCGGGGCTCACCCAGTTGTCGTAGTGCTTCTGCGCCAGGAGCAGGATCGGCAGGCAGGCCGCCATGCGCGTCGGGTAGCGCGAGAGGATGTCCTCGCACTCCTTCTTCAGCTCCTTCGGCGGGAACTGGACGGCAACCGGCGGCGCGGAGTTGGTCGGGGGAATCACTTGTCGCACTCTCCCATCACGAAGTCGATCGAACCGAGGATCGCGACGATGTCGGCGAGCAGGACGCCAGGAAGGATGTCCTTGAGGACCTGCAGGTTCACGAACGAAGGCGCGCGGTACTTGAGGCGCCAAGGCGCGGCGCCGCCCTCGCTGCGAATGATGTAGCCGCCCTCGCCCTTGGGCAGCTCGGTGTGGCTGTGGACCTCGCCCTTCGGCGTGTCCATCTCGCCGGTGATGAGCATGAACTGGTGGATCAGCTCTTCCATGCCCGTCATGACGCCCTGCTTGTCGGGCAGCACGTACTTGGGCTCGTCGGCCAAGACCGGCCCATCGGGCATCTTGTCGATGATCTGCTTGACGATGCGCGCTGACTGGCGCATCTCCTCGATGCGCACGAGGTAGCGGTCGTAGCAGTCGCCGTGCTGGCCGACGGGGACGTCGAAGTCCACCTGGTCGTAGAGGCCGTACGGGCGGTCCTTGCGGACGTCGTAGGCGACGCCGCTGGCGCGCAGCACGGGGCCCGTCAGGCCGTAGTCCAGCGCCATCTGACGCGTGATCACGCCGATGCCCTCGTTGCGGATGCGCCAGATGCGATTGTTCGTGAGGAGGTTCTCCCAGGTGTCGACCTTCTCGTCGAACCCGCTCACGAACTGGTGGACGGCGCGGAGCCACTCGTCGTCGGCGTCGCGCGAGACGCCGCCGATGCGCGTGTACGTCGTCGTGAAGCGCGCGCCGGTGAGATGCTCGAAGAAGTTGTAGAGGGTCTCGCGCTCCGTGAACGTGTAGAGGAACACGGTCATCGCGCCGACGTCCATGCCGTAGGCGCCGAGGCCCAGCAGGTGGGCCGAGATCCGCGCGAGCTCGCAGCAGATGGTGCGGATGGCCTGCGCGCGCGGCGGGGCCTCGATGCCGCAGATCTTCTCGAACGCCCACGTCGCCGAGCAGTTGTTGGCGAGCGGCGCGAGGTAGTCGAGCCGGTCCGTGTACGGGATGTAGCGGTGGTAGCCGAGGCTCTCGCCGATCTTCTCCTTGCCGCGGTGCAGGTAGCCGACGTCGGGGATCGCGCGCACGACGCGCTCGCCGTCCACCTCGAGGACGATGCGCAGCACGCCGTGGGTCGACGGGTGCTGCGGACCCATGTTCAGGATCATGCGATCGCCCGGATCCTCGTCGGCGTCCAGGCGGATGTCCGTGCGGTACTCGGGCTGGGCGAACTCGGGGTTCTCACCCGTGGGCGCGGGCGGCGCGGCGGTGGTCTTCTCTTCGGTCGTCACGGTCGCCCCCTAGTCCTTGAACCGGTTGTGGCCCTGCATCGGGAAGTCGCGGCGCAGCGGCCAGCCGTCGAAGTCCTGGGGCATGTAGATGCGGGTGAGCTCGGGGTGCCCCTCGAAGGGGATGCCGAACATGTCGAAGGTCTCTCGCTCGGCCCAGTCGGCGCTCTTCCAGAGGTGCACCAGCGTGGGGACCGACTCGCCCTCGGGCACGCGCGTGCGCAGCATGATGCGCTCCTGCGTCTCGAGGTTCATGGCAAGGCCGAGCACCGTGAAGCGCTCGCCGGCACGCTCGGGGTAGTCGACGGCCGTGTGGTCGACCAGCATGTCGAACCCGGCCTGCTCCTTGAGCGCCTGGAACGCCTCCGCCCAGCGGGCGCGGTCGACGAGGCATCCCGGCCAGCCGCCGTGGACCGGGTGCTCGGACCACTTCACGCCGAACGGCGTGAGGGCGTTGCGAACGGCCTCCGAGACGCCCTCGGGCGCCTCGTCCGTGTAGACCATGCAGCTCTCGGTGACGCGCTCCATCAGCGACCCTCCCGGGGCTTCACGCCGCGCGCCATGCGCTTCTGCGGGCCGGTGCGGACGTAGCGCTCCTTGTCGGTCGCCAGGGCGACGGGCGGACCGTGGCGCCGACCGGGCAGCACGGCGACCTCGCCCACCTTCAGCGCGTCGGGCGCGTCCGGCGACTCGATCGTGAGCTCGTAGCTGCGGTCGCGGTCGATCTTGTCCTGCAGCTTCATGAGCACGTTCAGGACCGAGTCGGGGCGCGGCGGGCAGCCGGAGATGTAGAAGTCGACGGGGATGAACTCGTCGATGCCCTGGACCACCGGGTACGAGCGGTACATGCCGCCCGAGGAGGCGCAGGCGCCCATCGAGATGACCCACTTGGGCTCCGCCATCTGGTCATAGAGGCGGGTCATCACCTGGGCCATCTTGTAGGTCAGCGTGCCGGCCACGAGCAGCAGGTCGGCCTGCCGCGGCGAGAAGCGCGCGACCTCCATGCCGAAGCGCGCCATGTCGTACCGGCTGGCGGCCGTGGCCATGAACTCGATGCCGCAGCACGACAGGCCGAGCGGCAGGGGCCACACGCTGTTCTTCCGCGACCAGTTGGCCACGGCCTTCACCGTGCTGAGCAGGATGGAGCACTCCGAGGAGCCGCTCGCTTCCAGCATGTCGGTGATCTCGGTCTGGGTGACTTCACTCATCGTCGCCTACTCCTTGCCCCCTCCCCAGAGAGCCCGCAGATGCGGTCGTGCTACTCCTTCGCCCAGTCCACGGCGCCCTTGCGGATCTCGTACCACCAGCCCAGGAAGAGGATCCCGATGAAGATCACCATCTGGACGAACAGGAAGGCGGGCATCGCGTTGAAGTGCACCGCCCACGGGTAGAGGAAGACCACCTCGATGTCGAAGATCACGAAGCTGATCGCGACGAGGTAGAACTTCACGCTGAAGCGTTGGTGCGCGTCGGTGATCGGGGGCATGCCGCACTCGTAGGCGGCTTCCTTCACCGGGTTCGTCTCGCCCTTCTTGCCCAGCACGAAGCTGAGGATGAGGTTCGCGGCCCCGAAGAGGATCGCGAACAAGAGCATGACGAGGACGGGCACGTACTCCGCGACGGCGACGACGCTGCCGCCTGCCGCACGGAGTGCATCCAGGGTGTGGATCACGGCTGCTCCTAGGACCAGAGGCCAGGGTGCGCGACATTCAACCGTGACGGCCCGGGCTGGACGATCAAATGCGGGACGTTGCGCGGGGTG
>JASJDY010000184.1 GCA_030065025.1 Planctomycetota bacterium
CGGGCCTGGCTTCGTCATGGGTGCGGGCCGAGGATGGACGCTCCTGGACCTTCACGCTGCGCCAGGAGGCGCGCTGGAGCAACGGACGCTCCGTCACGGCTGCGCAAGTGGCCGCCAGCATGCGGCGTGCGCTCGACCCGGCCGTCGGTTCGGAGTACGCGTACATGCTGCACGTGATCGCCGGCGCACGCGGGTGGAATGCCCACGGCAAAGCCGCGGCCGCGCTACGCGGCCAATCCCGCGAGCCGGGGCTGATCGAGCGCCTGCGCATGCTGCATCGGAGCGCGGGAGGGCGTCCTCAGCGCATCGATGTTCGGCGACTGCCATCGACCGAGCCGGTGCTCGAGGCACTCGAGGCCGCGAAGGGACCTCGCCTCCGAGAGGCACTGACCGGGCGGCGTGTGCGCTGGACGCCCTCGGAGCTGGAGGGGCTGCTGACGGACCTCGAGCGCTTCGCCGAGCACCTGCAGTGGTCGCACACGAAGGCACGGACCGAGTTCGGACGCAGTCTCGGAGTTGTCGCGATCGATGCACGCACGGTGCGAATCGACCTCGCGCGCCCACACCCCAGGCTGCTCGATGTGCTGGCCCTGCCTGTGGCCGCCGTCGTGCCTCCGGCCGCCCTCGGCGGAGGACGTGACGAGTCCCCGTGGTGGGCCGAGGTGGACGCGCCCGTGACGGGGCCGTACCGCCTCGTCCGCTTCGATCCGCGACCAAAGGCGGGCGGACTCATCGCCGAGCTACGTCGCAACGACGTGTACTGGGACGCGGCGTCCGTCCGCCAACCTCGTTTCGCGTTCGTCTCTGTGGCGGACCCCTACGACAGCCTCAACCGGTTCACGAAGAAACAGCTCGACTGGGTGTCGGACTGGCCCCGCGAGGTGACCCCCGCGCTGCGCAAGGCTCCCGAGCTCCGCGTCGCGGAGGCGGCCATCGTCTACTACTTCGTACTCAACTGCGCGCACCCAGCACTGCGCGACGTGCGCGTGCGTCGTGCGCTCGCCATGTCGCTTGACCGGAAGGCGATGCTGCGCGAGCTCCGCGGATTCAAGCTCCACCGGCCAGCAGAGACTCTCGTGCCTGCATCCCTCCCCGGCTACGTGCCGCCGCCGGGATTGCCCTTCGACCCCGAGGGGGCGCGCGAGCTACTTGCCGCGGCCGGTCATCCGGGCGGCAAGGGCCTACCGCCGATCCAAATCCTCTACAACACGAATCAGGCGCACTACGAGGTCGCGCGCTTCACCGCGGCGCAGTGGCGGTCACACCTCGGCGTGGACGTGACCACGCGAAACGAGGAGTGGTCGCTCTACCTGGACTCGCGTCGAGAGGGACGCTTTGCTGCCTGTCGTGCCGGCTGGATCTCCGACTACGCGGACGCTACGGACTTTCTCGACCTGTTCACGGGCACGAGTCTCCAGAACCACAGCCGCTGGTCGGATCCCCGCTTCGACGCGCTGCTCGCGGAGGCGCGTGAGATGCACGAGTCTCGCCCACGCGCGCGTCTCCTGGCCAACGCAGAGAAGCTCCTGCTCGAGAGTGCGCCGTGCGTGCCGGTCTACTGGTACGGCGTTGCCGACCTCGTCCAGTCCTGGGTCAAGGGCTTCCGCACGCGCGCCGATGGTGACACCGTGATCCACAACACACTCTCGCGCCACCCGCTGCGCGGACTCTGGATCGAGCGCTAGCGTCGGCCTGCGTCCAGTTCGGCGATCCAGGCCAACGCACCGCGCACACGGCGGCCGATGCTCGGCACCGGATCGTCCTCGAGGCCCTCGATCAACGATCGCACGCGCGAGCGGAGCGCGGGATCCGTGATCGCATTCGCCTCCGTGGCGTCCGCCGGGCGCTCCAGCGCCGCGAGCACGCCCCAGACGGCGAGCTGCCTCCGCTCGTTGTCCTTGTCCTCGAGAAAGGGCGCGAGCGCGTCGAGGGCGAAAGCACTGCGCCCCTCGAAGGCCGCGATCACGTGCAGCACTCGCGCCTGACCAGCCGCGTCCGCTCGCTTGAGCTCGTCGAGCAGAGCACGCTCGGCCGGGCTGCCCATGCGCATGAAGATGCCCGCCGCGCCACCGGGTGTCAGCGTCTCGTCGTGGACGAGCCGGAGCAGGGCCGGCATCGCTGGCGCGGCGACCTCGCCCATGCGGCCCAACGCCGTAGCGGCCCGCCTCTGCAGCTCATAGTCTTCCTCGGCCAGCAGCGCCGTCACGCGCGACAACAGGGGTGCGCCCGTCTTTCCGAGTGCGGCGACTCCTGACAGCGCGAAGTAGCGAGCGTCTTCGTCTCCGCTGTCGAGGGCATCCTGCAGGTAGGGCACGCCCGCCGCTCCCAATGCTCCGAGCGCCGCGGCGGCATGGTCCCCTGCCTCGCCGTCGATGGCCGTGCGCAAGGCGGGGAGGATCCGTGCGTGGTGCGCCTCCAGCGTGCCGAGGATCCCGGCGGCGCGTGAGGCGATCCGCTCGTCGTTGTCCGAGAGCGCCAGGAGGAGGCCCTCGAGCGCCGGCGCGGCGCGAGCGCCCGCCTGCTCCAGCGCCATGAGCGTCTCGACGCGAACGGCGAGGGACTCGCCGTGCAGCGTCTCGTTGAGGACAGGCAGCATGAACCCGATGTCGCCCTCGAGCTTGAACAGCAGGCGGACGGCGCCTACCTGCGTGTCCTCGTCGCGGTCGTCGCGGATGAGCTCCGCGAGCGTCGGCAGGATCTGCCGGATCGCTTGCGGCGGCGCCCCGGACAGGCCGCCGAGGGCATTCGTGCGCAGCTTCGGGTCGTCGAGCATCGCCACCAGCTGCGCGACTCCCTTCGGCCCCATCCGGGCAAGCGCGACCTCCGGGCCGAAGTACGCAGCGCCGGGCGTGGGCACGATCTGCTCACGAAGCCACGCCGCGATCTCGGCGTCGTAGGGCACGCCGCGGGCGACGACGTCCATCGCGTAGCGCCGTACGCGGTCGTCCTCGTCCTTCAGGAAACGCAGCATGTTGGGCAGCGGCTGCTCGTCGAAGCCGAAGCGGGCCCAGCTGCCGTACAGAACGAGCACGTCGCGCCGGACCCGGCCGTCCTCATGCTCGAGAAGCGGCTCGACGAGCGGGCGCACGGCCGGCCCCGTCCGCAGCAGGACCACCATCGCGCGATGGATGAGCGTGTGGTCGTCGGTCTGGAACCAATCGACCATCAGGCGGATCAGCTTCGCGTCGAACGGGATGCGCCGGGCCCGCGCCGCGGCTTGGTAGGCGGCCTGGCGCGCCTCGGGGTCTTCGCTCGCGAAGCCCGTGTACAGCGCACGGGCGTCGACGGGAGCCTGTTCCGCCGACGGTGCCTCCGGGATGGCCCCCTTGGTCTTCAGCGTGGGCGCAGCCTCGGGGGGGCCGCCTTCCTCCAGCCGGTCTGCTGCTTCCGGCTCGGGAGGCCCGAGCAGCAGCACCGCGGCGACCAGCAACGCAATGGCAGCGCACGCGATGGCGACAAGACGCACGACGAACCCCCGCGAGCGGAGAGGCCGGCTCGTTGCTCCGCCCGTGACTCCAGCATACGAGGTCGTCGCATGCGGGAGGGATGCCGCACTAGAATCGCGTCCCGCATGCGCCGCCGCACGATCCACGCCTGGTGCCTCCTCTTGCTGCTGCTTGCGCTCGGGATGACAGCGGCCCGCGCCGACGACCCCGGTGAAGCGGCGAACCAGGTCCTGGACGCCCTGGATCGCGACGACGCCCAGGCTGTCGCCCGGATCGCACGCCGGGACCCACCGGATCCGTGGATCGTCGCCGAGGAGCTCTGCCTCGCCGACGAAGTCGACGCCGCGCACATCTTCGCCAAGGCTGCGGCGGAGCGCCTGGACGCCAAGCCGCTTCCGCGCTACGTGAAGCAGCGGCGCACGCGCTGGTCGAATCGCAAGCTGCTCGACACCTTCGACGCCGTCGAGGAGGCGCTCAACGCGGAGGATGCGAAGCGCGTCCTCGCGCTCACGAAGAGCCTTGGCCGCAGCATGACGACCGTGACGCACGTGGAGCTGCACGCCATGCGGGCCGAGGGCCTCGCGAAGTCGGAGCGACCTGGCGACGCGGCGGAGGGGTACGCCAAGGCCGCGCGTGGTGCGGAGAAGCTCGGCTGGCGGCGCCAGGCCGCAGCGCTCCATCTGGAGGCTGCACGCCAGGGCCTCGTGCATGGCGACGCGGCCTTTGCCGTCGAGCATGCGGAGAGCGCCGTGGCCGACTACGAAGCGCTGAGCCGGGCCCACGACGCAGGCGTCTCACTCGGTGTGCTCGCAGATGCCTTGCTTCGCGATGGCGACGGGCCGGGAGCCCTCGATGCGCATCGCGACGCGCTCGACGTCTGGGACGGTCTCGGCAACGCGATCGCCGTCGTCCGCTCCACGACGAACCTGGGAGTCACGTTCGAGACCCTCGGCGAGTACCCGGGAGCGCTGCGGGAGTTCGAGCGCGCACTCGTGCTCCTCGAGAAGCTCGATAGCCCGACCGACACGGCGGACGCCCTGAACGGCCTCGGCAGGGTGCACGAGCTGGTCGGCAACTACGCGCGGGCACGAGGCTACCTGGAGCGTTGTCTCGACATCGAGACGAAGCGCGGCACGGACAGCGGCAAAGCCTCCGCGCTCGTCAACCTCGGCAACCTGTACTCGCGCATGGGCGACGAGAAGCGCTGCCTGGCCCTGCAGCAAGAAGCCCTCGAGCTCATGCGGAAGATCGGCGATCGCGACGGCATCGCCACGACGACCGGCAACATCGGCGCGTCCTACGAGGACCTCGGCGAGATCGAAAAGGCACTCGACCACTATGAACGAGCACTCGAGCTGCACCGGAAGACCGGGCGGCGCGAGGGCGAGGCCAAGACGCTGGAGAACATCGGCCTGTTGCTCAGCGAACACGGAGACACGAAGCGTGGACGCAAGGATCTGGAGGGCGCGGTGGCGATCGCCCGCGAGCTCGGGTCCAAGGAGGTGCTCGCCAACACGCTGGAGTCCCTGGCCAAGGGCCACTACGCCGCACGGCGCTACAAGGACACGCTGCGCGTGGCGGAGGAGGCACGCAGCGAGCTGCACGCGCTGCTCGCCGGGCTCGGCGAGAACGAGACGACAGCCGTGCGCAGCGAGTACAGCGACGTGTTCGCGCTCGGCGCCGGTGCGGCGGCTCGGCTGAAGGCCTACGCGAGCGCGATCTCCTTCGTCGAGGACGGGCGGGCCATGTCGCTGGCGGCCGTTCTCGCAGGCCCGAGCCGGCGCGAGACACCGCCTGCCCTTCGTGATGCGCAGGCGAGCGCGCTCGCAGTCGTCGCGAAGGCACGCAAGCAGCTGGAGGCAGCCCGGGAGCGAGACGACAAAGGCGCAGAGAAAGAACAGCGGGCGCTCGAAGAGGCCTTGGATGCGCTGCGCCAGGTTCGGGATCGCATCCGTCGCGCACGTGGAGAGGGCAGCCGCAGCGCTCCGCCGGCGGCGCGCCTCGAGACGATCCAGGCAGCCCTGCGCGCGGGTCAGACGTTCGTCTTCTACCTCCAGGATGCAGACGAGGTGCTCGCGCTCGTGATCGACCGCGCGTCGGCGCGGGGCCTCTCTCTCGGCAAGCGCGACGCGCTCGACGAGGCCATCCAAGCGCTGCACGGGCCGGGCGGCCCCGGTACGCGCGGACCGCTGCGACGCGAGGAGGCGTCGACGCAGGCGAAGGCCGAGGACCGGATCGAGCCTCTCCGCACGCTCCTGGTCGCACCACTCGGACTCGGCGCCGACGTCAAGGAGCTCGTCGTTTCGCCGGCAGGCACCGTCGGCTACGTGCCCTTCGGCGCGCTGATCGACGTGCCCGTCACGCTCGTCCCGTCGGCCACCACGTGGCTGCTGCTGCATGCGTCCAAGCGCGCGCGCGGCCAGGGCGTCTTGGCGATCGGCGATCCCGACTATGCGGGCACCCCGGGTCGCACGCTGCCCGTGACGATGCGTGGCCGCCCCCTGAGTCGGCTCCCGGCAACGTCTGCAGAGACGAAGGCGGTCGGCGATGTCAGGCTGCTCCGCGCCGACGCGAACGAGGCCGGGCTCCGCAAGGCCCTCGCGCGTCGGGACCGATGGCGCTCGGTCCACTTCGCGTGCCACGGCCTGCTCGACCCACAGCACCCGCGACTTTCTGCACTGGCGCTCTCGCGACTGCGAGAGGAGGACGATGGCCTCCTCAGTGCCCTCGAGGTACTGGGCATGCCCATCCACGCGGACCTCGCCGTGCTCTCCGCCTGCGAGACCGGCCGCGGCAAGGTCGTTCACGGCGAAGGCATCAGCGGTCTGACGCGCGCGTTCCTGTACGCCGGCGTGCCGAGCGTGGTGTGCTCGCTCTGGAAGGTCGACGACGAGGCGACGCGAGCCCTCATGGTCCGCTTCTACGAGCTGTGGATCGGCGACAAGGGCGTCGCGGCGGCACTTCGCGAAGCGCAGGACCACCTACGCAAGCAGCCGCGCTGGCGTGAGCCCTACTACTGGGCCGCCTGGGTAGTGTGGGGTCTCGGCTCCGATCTGCCTCCCGCGCCGGTCCGGAAGCGATAAGGAGCGACTGCGCGTGTCACGCACGACCATCGCCTCGATCCTCGCTTCGCTCGCCTTGCTGCTGGGAGGACTGAGCCTCGCTGCGCAAGCCGGCGCGAAGCCCGCCTCGGCATCCACGCGCTACGCGTTCCTCGTGGGCATCTCGTACACGAATGAGGAGAGCGCATCGTCGAGTGGAGCCGTGGACATGGCGGCTGTTCGCAGCGCCCTGGTCGCGCGTGGATACGACCTGCGCCACACCGAGCTCCTGGCGGACGGCGCCGCCCGTACGAAGCGTCGCGTGCTCCTGCCGACGAAGGACGCGCTGGAGAAGGCCCTGGCGGAGCTCACGCGGCGCCCGGCCCGTAGGGACTCGCTCCTTGTGGCGGTGCGCTGCCGGATCACGAAGGTCGACGCTGCGTTCTTCCTCGTGCCGGCCGACGGCGACCCCAAGCGCCGCGAGAGTCTCATCCCCTTCGCGCTGCTGCGCGATGCGATCGCAAGCTGCCGTGCGAAGCACAAGCTGCTGTTCCTGGATCTGGAGTCGCTGCCCGCGGCCGCGAGCCCGGAAGCGCAGGCTGCCTTCCGCGCGTTGGCGAAGCCGAAGGGGACCAACGTCGTTCTGAGCGCGCCCGGTAGCGTCCGCTTCTTCTCAGGCCTCGCCGACGGCATCCTCGGCGATGCGGACCCTGACGGCCACGGACTCCTGGAGACGGAGTTGCTCGCGTTCGTCGCGGAGCAGGCCCGCGCAGCGGCCAAGGCGCGCGACACGAAGGAGGGCGTCGCCATCCTGGGCAAGCCCTCGCGCAAGTGGGCTGTTGCCGATGGCGAGGTGGCCGCGTGGGCGAACGTCTCCCTGCACCAGCGCAAGGCTGCCCGCGCGTACGGCGTGCCGGTGGCGTTCCACAACATCGTCGGGATGCGCTTCGTGTTCGTACCGGCCGGACGCTTCAAGATGGGGCGTGACCCCACGAAGGAGAAGCCCGGCTGGCGCAGCTACGAGGTCACACTCACGCGCCCCTTCTATCTCCAAGCGCGCGAGACGAGCACGGAACAGGTTCGGCTCTGGCGGCCCGATCACGACGGCAGTTCCTCGGACGAAGACCCGGCCGTACGGCTCTCCTACGACGAGGTCCAGCAGTTCCTCGCCTGGCTCCGCAAGAAGGACGAAGAACGCGACTACCGGCTGCCGACGCATGCCCAGTCGGAGTACGCCTGCCGGGCCGGCACGACGAAGCGCTTCTGGCAGACCGACGACGCGCGCAAGCTCGGTGCGTTCGCCAACGTCACGGATCGGAGCTGGTTGGCCGCTGAGCGGAAGCGGCGCATCGAGCGCATTCCGAGAGATCGCTACTTTGCCACGACGGACGGGTTCGCCGGCGTCGCGCCGTGCGGATCGCTGCGCCCCAATCCCTGGGGACTCCACGACACGGTCGGCAACGTGTGGGAGTACGTGCGTGGCCTCTGCCGGCCCTGGAGCGACGGCCCCAAGGTGGATCCGGAAGAGCCGCGGTCCGGAACCTGGAAGGCCCGGGTCGTGCGTGGCGGCGGCTACTTCGACTACCCGGTCCTGATCGGCACCTGGAGTTCCATCACGCGCACCGGACGGGGGGACAGAGAGACGGGGTTCCGCGTTGCGATCATCCTGGACCGCAAGCCCGCCGCCCCGGACGACGAGTAGCGCCGGTTCAGTCGAGCAGCCTGAACGACCCCGTGATGGCCTTGATCTGCTCCGGCGTGAAGCCCTGCCTGCGCATCAGGAACAGCGCGTAGAAGGTGCGGTCACGCGTGACCAGGATGATGTCGTTCGTGTTGGCGCCCTCAGGCCAGCTCTGACGCAGCGCCGTCAGCCCCGCTACCGTGGTCTCCGAGGTGCTTGGCGTCGACCGCAGGATCGCGCCGAAGCGCTGCTTCGCCGTCTGCGCCATGAGGTTGCGGAACCAATCCGCGTCCTGCCCAGGCTGCATCGCACAGAGCGCCAGGAGCATCACGGCCCCATCCCGCGACGCCCACGTGTGGAACGCGCCGATCGCCGCCATCGACGGCGGTGTCACATCCCGGTGCGGGAAGCCGTCGAGACCGGGCTTGAACGCGAACCCAAAGCGTACGTCTTGGATGCCCTCGTCCTCGATCACCTGCGCCTCGAGCTTCGGGTCGAAGCGGAAGCTGCCGAGGACGGCCTCGATGGCCTTCGTCGAGGCCCGCACGTTTCGCTCAAGCCCGTAGAGGATCACCTGGTAGGCGAGGCCGTTGCGAATCGTGGTGACCAGGTGGTAGCGGAGCTCGAGTCCTTCGCTGGCGATGTTGCCCCGCGTGGCCAAGGCCTGGCCCCCATCCACGGTGACGGGCCGACCGCCTTTCTTCACCACGGGCGTGTCTTCGCCGAACATCGCGCCGGCCACGGCCCGGTGGAACGTGTCGGCGGTGAACTGTGCCTTCGGCTCGAAGATCACGAGCCCGGAGATGCCCAGGGTCGGGTGTTCCATGTAGATGCGCGCGTCGGCGTTCCGCGCACGCGCCCCCATGCCGGCGTGCACGCGCCAGTACTCGCCGGGCGGCTTCCGGAAGATGAACTTGCCCTCGAAGTCGCGATAGACCCCCCGTCGCAGGCTGAAGCCCGAGCCAACCTGGTTCTCGGGATCGGGGCCGCTGCGCAGTTCCTTGGCCACGGCCTGCGTCTCGACATCGGAGAGCAGCTTCAGTGAGGCTACGCCGTCGGGGATCACGGCCAGGGCCTCCTTGCGGTTGCTGGCGGCGTACCAGAACAGCACCTGCATGCAGAGGTCGTCCTGGAAGAAGACAGCCTTCAGGAACTCGAACTCGGGGTTGGCGCCCGGCGTGAAGCCCCGGAACGTGACCTCATGCGTGCCGATCCTCGCCTTGAGCGTCCGGCCGTTGGGCTTGGGATCCGTGCCCTCTTCCCACGAGTTCATCGTGCTCTTGGCGAAGGCCTTCTTGTCCACGCCTGCAGCGCGTTCGACCAACAGCACCATGTAGACGTCCGGGACGGAGTGCAGCAGACCGACCTCGGCGTCGGCGTTCATCGACTCGAGCTCGCCCCCCACCGTGACGCGCCAGCCGCCTCGCGGCTCGACGGCGACCTGCAAGGCGGCGCTCTTGAAGACGCCGTCGCGCACGAGCCAGCCGACGCCTTCTGCGTCGGGCACCTTGCGCTTGGTGCTCCGTCCCGTCACCTTCCCGGGCAGGATCGTGAACGCACGCAGCGTCGGCTCGTGGAAGCCGGGCCGGGCACGGCTGAACGCAGTCCAGGCAATGAGCTGGAACACGAAGTCACCGTTGCGGAACATCGTGTTCACGTAGCGCACGTGCACCTCGGAAACGGTGCCGGAGACCGTGAAGCGGTAGGCGGACTTGCCCTGGAAGGTCGTCTTCTCGAACGACTCGTTCTGCTTCTGCTCGAGGGGCATGCTGTCGAGCACCAGGCGTGCGAAGCCCTCGAGCTCGACGTCGGGCGCGGACTCGGCGATCACCGCGCA
>JASJDY010000185.1 GCA_030065025.1 Planctomycetota bacterium
CGGTAGTGATGCGCGGCGGTCGCAGCGTGGTCTTCGTCTACGGGGCGGGCCGCGTCCGCGCGGTGTCGGTCCAGCGTGGCGAGCTGCGCGGGCGGCGCGTCATCGTCGAAGGCCCGCTGAACGGCGACGAGCAGGTGGTGCTCGCGCCGGCGGTGAGCCTGTCGGATGGCGATCGCGTGGAGATCGCGGAGTAGCGCCGCGCGGCGGCAGCACGGAGCGTCACGATGAGCGAACCCGTCATCCGCCTGCGCGGCGTCAGCAAGGCCTACCGCAAGGGTGGCGAAGAGCTGCAGGTGCTCGATCGCCTCGACATGGACGTCGAGGAGGGCGAGTTCCTCGCGCTCATGGGGCCGTCGGGCTCGGGCAAGTCCACGATCCTGAACCTCATCGGCGGGCTCGATGATCCCGATGAGGGCACCATCGAGGTCGTGGGGGAGAACGTCAGCCAGCTCGGCGGCGATCGGCTCTCGGCCTGGCGCGCGCGGCACATCGGCTACGTGTTCCAGGCATTCAACCTCATCCCCGTGTTGACGGCGCTCGAGAACGTCGAGCTGCCGCTCCTGCTCACCCCGCTCTCCAAGACGCAGCGCCGCGAGCAGGCGGAGTACGCCCTTCAGATCGTCGGGCTGGGCGACCGCATGGACCACCGACCCAAGCAGCTCTCGGGCGGACAGGAGCAGCGTGTGGCCATCGCGCGCGCCATTGCGATGGACCCGACGATCCTGCTCTGCGACGAGCCGACCGGCGACCTCGACCGCGACAGCGCGGACCAGGTGCTCGACCTCCTTCAGCGCCTCACCAGCGAGTACCGCAAGACGATCGTCATGGTGACGCACGACCTCAAGGCCGGCGAGACCGCCAGCCGCGTGCTGCACCTCGACAAGGGTGTCGTGGAGAGCCAGACCGCATGAACCTCGGTCGACTGGTCCGGCGGCACGCGTGGAGCCACCCCGTGCGCGCGGCCCTCACTGTGGGAGCCGTGGCGGTCGCCATCTTCCTGTTCTGCTTCCTGCGCTCGATCGTCACGAGCCTGGACGCCGCGGTCTCGCAATCCGCGAGCAACCGCATCATCACCGCCAGCGCGGTGAGCCTCTTCCAGTCGCTGCCGTCGGCCTACAAGGGGGCGATCGGGGCGATCGACGGCGTCGACTCCGTCAGCCGCATGGCTTGGTTCGGCGGCCGCTACAAGAGCGAAGAGAACTTCTTCGCCCAGTTCGCGTGCGACGCCGAGATCCTCTTCGAGCAGTATCCGGAGCTGCTCCTGTCGGACGAGCAGAAGAAGGCGTTCATCGACGACAAGCGCGGCGCCATCATCGGCATCGGCCTGGCGGAGAAGTGGGGGCTGAAGGTCGGCGACACCGTGCCACTCATCGGCACGATCTACCCCCGCGCCGATCTCCGGATGTGGGAGTTCAACATCCACGGCATCTACCGCTCCGCGCGCGCCAACGTGGACGAGATGACGATGTACTTCCACTTCCACTACCTCGACGAGTCGCTCGAGCGTGGGGAGGCAATGGGGCCGCGCGGTACGAGCGTCTACCTCATCCGGCTGGAGGACGGCTACCGCGGCGAGGACGTGGCGTACGCCATCGATGCGTACTACGAGGGCGGCCCGCAGCGCACGCGCACGCAGTCCGAAGCGGCCTTCCAGGCAGACTTTGTGAACATGCTCGGCAACCTGCCGACGTTCCTCGGCATGATCGGTGCGGCCGTCCTCATCGCGATCGTCTTCGGCATCGTCAACACCATGACGATCGCCGCACGCGAGCGGCTGCGCTCCATGGGCATCCTCCAGGCGCTGGGCTTCTCCACCAGCGTCCCGGCGCGCCTCTACCTCATGGAGTCCTGCGCGTTCGCCTTGAGCGGCGGGCTGGTGGGCGCGGGCATCGCGTACTTCACGCAGGACACGTTCCGCAAGCTCTTCGGCACGCAGATCCCGGTGTTCACCGTGGAGACGGATACCTACCTCTGGGCCGCCGTCATCTGCGTCGTCACCGGCCTGATCGGCGGGGCCGTGCCTGCCTGGCGCGCGGCACGCATGCGCGCCGTGGACCAGCTGCGGAGGGGCATCTGATGGCCCGGTTGCCGACATCCCCGTCGGGCGGCCGTCGCCGGCGACTCGTGCCGCTCAAGTACCCCGTGCGCAGCCTGATCGTGCGCTGGCAGGCCTCGATCCTCAGCGCGCTGGGCATCGCCATGACGATCGCCGTGCTGTGCGGCGTCTTCGCGCTGCGCACCGGCTTCGAGGCGCTGCACGCCGACACGGGCGCGGACGACGTGGCCGTGTACCTGCGCTCGGGCGCGACGAGCGAAGGCGAGAGCGGCATCCCGCTCGATCGCGTCAACCAGTACAAGGTGCGGCCCGAGGTCGTGCTGGATGGGAACGGTCAGCCGCTCGCCGCGGGCGAGTGCTACCTCGCCCTCTTCCTGCACAAGGCCGACGGCGGCGGTCTCGTGAACGTGCCGATACGTGGCGTCGAGCCAGCGTCTTTCGAGATCCACGGCGACGACTTCAAGCTCCTGCCCGGCGGACGCAAGTTCAACTTCGGGGCGGACGAGATCATCGTCGGACTGCCGACGAGCCAGCGCATCCGCGACTGTCAGCTGGGCCAGACGCTCATCGTCAACGTCACGCCGTTCAAGGTCGTGGGCATCTTCGAGCACGCCGGCGCGTACCGTTCCGAGATCTGGGGCGACGTCGACCGCATCACGGCGGCGCTCGAGCGACCGATGCGCCAGCGCGTGATCGCCAAGGTTCAGCCGGGCACGGACGTCGAGCGCATCGCGGAGGAGCTGTCCGAGGACAAGCGCCTGCCGTCGAAGGTCGCCTCCGAGCGTGCGTACTTCGCGGCCCAGACGGACATCCTCGGCGGCGTGCTCGGCGTGCTCGGCACGCTGCTCGCCGGCATCCTGGGCATCGCCGCGGTGCTCGGTGCAGCGAACACGATGCTCGCCGCCGTCGGCGCGCGCACGCACGAGGTGGGCGTACTTCGCTCGATCGGCTTCGGCCAGAACGCCATCCTGCTCGCGTTCCTGTTCGAGGCGGCGCTGATCGGCCTGGCCGGCGGCATCATCGGCTGCCTGCTCGTGCTGCCCCTCAACGGCATGCAGACGGGCACGATGAACTGGAACACGTTCACCGAGTCGGCGTTCGCCTTCCAGGTGGACGGTCCCCTGCTCACGACGGCCATCGTGCTGTCGTTGATCCTCGGCGTGCTGGGTGGTCTCATCCCTGCGTGGAAGGCATCGCGCCTGCCGCCCGTGGAGGCCATGCGCCGACAGTGAGAGCCTGGATCCTCGACGCGCCCGGCAAGCTGGACGAGGGCGCGCTGCGCCTGGGCGAGATGCCCGACCCGGAGCCGGGCCCGGGCGAGATCCTGGTCGACGTCGCCGTCTGCGGTCTCTGCCGCACGGACTTGCACGTGGTGCAGGGCGAGATCGAGTTGCCCAAGCTGCCGGTCGTGCCGGGGCATCAGGTGGTCGGCACGGTGGTGCGAGGCGGCCAGCGCTTCCAGCCGGGCGACCGCGTGGGCGTGGCGTGGCTGCACGAGACCTGCGGCTCGTGCGCCGACTGCGCGCGCGGCGACGAGAACCTGTGCCGCAGCGCCCGCTACACGGGGTGGACGGCGCACGGCGGGTACGCCGAGCGTGTGGTCGTGCCGGAGGCGTTCGCCTACGCCTTGCCGGGTAGCGTGCCGGACCTGCAGGTCGCGCCGCTGCTCTGCGCCGGCATCATCGGCTACCGCGCGCTGCGGCAGGCCGACGTCAAGCCCGGCGAGACGGTGGGGCTCTACGGCTTCGGCAGCTCGGCGCACATCGCGATGCAGGTGGCCCGCCACTGGGACTGTCGCGTGTTCGTCGTGACCCGCGGTGAGGCGCATCGCACGCTCGCGCGCGAGATGGGCGCGGACTGGGTGGGGGACAGCCACGAGGCGCCGCCCGAGCCGATGGATCGCGCGGTGATCTTCGCGCCGGCGGGCGAGCTGATCCCGCAGGCGCTGGAGAGCACACGGTGGGGCGGCACGGTCGCATCCGCGTGCATTCACATGAGCCCCGTGCCGCAGATGGACTACACGCGGCACCTGTTCGGCGAGCGCACCGTGCGCTCGACGACCGCGAACACGCGCCGTGACGGCGAGGAGCTGCTCGCCATCGCCGCGACGGGGGCGGTCGAGACGCACGTCGAGGCGTTCGCGTTCGAGGACTGTGTCGAGGGCCTGACGGCGATCCTCGAGGATCGGGTGCAGGGGTCGGCGGTGCTGAAGGTGCAGGCCTAGCGTGTAGGCCGACGGCTTGTAGGTCTGGGGTGACGAGCGCGAGCGCATATGCGAGCGCGAGCGCGTGAGGGCCTGACCCACGTCAGGTGCCTTGCGTAGGTCAGACCGTCACGAGTACGAACTCGAGAACGCGCTCGCGCTCGTTGTGGCAGCGCTCTGCGCCTGCGGTCGCAACGGGCCTCGCGGCCTCTATTCGCCCTGACCGAGGGAGTAGCCCAGCTCGCCGTCGAACGTGCAGAGGTGCTCGGTCTTGATGAAGTCGAGGCCCGCGCCGGCGACGCGGCCGAGCAGGGCGATGACCTGCTCGTGCGTGACCGTGCCTCCCTGCTGTTCCGCCACGAAGCGGCAGCGCCAGTGGTCGGTGCAGAAGGTCTCCGGCAGGCCCCCGGGGTAGACCTTCACGCCGCGGTTCGTGATCATCTTGAGCTTGAGGCCCTCGCCGTCGAGGCGCTGGAGCGCAGCACCGAGGACGTCGGGGTCGCGGTTCGACTCGTCCCAGTCGAGGAAGACGTCGACGCCGACGATCTCCTTCTTCTCCACCGGATGCGAGGGCGGAGCGACGTGCTCCCCGCCGTGGCCGAACGTCGCCGAGGCCAGACGTCGCGGCTTGTCGCCCAATCGCTCGATGACGGCCTGGGCGAAGGCATCGGTGCCCACCACGGGGTTGATGTTGTCCGCGAGGCGGATGTCGGCGGTGTGCACGCCGTCCTCGATGGTCTTGAGCCAGGCGTTGCGCACCAGCTCGGCGACCTCGGTCTGGTCGATGTGGACCAGCATCATGACGGCGCCGTGCAGGAGGCCGCTGGGATTGGCGACGTTCTTGCCGGCGATGGCCGGCGCGCTGCCGTGGATCGCCTCGAACATCGCGGCGCTCTCGCCGATGTTGGCGCTGCCGGCGATGCCCACCGAGCCGGCCACCTGTGCGGCGATGTCGCTGATGATGTCGCCGTACAGGTTGGGCGTGACGATCACGTCGAATTGCTCCGGCGCGTCGGCGACCATCGCCGAGCCGATGTCGACGATCATGTGCTCGTTCTCGATGTCCGGGTAGTCGGCGGCGATCTCGTCGAAGATCCGATGGAACATGCCATCGGTGATCTTCATGATGTTGTCCTTGCTCATGCAAGTGACCTTGCGCCTGCCGCCGCGCTCGGCGTAGTCGAAGGCGTAGCGGATGACCTTCTCACAGCCCGGGCGGCTGATGAGCTTCAGGCACTGCGTGACCTCCTGGGTCTGACGGTGCTCGATGCCCGCGTACGTGTCCTCTTCGTTCTCGCGGATGATCGTCAGGTTCATCCCCGGGTGCAGCGAGCGCGTGAAGGGGTGGTAGCTGCGGCACGGGCGGACGTTGGCGAAGAGCCCGAGCGACTTGCGCGTCGTCACGTTGAGGCTCTTGAAGCCCTTGCCCTGCGGCGTGGTGATCGGCGCCTTGAGGAACACGCCGGTGCGGCGCAGGACGTCCCAGCTCTCGGGCTCGATGCCTGCGCTGATGCCGCGCTCGTAGACCTTCTGGCCGATCTCGATCTCGTGGAGCTCCAGCTCGGCCTTCGCGGCCTCGAGGATCTGCAGCGTGGCGTCCATGATCTCGGGGCCGATGCCGTCGCCGCGGGCGTAGACGATCGGGGTGGGGCGGGGGAAGGTCCGTTGGGTCATCGTGCTTCCTCGAGCGGGGGAGCCATGCCTGGCGCACGGCGGTGGCGTGAGAGTCTGCTGCAGATTCGCCGGGGTGGAAGGCTACCGCAGCACGGTTTGGCGGATTGCAGGCCACGAGGGCTGCGTCTCGGCCCGCGCTGCAGGTCGGGATCCCGTTTCCGACGATCCGAATCACTTGGTCATTTGGCCAAGCGTGACGTAGCGTCCGAGTTGCCGCCCGCCCCAGGCTGCCTGCGAGGGATCCATGCCCTTCGACCGGAGGACGGACGGCAAGACGCTGCTCGGCGCCCTGGCCGTCTTCGCGGCTCTCTACTTCACGCCGTGGGACCATCCACGCGTTGCGGGTGCCGTGCAGGAGGCGGTCGCGCTCACGGCCTGGTACGCGCGGGAGCACGTCCTGCTCTGCCTCGTCCCGGCCTTCTTCATCGCCGGGGCCATCGGCGTGTTCGTCAGCCAGGCCGCCGTCATGCGCTACCTCGGCGCCCAGGCCAAGCGCTGGGTGGCCTACGGCGTGGCCTCCGTCTCCGGGGCCGTCCTCGCCGTCTGCTCGTGCACGGTGCTGCCCCTCTTCGGCGGTATCTACCAGCGGGGGGCCGGGCTGGGGCCCGCCACCGCCTTCCTCTACGCAGGTCCCGCGATCAACGTGCTGGCGATCGTCATGACGGCACGGGTGCTCGGCTGGGAGCTGGGCGTAGCCCGCGCGGTGGGCGCGGTGGTCTTCGCCGTGGTGATCGGCCTGCTCATGGCGTTCCTCTTCCGCAGGGAGGAGAGCGAGCGCACGGAGGCGGGCTTCGTCCTGCCCGACGAGGAGTCGACACGGACGCTGGGCCAGGAGGTCGTCTTCTTCATCGCGATGATCGGCGTGCTCGTGTTCGCGAACTGGGGAGCGCCGGGTGAGGGGGCGGGCACGTTCTGGTTCACCGTGCACGCCCACAAGTGGTGGATCACATCGGCCTTCGGCCTTGGACTCGCGATCGTGCTCGTGCGCTGGTTCGGCATCCCCGCGTGGAAGGCCGGCCTCGTCGTCACCGCGACTCTGGTCCTCGGCTTGCTGTTGCCCTCACACCCCGTCGTGCCCTTCACGTTCGCCGCGCTCGCCCTCGCCGTGATCACCGCGACGGGCAGCGAGGAGAACCAGTCGTGGTTCGACGCCTCCTGGGGCTTCGCGAAACAGATCATGCCGCTGCTCTTCGGCGGCGTCCTCGTCGCGGGTCTGCTCCTCGGGCGGCCCGGGAACGAGGGGCTGATCCCGTCGGACTGGGTCGGCTCGATGGTCGGCGGCAACGGGCTGGGCGCCACCCTGTTCGCCTCGGTGGCCGGCGCGTTCATGTACTTCGCGACGCTCACGGAGATCCCGATCCTCGAGGGCCTGCTCGGCTCGGGCATGGGCGAGGGACCGGCCCTGGCGCTGCTGCTTGCGGGACCGGCGCTCAGCCTCCCCAACATGCTCGTCATCGGCGCGATCCTCGGTGTGCGCAAGACGGTGGCGTTCGTCGCGCTGGTGATCGTGATGGCCACCGTGTCCGGCCTGATCTACGGAGCCATCGTGTGAAGAGAGGGAAGCGCATGAATCGACGCGAACGCAGGCGCCTGGAGCTTCGCGCGGACGTCATCAAGGCACTCGCGCACGCGTCCCGGCTCTACATCGTGGAGCAGCTTGCCCGTCAGGAGCACTGCGTGTGCGAGCTCGCCGACGGCATCGGCGCCGACCTCTCCACGGTCTCGCGCCACCTCGGCGTGCTGAAGGCGGCGGGCATCATCGAGGGTGAGCGCCGTGGGAAGAACGTTGTCTACCGCCTGCGCACGCCTTGCGTCCTGAACTTCTTCGGCTGCATCGAACGCGTTCTTGCGGAGTCCGCTCAGGCGACGGCCCGCGTTCGGTGTGCGCCGGCAATGCAGTCAACATCCACCTAGGAGGAGACGATGCTCAAGATCCAGGTTCTCGGTCCCGGCTGCGCCAAGTGCGACAAGCTCGCGCAGAACGCACAGCAAGCCGCGGATGAGCTTGGTCTCGACTACACGTTCGAGAAGGTGACCGACCTGCAGGCGATTCTCGCGAGCGGCGTCGTCACGCCGCCGGCGCTCGTCGTCGACGGCGAGGTCAAGGTCGTCGGCAAGGCCATCAGCCCAGAGCAGGTCAAGGAGCTGCTCCAGTAGCCGGAGGACGGTCATGACGCTACGCAAGGTGGCCAAGGCCCTGCTGCTCACGTTCGTCATCTTCACGTGCGGCTACGCCGTGGGGCGCGAGGTCGGGGTCCGGCATGCGCTCGAAGGTGTCGCGGGCCAGGACGCGAAGCCGGTCGAGGCAGCGGGCGGGCCGGAGCGGCGCCTCGTGGTCCGCTACTTCCACAGCACGAAGCGCTGCGTGACCTGCAACACCATCGAGGCCCACGCTCGCTCGGCCCTGGACAAGCACTTCGCCGGCGAGATGGCGAACGGCGTGGTCGCATGGCAGACCGCGAACATGGACGAGGCCTGGCACACCGACGCGGTCGAACGCTACGGACTCATGCGCAGCTCGCTGGTGCTCGTCGACATGCGCGGCGACGAGGAGGAGGACTACATCGTGCTCAAGCGCGTCTGGGACCTCACCGGCGACGAGCAGGGCTTCCACGACTACGTGCACGGGGCCGCGCGGATGGTCCTCGACGGCTGGGCCGAGGAAGACGAGCCGGACGAGCCCGACGAGGCAGAGGAGGACGAGGAGTAGCGATGCCGGAGCTCGTCGCCCTCATCGGAACCGCCGTGTGGCTCGGCATCCTCACGTCCATCAGCCCGTGTCCGCTGGCCTCCAACATCGCGGCGATCAGCTACATCGGCCGCGACGTTCAGAGCACCAAGCGCGTGTTCCTCATGGGGCTGCTCTACGCACTCGGACGCTCGATCGTGTACGTCGCACTGGCTGCCGTGCTCGTGGGGAGTCTCGTGGGCGCTCCGGGGCTCTCGCAGTTCCTCCAGAAGTACATCAACATGGCGCTCGGCCCCGTCCTGGTGCTGGCCGGCATGATCCTCCTCGGCCTGCTCGAGCTCGGCGGCAGCGGCCGTGTGGTGGGGGAAGGTCTCCAGCGGCGCGTGCGGTCGTGGGGCCTGTTCGGCGCGTTGGCGCTCGGCGTCGTGTTTGCCCTCTCCTTCTGCCCGGTCTCGGCCGGCCTGTTCTTCGTGAGCCTCGTTCCGATCGCCGTGAAGGAGGGCAGCCCCGTGCTGCTGCCCTTGGTGTACGGCGTCGGCACGGCACTGCCGGTGATCGGCTTCGCACTGGGCGTTGCGACGGGCGCCCGCTGGCTCGGCGCGGCGTACAACCGCACCACGGCCTTCGCCCGGGGCGCACGCGTCGTCACGGGGCTCGTCTTCGTCGTCGTTGGGGTCTACCTGAGTCTCATCTACGTGTACGGCTTGTGATCGTCATGCCCTTCGATGCTCGTGTCTCCCCGATGCGCGAGCGCGGGCCGTTTCCGGAGCGGGCCTGAGATGCTGCTGGCTCTCCTCGGCGCGCTGCTGATCGGCGTCAGCCTCGGCCTCATGGGCTCGGGCGGGTCGATCCTGACGGTGCCCGTGCTGATGTACCTCGTGGGGCAGGACGAGAAGATCGCCATCGCCGGCTCGCTCCTCATCGTCGGCTCGATCGCCGGCGCCTCGGGCATTCATGCGGCGGTCCGTGGCCTCGTGCACTGGCCGAGCGTGTTCTGGTTCGGTCTGCCCGGCATGGGCGGCACCTATCTCGGCGCCATGCTGGGCGGGATCGTGTCGGGCGAGGTGCAGGTGCTGACGTTCGTCGGCGTGATGGCGCTCGCCGGCATCTTGATGCTCAGGCCGCCCAAGGTGGTGCCCAGCGACGAGATCTCGTCCCAGCGCGCGCGCGCGAGCATTGTCGTCGATGGCCTGCTCGTCGGGGCGCTTACGGGATTCGTCGGTGTGGGCGGGGGCTTCCTCATCGTTCCTGCGCTCGTGTTGCTGGGCGGTCTGCCCATGCAGTTCGCGGTCGGAAGCAGCCTCCTGATCATCGCGATGA